>NZ_CP011047.1:3600000-3903755 GCF_000982825.1 Cronobacter sakazakii | reverse complement strand
GCATTTTCAGGCGCTGGATTCGACCGATTTCGCGACCGGCCAGCAGGCGGTGCCTGACCTCGTTCTCGTTAACCCGCCGCGGCGCGGTATCGGGAAGGCGTTGTGTGAATATCTGAGCCATATGGCCCCGCGCTATATTATCTATTCCAGCTGTAACGCGCAGACGATGGCGAAAGACATCGGCGAGTTGCCGGGTTATCGCATCGCCCGCGTGCAGTTATTCGATATGTTCCCGCATACGGCGCATTACGAGGTGTTGACGCTGCTGGTGCGGGAGTAAACACCGGTTTTTTTGAGTGGTGGGTGCGCTAACGCTTACACACCCTACGCAAGATGGTAAGGCTCATTGAAGTTGTAGGGCGGGTAAGCAAACGCACCCGCCAGAACGCAAAGGTGGGTGCGCTGACGCTTACCCACCCTACGCAAGATGGTAAGGCTCATTCGGGGTTGTAGGGCGGGTAAGCAAAGCGCACCCGCCAGAACGCAAAGGTGGGTGCGCTGATGCTTACCCACCCTATGCAAGATGGTAAGGCTTATTCGGAGTCGTAGGGCGGGTAAGCGCAGCGCACCCGCCGCCTGGGCCTGCATAACACCCGTCACTTATCTTCACATCCATTTACGCGCCATATAAAAAATGAAGGCCCGCGTGGCGGGCCTTGAAAGGTAAATGCGGCGTTTACTGCGGGAACCACTGGTCGCTGATTTTCTGATAAGTGCCATCGGCTTTAATGGCCGCCAGCGCGTCGTTAAGTTTTTTCAGCAGCGCAACGTTATCCGGGCGTACCGCAATGCCAAGGCCGGTGCCGAAGTATTGCGGGTCGGTGACTTTTTCTGACGCGGTGCCGAGCTGCGGATTGTTCTTCAGCCATTCGTTCACCACGGCGGTATCGCCGAAGACGCCGTCGATACGGCCATTTTTCAGGTCGATAATCGCGTTCTGGTAGCTGTCATACGCCACGGTTTTCACTTCCGGGTGTTTATCCTGGAGATATTTCTGGTGCGTGGTGCCGTTTTCCATACCGATACGTTTGCCTTTCAGATCATCGAAAGATTTATATGCGCCTTTTTTAGCGATAACGATGGCAGAGTTGGCGTAATACGGCGCGGTAAAGGCGACCTGTTTCTGGCGCTCCGGCGTGATATCCATGCCAGAGATAACGGCATCATATTTTTTAAATTTCAGCGCCGGGATCAGGCTGTCGAAAGCATGGTTGGTGAAGGTGCATTCCGCCTGCATTTGTTTGCATAACGCTTTGGCGAGATCGATGTCGAAACCGACGATCTGATTGCTGGCGTCGAGCGACTCAAAAGGTGGGTAGGTTGCCGAAGAACCGAAGCTGATTTTATCCGCTGCCGCGGCGTGGAATGCGACGCCAGCGAGCATGGCGGCCAGAATGATTTTTTTCATGCGTGAAGCTCCCGTCTGTCAATCTTATTTTATGTCACCGTTTACCCGGCGTGTTGACACCATGCCATTATGTGAATTTATATGCAATAAAAACGTATAAGTATTTTATTTGGTTGTGCGGGTGAGGGGAGATGGCGGGTGCGCTGCGCTTACCCGCCCTACAAAGAATATTCAGGTTTTCAGACTGGCGGGTGCGCGTCGCTTACCCACCCTACAAAAGAAGATTCAGATTTGCGTAGGGCGGGTAAGCGCAGCGCACCCGCCATAAAACAAACAGAAAACCCTCTCCCATAAAGGGAGAGGGCAGAGAGAACTAACTGCGGCGCTCAAACGCCAGCGCGCGGCGCTCGATCAAACGCATCAGAAGCGTCAGCAGGCCGTTGACGATAAGATAAATCACGCCCGCCGCGCCAAACACCATCACATCATAGGTGCGGCCATACAGCAGTTGCCCGTAGCCCATCACTTCCATCAGCGTAATGGTGTAGGCAAGCGACGTACTCTTGAACACCAGCACCACTTCGTTGGAATAGGACGACAGCGCGCGCTTGAACGCATACGGCAGCAGGATCGCCAGCGTATCTTTACGGCTCATGCCCAGCGCCCCGCAGGACTGCCACTGGCCCTCCGGGATCGCCCGGATAGCCCCGTAAAAGAGCTGCGTGGTATACGCCGCCGAGTTCAGCGACAGCGCCACCAGCGCGCACAGCCACGGCTCGGAGAGCACATGCCACAGCCACGGAAAATTCTGCAGTGACGGGAACTGCCCCGGCCCGTAGTAAATCAGGAAGATCTGCACCAGCAGCGGCGTACCGGTAAAGAGCGTAATGTAGCCGCGCACAATCCAGACCAGCACCGGCGTTTTCAGCGTCAGGATAATCGTGAAAATCACCGACAGCACCAGTGCTACGGCTATCGACGCCGCGGTGAGCGTCAGGCTGGTGTGCAGCCCTTTTAACAGCTCTGGTAAGTAATCCAGCATCAGCCCGGCCTCCGCTCAAAGCGCGTGGCGCGCAGGTCGATACGCTTAAGGATGTACTGGCTTATCAGGGTGATCACCAGATAAATCGCCGCCGCGATAATGTACCAGGTAAACGGCTCCTGGGTGCGGGTGGCAATACTTTTGGTTTGCAGCATCAAATCGTTCACGCTAATCAGCGACACCAGCGCGGTGTCTTTCAGCAGCACCAGCCACTGGTTGCCAAGCCCCGGCAGCGCGTGGCGCCACATCTGCGGCATCACGAGACGAAAGAAAATCGCCGATTTCGACAGGCCCAGCGCCTGGCCCGATTCCCACTGGCCGTGCGGCACCGCTTTCAGCGCGCCGCGCAGCGTCTGCGAGGCATAGGCGGAATAGAGCAGGGCGAGGGCAATCACACCGCACAGGAACGGGCTGACGTCGAAATTATCGATCTGCACTTGTACCGGAATGGACGTGAAACCAAGCGGGATCGTAAAGCCGTCCGAGAGGGTGAGCAGCAGTTGCGAGGAGCCGAAATAGATAAACAGCACCACCAGAATTTCCGGCAGGCCGCGCAGAAGGGTAACCAGCGCCGTGGCAAGCCAGCCGACCGGCCGCCACTTCGCCGATTCCAGCACGGCGAACAGCATCGCCAGCACCAGCCCCAGGCCAAGCGCGCAAACGGCAAGGCCGACGGTCATCCCGGCGGCGCTTGCTAAAGGTAACATATCGTTCATTCAGGCGATTACTTCTGGAACCATTTGTCGTAGATGGCCTTGTAAGTGCCGTCTTTCTTCACTTTCTCCAGCGCAGTGTTGAATTTCTGCTGAAGCTCGGTGTTGCCCTGACGAACCGCGATGCCAAGGCCGGTGCCGAAATAGTCTTTGTCCGTCACTTTATCGCCAACGGCGGCCAGTTTCGGGTTGGTTTTCAGCCACTCGGTCACAACGGCAGTGTCGCCGAATACGGCGTCGATACGGCCGTTTTGCAGATCCAGGCGCGCGGTCTGGTAGCTGTCATACGGCACCGTGGTGATTTCCGGGTGTTTGTCGGTGATGTATTTCTGGTGAGTGGTGCCGTTCTGCACGCCCACGCGCTTGCCTTTCAGCTGTTCGATGCTGCTGTTTTTACCCTGTAAACCCACGAACAGCGCGGAGTTGTCGTAGTACGGCGTAGTAAACAGCACCTGTTTTTCGCGCTCAGGCGTGATATCCATGCCAGCCATGACCGCGTCCACACGCTTGAATTTCAGCGCCGGGATCAGGCTGTCGAACGCCTGGTTGGTGAAGGTGCAGGTCGCATCGATCTCTTTACAGAGCGCGTTGGCCAGATCGACGTCGAAACCGACGATTTTGTTGCCCGCATCCATGGACTCAAACGGAGGGTAAGAGGCTTCGGTTGCGAAACGAATAGTTTGTGCTGCGGCGGCGGAAAGGCTAACGCTTGCGAGAAGCGCGGCAATCAATACGTTTTTCATTGTCATTATTCCGGTCATCTTCAGTGGGAAAGATAGTTTTTAAACGCCTCGGTCGCAGGGGCGCTAAAGCAGCTCGCGTCGCCCTGCTCGATAATATGTCCATTTTCCATATAGACTACCCGGCTGGCGGTTTTACGCGCCACTTCCACTTCATGCGTCACAATCACCTGCGTGATCCCGGTCTGGGAGAGCTCGCGGATGATGCTGACTATCTGCGCGGTGATTTCCGGGTCGAGCGCGGCCGTCGGTTCGTCGAACAGCAGCACCTGCGGCTCCATCATCAGCGCGCGCGCAATCGCCACGCGCTGCTGCTGACCACCGGAAAGGTGCAGCGGATAACGATCGACATACGGCGTCAGGCGCAGGCGTTCCAGCAGTTTATCGGCACGCTTACGCGCGGCCTCTTTGCTGAGCCCGAGCACCCGGCACGGGGCCTCGATAAGATTATCCAGCACCGTCAGGTGCGGCCACAGATTGTACTGCTGGAAGACCATGCCGACGTTGCGGCGCAGTTCGCGAATCGCTTTGTCGCCCGGCGCCTTCGCGAAATCAAACTGGTTGCCCGCAATGCTGAGCTGCCCGGAACGCGGCATCTCCAGCAAATTGAGTACCCGCAGCAGCGAGCTTTTACCCGCGCCGCTTGGGCCAAGCAACACCAGCGTTTCGCCCTCGGGGCAGCTGAGCGTGATGTCAAACAGCGCCTGATGCGCGCCGTAGAAGCAGTTTATGCCGTTTAGTTGAATACTCATGCGTAGCAGTTGAATAGCAATTGAGACCGCGAATAGTACCGTTGGCAGAATAGTTATGCAATATTAGTGCGTTAAAACTTAATATTCTCCACATTTACGGTACAAAACCAGCACGAAATAGCGGGGTGGGGGTGGGGCAAGAATAAATGTCGGCCAGATGGCGCTAAGCCAGACGGTTTATCGCACGCCACCCCCAGCGCGCTTAGCGACGCTCCAGCGACTGGCGCAGCGTGCCCGCTGGCGCATGTACGGTGCCGCCCAGATAGCGCACATCGTCCACCGTCCAGCACTGGCCTTCGCGCACCATCAGCACTTCATCAAGCCATTTTGTCTCGCCGCGCTGCTGCTCCACACGCAGCGGAATATTGCGTGCGTCGGTGTTCGGGATACGCGAGGCGCTGGCGACGCGCACGCGCTCAGGCGTTTCGGTGCGGCTGGAGAACGGATCGGTACGCAAGAAGCCGTTCCCGGCATGGTTCTCACGGTTCGATTTATCCAGCAACTGATAGAGCGAATCGCTTAAATAGGGACGCAGAGACGTCAGGTTCGTCAGCCCCTGGCTGCGCTGTTCGATGCGATGCTGGTAGAACTGTTCCGCCACGGTATCAGGGCCGCCTTCCACACACGGACCGCTTCGCGAGCCGATATCCTTAAAGGCGGGCGTCACGGTCGTACAGGCGCTCAGCAGCAGGGCGCACGGAAGAGCCAGAGTCAGAACTGAATGGCGCATTTTTTATTTCCTTATTCCGGTAAGCAGGACTACGTTTCTTGTCACAGGACTTTTTTAGCATAGCGTATCGCGACCGAATTGCGTCTGGTATCGTCAGCTAACGCATTGATAGCCAAAAGGAGAGAACCATGCAGTTTTCCACCACCCCAACCCTGGAAGGACAAGTCATTGTTGAGTATTGCGGCGTCGTCACCGGCGAGGCGATCCTCGGCGCGAATATCTTTCGCGACTTCTTCGCAGGCATCCGCGACATCGTCGGCGGCCGCTCCGGCGCGTATGAAAAAGAGCTGCGCAAGGCGCGTGAAATCGCGTTTCGCGAGCTGGGCGACCAGGCGGCGTCGCTGGGGGCCGATGCGGTTGTCGGGATCGATATCGATTATGAAACCGTCGGCAAAGACGGCAGCATGCTGATGGTGAGCGTTTCCGGTACGGCGGTGAAAACCCGTCGATGAAGCTGCGTGGCTGGCCGCTGTTACTGGCGGCACTGCTCGCGGGCTGCGCGGGCGAAAAAGGGATTGTCGATCGCGGCGACTATAGAGTGGATACGCGCCGCGCGGCGCAGGCGGCGTATCCGCGCATCAAAGTGCTAGTTATTCACTACACCGCCGATGATTTTGACACCTCGCTTGCCACGCTGACCGACCGGCACGTCAGCTCGCACTATCTGATCCCGGCGAACCCGCCGCAAAAAGGCGGCAAACCGGTTATCTGGCAGCTGGTGCCGGAGCGCGAGCTGGCGTGGCATGCGGGCATCAGTTTCTGGCGTGGAGCCACGCGCCTGAACGATACCTCCGTGGGCATTGAGCTGGAAAACTACGGCTACCGGAAAATCGACGGTCAGAAGCAGTACTTCCCGTTCAGCCCGCCGCAGATAGCCGTGCTCAGCAAGCTTGCGCGCGACATCATTCAGCGCTACCAGATTGCCCCGCAAAACGTCGTGGCGCATGCGGATATCGCGCCGCAGCGCAAAGACGATCCGGGGCCGCTCTTTCCGTGGCAGGCGCTGGCGGCACAAGGGATCGGGGCATGGCCGGATGAATCGCGCGTGGCGTTTTATCTCGCCGGGCGTAACCCTTACGCGCCGGTGGATGAAGCAACGCTGCTGGATCTGCTGGCGCGCTACGGCTATGAAGTGACGCCGCAGATGAGCGAGGCGCAGCGCAAACGTGTGATTCAGGCGTTTCAGATGCACTTTCGCCCCGCACGCTACGATGGCCTGCCGGACGCGCAAAGCGAGGCCATCGCCGGGGCGCTGCTGGAGAAATATGGTCAGGGGTGAGATTCCACAGCCCGAAATAAAAAACGCCGCGCAATGCGGCGTTTTTTTACTGGTGATGGGTGTTATCCGCGGTGCAGCGTGCCGTGATCGCGCAGCCAGTACGCGGTGCGCTCGATGCCTTCATCCAGCGACACCACCGGCTTATAGCCGAGCTCATTTTCAGCGCGGCTGATATCCAGCGTGAAATCGAAGTTCAGCTTGGAGACGCCGTAATGGGTCAGCGCTGGCTCTTTATGGGAATGCTTGCCGAGCCGCTCCAGACTTCTCGCCATCATATCCAGCATCGGGTAGGGCACCGAGCGGATACGGCACGACATCCCCAGTTCATCAATCAGCTTCTGCACGATGCTTTTCAGCGGGCGCGCTTCGCCGTTGGTGATGTTATAAGCGCGGCCTGACGGCAGGGCGTCGCAGGCGCTGCTGCTTGCAAGCCACATCGCATGAACCGCGTTTTCGTGATAGGTCATATCGACCATCGCCTCGCCGCCGCGCGGCAGCAACACGCTGCCGTAATGGCGCATCATCTGCACCAGGCGCGGGAAAAAGACTTTATCGTGCGGCCCGAACAGGCTTTGCGGACGCAGAATGGTAAAGCGCGTCTGCGGGTTGGCCTGCGCCAGCAGCTGAATGACCTCTTCGCTGGCGGCTTTGCTGCGTGCAAAAGCGTTAGCCAGCCGGTGCGGGCGGAAATCTTCGCGGATATCGCGATGGTGGTGGTAATCGAAATAGAGCGCGGGCGAGGAGATATGCACGAAATTGCGCACGCCCCAGGCGACGGCCCATTCGCCGAGGCGGCGGGTGGCGCGCACGTTCGCGAGATCGAACGCCTCCTGCGGGCCCCAGGGAGAGGTAAAGCTGGAACAGTGCCAGAGCGTATCGATACCGGCCAGCATCGCTTTCGCCTGCGATGAAACCAGTTCGGTTAAATTGGCGTGAATAAACTCCGCGCCCATTTTCTCAAGCAGTCTGCCCATCGCCTCGTTGCGCCCGGTGGCTCTGACCTGGACGCCCTGATGACGTAAATATTCGACCGCGTTTCGGCCTAAACCGCTGGTGGCGCCCGTGACCAGTACCTTCATATCGATCCACTGTGCTGTAACGTTTAGCCGCGCATTCTTCCGTGAAATCAGCGCTGATGCAATGGGAACAACGTAACAATGCGCTTTAGCGCAGCTGAATATTCCCCTCGCCGCAGCGCTGTAAACGCGTTATGCCGTTTGCTGTAAAAATTCCCGCCAGTACGCCACGACGGTTTCAAGCTGCTCGCGGTTGACATCAAGGTGCGTCACCAGACGCGTCACCGGCGCGGCGCTAATCAGCACATTGCGCGATTTCATAAACGCGCCCAGCGCGGCGACCTGCGCCTGCGGCACGCTGACAAACAGCATATTGGTGTCGTGACGGCGCACTTCTGCACCCGCGTCGCGCAGCGCCGCGGCAAGCCAGGCCGCGTTGTCGTGGTCCTCTTTCAGACGCGCGACGTTATGCTCCAGCGCATACAGGCCGGCTGCGGCGAGAATACCTGCCTGACGCATACCGCCGCCGGTCATTTTCCGCCAGCGTTTCGCGCGCTTAATATAGTCATGGCTGCCGACCAGCAGCGAGCCCACCGGCGCGCCAAGCCCTTTCGAGAGGCAGATAGTGAAGGTGTCGCAATACTGCGCGATCTCTTTCAGCTCGCAGCCATACGCCACCACCGCGTTAAAGATGCGCGCGCCATCCACGTGCAGCGCGAGACCGCGCTCGCGGGTGAAGTCCCACGCCTGCTGGAGATAGTCACGCGGCAGCACTTTGCCGTTATGGGTATTCTCCAGGCTCAGCAGTCGGGTGCGGGCGAAATGAATGTCGTCGGGTTTGATTTTGGCCGCCACTTTGTCCAGCGGCAGCGTACCGTCACCGTCGGCCTCAATCGGCTGCGGCTGAATGCTGCCGAGCACCGCCGCGCCGCCTGCTTCATACAGATAATTATGCGCGAGCTGGCCGACGATATACTCCTCGCCGCGCTCGCAGTGGCTCAGCAGCGCCACCAGGTTGGCCAGGGTGCCTGTTGGCAGAAACAGCGCCGCCTCTTTACCGCTTAAACGCGCGGCATAGTCCTGAAGCGCGTTGACGGTTGGGTCGTCGCCATAAACATCATCCCCGGTGGGGGCCGCCATCATGCGCTCCAGCATCGCTTTGCCCGGGCGCGTGACGGTATCGCTGCGTAAATCGATCACGGCATATCCTTTTCAGTGAACAGAAAAGACTCTTTTACCGGAACCAGTTGGTTTTCGCCAGATCGATAACCTCATCCCCGCGGCCGTTAATGATGGCGCGCAGCATATAGAGGCTGAAGCCTTTGGCCTGCTCCATTTTGATTTGCGGCGGCATCGCCAGCTCCTCTTTGGCGACGGTAACGTCCACCACCACCGGGCCGTCGGTGCTGAAGGCGCGCGAAAGGGCGTCGTCCAGTTCGCTCGCTTTCTCAACGCGAATGCCCGGAATGCCGCAGGCTTCGGCGATGCGCGCATAGTTGGTGGCGTGCAGATCGGTGCCGTCGGTCAGATAGCCGCCCGCTTTCATCTCCATCGCCACAAAGCCCAGCACGCTGTTATTAAAGACGATGACTTTCACCGGCAGCTTGAGCTGCACCAGCGAAAGCAGATCGCCCATCAGCATACTGAAACCGCCGTCGCCGCACATCGCCACCACCTGACGCCCCGGCGCGCTCGCCTGAGCGCCTATCGCCTGCGGCATCGCGTTCGCCATCGAACCGTGGTTAAACGAACCGAGCAGGCGGCGTTGGCCATTCATCTCCAGATAACGCGCGGCCCATACCGTCGGCGTGCCGACATCGCAGGTGAAAATGGCGTCCGGCGCGGCGAAATGGCTTATCTGGCGGGCCAGATATTGCGGATGCAGCGCTTTCTCGCTCGGCTGCGCCAGGTCATCCAGCCCCTTGCGCGCGTCGCGGTAATCTTCCAGCGCTTTGTCCAGGAAGTGCCGGTCGGTTTTCTCTTCCAGCAGCGGCAGAAGGGCGGCGAGCGTTGCTTTCACATCGCCCACCAGCGCCATGTCCACTTTGCTGTGCGCGCCGATGCTGCCGGGGTTGATATCAATCTGAATGATTTTGGCGTGGGTAGGGTAGAACGCGCGGTAGGGGAAGCGGGTGCCGAGGAGGATCAGCGTGTCGGCGTTCATCATAGTGTGATAGCCGGACGAGAAGCCGATAAGCCCGGTCATACCCACGTCATACGGGTTGTCATACTCGACATGCTCTTTGCCGCGCAGGGCGTGGACGATGGGCGCTTTCAGCGTGCGGGCGAATTCCAGCAGCTCCTGATGCGCGCCCGCGCAGCCGCTGCCGCACATCAGCGCGATGTTATCGGAGTAACGCAGCAGCTGGGCGAGCTTTTTGAGTTCGTCATGCGGCGGCACGATGACCGGCTGCGGCGCGTGATACCAGCCGGGGCTGACCTCTTCCGGCGCAGGTTTCAGCGCCACGTCGCCAGGCAGAACAATCACCGAGACGCCGCGCTCCAGCACCGCTTTACGCAGCGCGATGGCCAGCACCTGCGGGATCTGCTCCGGGCTTGAGACCAGCTCGCAATAGTGGCTGCATTCGCGAAACAGTTCCTGCGGGTGCGTCTCCTGGAAATAGCCGCTGCCGATTTCACTGGAGGGAATATGCGCGGCGATGGCCAGCACGGGGACATTGTTGCGGTGGCAGTCAAACAGGCCGTTGATGAGGTGCAGGTTGCCAGGCCCACAGGAGCCCGCGCAGACCGCCAGCTCACCGGTCAGTTGCGCTTCGGCACCCGCCGCGAACGCCGCGACCTCTTCATGGCGGGTGGACATCCACTCGATAGTGCCCATGCGGTTTAAGCTGTCGCTGAGGCCATTGAGCGAATCACCCGTTACGCCCCAGATGCGTTTCACGCCCGCCTGCTCCAGGGTTTTAGCGATATATGACGCGACGGTCTGTTTCATGCTCCCTCCTTAGTGAGAAGTAGTGATAACGGTTACAAGCGTAGTTCAAAATCGCAGGCAGGAAGGGACGTAGCCGTGAGTTGGGTGAGTTTTACGGGCATGGTGGGTGCGCTGCGCTTACCCACCCTACAGGGGGCGTTGGATTGGTTTTATGGTTATGGTGGGTGCGCTTCGCTTACCCACCCTACAGAATTTATCGCGTTGATTTTACGTAGGGCGGGTAAGCGTAGCGCACCCGCCGCCACACAAACCCGCCACGCAAAAATCACATCACGCCAGAACCAGATCGCCTGCCGGATGACACGAACACGCCAGCACGTAGCCGTCGGCAATCTCCTGCTCCGTCAGCGTCATGGTGCTCGTCACGCTGTACTCGCCAGACAGCACCCGCGTTTTACAGCAGCCGCATACGCCCGCACGGCATGCGGCATTCACCGGCACGTGATTGCTCTCAAGCGCCGCCAGCAGCGTGGTGCCGACCGCGCCATAAAACTCGCGGGCGGGCGTAAGCGTGGTGAACTTAATCCCGCTGGTCGCGGCCTCGGACACCGGCGTGAAAAACTGCTCTTTATAAAAACGCGCCACGCCAAGCGCTTTCACTTCCTGCTCTACAAAATCCATATACGGCGCGGGGCCGCACACCATTATGGTACGGCGGGTAAGATCCGGCACCGCCATCAGCATCTCGCGAGTGAGACGCCCGTGTACAAAACCCGGCGCGTCGCCGCTTTCCGCCACCAGCGTCACCGGGTAATCGCGCCACTCGTCGGCGAAAATCACATCCTGCGGCGTGCGCACGTTATAAATCACCTGAACATCCGCCTGCGGGCGATATGCCGCAAGCCAGCGGCGCATCGACATGATCGGCGTTACGCCGCAGCCGCCCGCCAGCAGCAGGAAGCGATCTTCGGTTTTGTCGGCGCAGGTAAAATCGCCCTGCGCGTCAGACAGCCACAGATAATCGCCGCGTTTAACCTCGCGCGTCAGCCAGCCGGAGCCTTCGCCATTGTCGATGCGGCGCACCGTCAGCGTAATCAACGGGCTAACGCCGGGCGTTGAAGAAATCGTATACGCGCGCAGGGTCTCGGCGCTGTTGCGAATGCTCACCAGCGCATACTGCCCGGCCTGATACGGATAGAAATCGTGGCACAGCAGCGAGAGCGTCCAGACATCCGGCGTCTCCTGCCGGATATGGTGGACCTGCATTCGCCACGGACATTGTGGGGTCGGCATTGTCATTCTTTCCTCCTTACGCGCCTAACAGCGCGCGCATATCCTGCTCAACAGTAGTCACCTGGCGCAGACCAAATTTCTCATTCAGCACCGCCAGCAGATCCGGCGTCAGGAAACCTGGCGCGGTCGGGCCGGTGACGATATTGGTCACGCCGAGCGACAGCAGCGTCAGCAGGATCACAATCGCTTTTTGTTCAAACCATGACAGCACCAGCGACAGCGGCAAATCATTCACGCCGCAGCCCAGTTTTTCAGCAAGCGTTACGGCGAGAATAATGGCGGAGTAGGCGTCGTTACACTGGCCTGCGTCCACCAGACGCGGCAGGCCTTCGATCGCGCCGAAATCGAGCTTGTTAAAGCGGTACTTGCCGCAGGCGAGCGTCAGGATCAGGCAATCGCTCGGCACCTGGGTGGCGAAATCGGTGAAATAACTGCGCTCACCGCGCGCGCCATCGCAGCCGCCGACCAGGAAGATGTGGCGCAGTTTTTCGCGGCTCACCAGATCGATCAGAGTGTCGGCGGCAGCAAGCAGCGTCTGACGCCCGAAGCCGACGGTGATGAGATGTTCGATTTCGCTATACGGGAAGCCCGCCATCTGCTGCGCCTGGGCGATCACCGGCCCGAAGTCGTCGCCTTCAAGATGACTCACGCCCGGCCAGCCGACGATGCTGCGGGTCCAGATGCGATCGTCATAACTGCCGACGGTCGGGTCGATAATGCAGTTGGAGGTCATCACAATCGGGCCGGGGAAGCGGGCGAATTCAACCTGCTGGTTCTGCCAGCCGCTGCCGTAGTTGCCGACCAGATGCTTAAATTTACGCAGTTCCGGGTAGCCGTGCGCAGGCAGCATTTCGCCGTGGGTGTAAACATTCACGCCGGTGCCTTCCGTCTGTTCCAGCAGGTTATAGAGATCGTTCAGATCGTGGCCGGAAATCAGAATGCATTTGCCCGCCACCGCTTTGACGTTAACCTGCGTCGGCGTCGGGTGGCCATATTTGCTGGTTTCACCGGCGTCCAGAATACGCATGACGTTAAAGTTCATCTGGCCGATTTCCATCGCGCACTCCAGCAGCGCGTTCATGTCCGCAGGCCAGGTGCCGAGCCACGCCATCATCTTGTGATATTGACCATAAATGGCGTTGTCGTACTGCCCGAGCACATGCGCGTGCTCCATATAGGCCGCCGCGCCTTTCAGGCCGTAGAGACAAAGCAGGCGCAGACCGAGAATATTCTCGCCAATCAAGGCCTTATCGATATTCGGCGCGAACGCGGCGGCCTGACGCTGTAAATCGCCCAGATCGTCGCTTGAAAGCGTCAGCGAGGCCATCGGGTTATCCACCTGCGCGCTTTTATCAACGGCCTGGCATTGGATTTTCAGCGCCTCGCGCAGGGCGATAGCCTCACGGGCGTAACCCACGATGCGCGGCGAGTCGAAGTTAACGTTAGTAAGGGTTGAGAAAAACGCGCGGGGCGCGAAGCTATCTACCTGATGATCGATGATGCCAAGCTCGCGTGCTTTTACCGCCCAGGCGGAAAGCCCCTGCAAAGCCGCAATCAGCAGATCCTGAAGGTCGGAGGTTTCAGCGGTTTTCCCGCACATCCCTTGCGCATACGCGCAGCCGTTACCTGCCGGAGTACGAATCGTTTGTTCACATTGCACGCAAAACATGATGACACCTTAAAGTTATATTTAATATACATGTTTAAGGTTAGGCTTCGGCGCGCAGGGTGAAAAGGGATTTTTCAGGAACCTGAAGAGAGATTGATTTAACGCAATTTTGGCGGCAGAGAACTACCGCCAAAGGAGTATCAGGCAGCGAAAAACGCCATCAGCAACGGCACTAACAGGCTCAGAATAAACCCGTGGACGATGGCGGCAGGCACCAGCTCCAGGCCACCGCTGCGTTGCAGCACCGGCAGCGTGAAATCCATCGACGTCGCCCCGCAGATGCCAAGCGCGGCAGAGCGGCTGCGGCGCACCAGCGCCGGGATCAGCATAATCGCGATGAGCTCACGGCCCAGATCGTTAAAAAACGCGGCGCTGCCAATCACCGGGCCGAAGGATTCCGTCATCAGAATGCCGGAGAGCGAATACCAGCCAAAACCGGACGCCATTGCAAATCCCGTGCGAAGCGGTAAATCGAGCAGCAGCGCATTCACGGCACCTGCAATAAGCGAGCTACCCAGCACCACAATGGCGACCATCATGCCGCGGCGGTTCAGCACAATCTGTTTTAGCGTCATGCCGTTGTTGCGAAGCTGAATACCAATCAGGAACAGCAGAAAAATTAAGGTGTATTCGCTGGCTTCAGTGGCGTGTTTAAGAAACGCAAGGCCGGTCAGCCCCAGCAGGAAACCAAGCACAACCACGCCGCACAGTTTCAGAGATTCCAGCGCCATCGCGAGGCGCGACGGCAGCTTTTCCTGGCGGTGCTGATGACGCCACGGAATGGCCCGTTCAAGCCACAGGAGGGCTGCGATATTACACAGCATGATGACGGTAATGCTGACGGCAGAATAATGCAGGATCGCCAGCAGATTCGCCGACAGATTATCGAGAAAGGCCAGGCTGATGCCCATAAAGAAAAGAATAATGTACACCAGCCAGCTTAACAGCTGATTGATAAGCCGCAGCGCGCCTGCTTTACGCAGGGGAATAAGGTAGCCGAGAATCAGCGGCACTAAGATAATTAACAGTCCTGACAACATGAGGTGAGCGGTCCCTGAGATAACGTAAGTGCGGGAATAAGCGTGCCGCCACACCCTACAGAATTCATCCAGGCGAGTAAAGCGGCGGTTATTAGCCGTATTTCATTGCGTTAGCGCATGATGAAAGCTATTTATTACCGGCTTGATTATCACGCTTTTATTATTTCGAGACGCCTCGCAATGCGGCGTTTACGCCCCGTCTTTCTCTGTTAAGGCACTGATTGAATAGCTATACTGCCGACACGCAGCCATGCAGATGCAGCCGGAGGAGAGATGTTTCTTGAACGCGTGGAAATCGCCGGGTTTCGTGGAATTAACCGCTTATCGTTAACGCTTGAACATAATAATGTGCTGATTGGCGAAAACGCGTGGGGGAAATCAAGCCTGCTGGATGCGCTGACGCTGCTGCTGAATCCGGGTGAAACGCTCTACTCCTTTACGCGCAACGACTTCTGGTTTCCACCGGGAGATATTCACGGACGCGAACGACATCTGCATGTCATTCTTATTTTTCGCGAAACCGAGCCGGGGGATTTTCAGCGCCGCCGTTTTCGCGGTTTACGCCCATTAATGACGCCGGGCGGCGATGGCTTTGAGCGGATTTTCTACCGGCTGGAAGGCGAGCTTAACGACGATAACAGCGTGCTCACGCTACGTAGCTTTCTTAACGCCGAGGGTGAACCGCTCGCGCTGGACGATATCGATGCGCTGGCGCGGCAGCTTATCCGTCTGAATCCGGTACTGCGGTTGCGTGACGCCCGTTTTATGCGTCGTCTGCACGACAACACCATTGCCCATACGCCCCAGGTGGAAGTGACGGCGCGCGAGCTGGAATTTCTCACACGCGAGCTGGTCTCCCGCCCGCAAAACCTCACGGATGAACAGATTCGTCAGGGGCTGTCGGCGATGGTGCAACTGCTGGAGCACTACTTTTCCGAGCAGGGCACCGCAGGCCCGCGCTACCGCCTGATGCGTCGTCATTCGCACGACGAACAGCGCAGCTGGCGTTATCTCGATATCATCAACCGCATGATTGATAAGCCCGGCGGGCGGGCTTACCGGGTTATCCTGCTGGGGCTGTTCGCCACGTTGTTGCAGGCCAAAGGCAACGTTCGGCTCGATAAATACGCCCGGCCGCTGCTGCTGGTGGAAGATCCTGAAACACGGCTACACCCCATTATGCTCTCCGTAGCCTGGCAGTTGCTGAACCTGCTGCCGCTGCAAAAGCTCACCACCACCAACTCCGGCGAGCTGCTGTCGATGACCCCGGTTGAGCATGTCTGCCGGCTGGTGCGTGCGTCGGGCAAGGTGGCGGCGTGGCGGCTGGGGCCTGGCGGCATGAATGCCGAAGATAGCCGCCGCATCGCGTTTCATATCCGCTTTAACCGGCCATCAGCGTTGTTCGCGCGCTGCTGGCTGCTGGTGGAAGGGGAAACGGAAGTCTGGATGATGAACGAGCTGGCGCGCCAGTGCGGTTACCACTTCGAGGCCGAAGGCATCAAAGTTATTGAGTTCGCCCAGTCGGGCTTAAAACCACTTATCAAATTTGCCCGACGTATGGGCATTGAGTGGCATGTACTGGTGGATGGCGACGATGCCGGGCGCAAATATTCTGCGACGGTAAAAAGTATCGTGAATAACGACGGTGAACAGGTGCGTCAGCATCTGACCGAGCTTCCCGCGCCGGATATGGAACATTTTATGTATCGCGAAGGCTTTGACGCCGTGTTTTACCGCGTCGCGCAGGTGCCGGAAACGGTGCATATGAATATGCGGCGGGTGATTGTTAAAGCCATTCACCGCTCGTCGAAACCCGATCTGGCGATTGAAGTGGCGATGGAAGCCGCCCGTCGCGGGATGGATGCGGTGCCACCGCTGCTGCGCAAAATGTTCTCGCGCGTGCTGTGGCTCGCCCGCGGTCGCGCGGATTAGCTTTTTGGCAATGAGTACATCTGGTAGGGCGGGTAAGCGAAGCGTACCCGCCAGCGGTTGGCGATGATTTGTAGGACGGGTAAGCGAAGCGCACTCGCCGCGTGAGGTGACGAATAACATTGTAAGGCAGGTAAACGCGCGCACCCGCCCGCCGATTACCGCTCGTTAAACCGCGCGGCGATTTGCGCCGTCATACTCTCCAGCAACTCATAACGACGACGATATTCCGCGCGTTTTTTGCTGGCTATCTCCTCAAGCGATTTACGGGTTATCTGCAACGGCATGTGGTAAAGCCCCCGGGCGTCCTTTTCACCGCCGAGCGATTCCCAGAAGCTGTCATAATCGGCGTGCAGTTTATCCTTTTTCTTCTTCGCATAGCGCCAGCTACGGTAGATATGTGTCTCGTTACTGACCGCGAGTATCTGGCTTACACCAAAGTGCTGCGCCAGCAGGCAGACCGCCTCAAGCAGCAGGCGTTTAGGAAACAGGCCGTGGCAGGCTTTGGTCGCCAGCTGGATCTGATCGTGTTCAACCCAGGCTTTGGCACCCTGTAAGCCGCCAATAAACAGTGCAGATTGGCCGTCGACTTCGCAAAGCGTAAAGGTCATTTCGGCAAGTACGACGCCGTTAGCGTCACGGAAAATCACCGTCGTTTCGCCTTCTTTGTCGAGGTCGGCGATGGCGGCAAGGTCGAGACGATACTGCGCGTCGTTTTTTCCGCTAAGCGTGGCAAGCGTGCTGCCCTGTCGCGTCAGGTGCCCTTGCATCAGCGTGTCGGGCAAAAGACGCTCGATATGCTGGTAATGATATTCCAGCGCGGCCAGCGCCGCTTTTCGCGACACATTGACCGACAGCCAGGGCCTGTGCAGACGGCACGGCAGGCCCGGCTGGGCATGCAGCAAGGCGTCAAGCATCGGCTGACGGGCGAGCACTGAAAGCCAGCGTCGGGTGGCGAAGGGCGTTGCCAGCGAGCGCAGCATGAATTTCCGCCGATAGGCGGGGTTCTCCCATGCGAGCCCCGGCGTTTTCTGGCCTGTCGCAAGCAGGCGAAAGAGTTGCCAGGCGCTATGGGCTGGCGGCTGTATGGAAATTTCGGCAAGTGCGGACATAACCTGGTCTCGTAATGAAGTCTGAGGTTATGGAAACAAATCATCACTCAACGCAATATCAACGCCGTGGTTTATTTACGAGCTGCATAGGGTTTGGTTGAGATTGCGTTTAGAATGGGAGAGCACACTCTGTTTATTCGTCCGAAATGTCAGGAAAGATATGAAGCTTAAGGGAAGGATTAAGAAGCGCTACGTGGTGCTGGCTCTGGTTATCATCATCGGCGCGGTATGGCTGTGGAAGACACTGAACGCGCCGCTGCCCCGTTATCAGACCATGCTGGTGCGTAAAGGGGACCTGCAGCAGAGCGTACTTGCGACCGGTAAGCTCGACGCGCTGCGTAAAGTCGATGTCGGCGCGCAGGTGAGTGGCCAGCTGAAAACGCTGTCGGTCAATATCGGCGATAAAGTGAAAAAAGATCAGCTGCTTGGTGTTATCGATCCTGAGCAGGCTGAAAACCAGATCAAAGAAGTGGAAGCGACGCTGATGGAGCTGCGCGCCCAGCGCCGCCAGGCCGAGGCGGAGATGAAACTCGCCCGCGTTACGCTCTCCCGCCAGCAGCAGCTTGCCCGTACGCAGGCCATTTCGCGCCAGGATCTCGATACGGCGGCCACCGAGCTTGCCGTCAAAGAGGCGCAGCTTGGCACGATCGACGCGCAAATTAAGCGTAATCAGGCCTCGCTCAGCACGGCCAAAACCAACCTGGATTACACCCGTATTACCGCGCCGATTGCCGGTGAGGTGACGCAGATAACTACGCTGCAGGGCCAGACGGTCATCGCCGCGCAGCAGGCACCGAATATTCTCACGCTTGCCGATCTCAGCACGATGCTGGTGAAAGCGCAGGTCTCTGAAGCCGACGTGATTCATCTCAAACCGGGGCTGAAAGCCTGGTTTACGGTGCTTGGCGATCCGCTGACCCGCTACAAAGGGCGGCTTAAAGATATTCTTCCCACACCCGAGAAAATCAACGACGCCATTTTTTACTACGCGCGTTTTGAAGTGCCGAACCCGCAGGGCGTGCTGCGCCTCGATATGACCGCGCAGGTGCATATTCAGCTCGGCGGGGTCGACGATGTGCTGACTATTCCGCTGGCGGCGCTCGGCGAGCCGGTCGGCGATAATCGCTATAACGTCACGCTGCTGCGCAACGGCGAAACCCGCGAGCGCGAAGTCACCATCGGCGCGCGTAACGACACGCAGGTAGAAGTGGTTAAGGGCCTTGAAGAGGGTGATGAAGTGGTGATTGGCCGCGCGAGCGGGAGCGAGCAATGACGGCGCTGCTTGAGCTGCGTGCTATTCGCCGCAGCTATCCGTCGGGTGAAACGGATGTCGAGGTGCTAAAAGGCGTCACGCTAACCATTAACGCCGGTGAAATGGTGGCGATTGTTGGCGCGTCCGGCTCCGGTAAATCGACGCTGATGAATATTCTCGGCTGTCTCGATAAGCCCAGCAGCGGTAGCTATAAGGTCGCGGGCGTGGATGTGGCAACGCTTAATGACGACGCGCTTGCCCGCCTGCGGCGCGAGCATTTCGGTTTTATTTTTCAGCGCTACCATCTGCTTTCACACCTGACCGCCGCGCAGAATGTCGAAGTCCCCGCCATTTATGCCGGCACCGGGCGCGCCGCGCGTCAGGCGCGGGCGCGAGAATTACTGGCGCGGCTTGGCCTTGAGGCGCGTGTCGGGTATCAGCCCTCGCAACTTTCCGGCGGGCAGCAGCAGCGCGTGAGTATCGCCCGCGCGCTGATGAACGGCGGGCAGGTGATCCTGGCCGACGAACCGACCGGCGCGCTCGACAGCCACTCCGGCGAAGAGGTAATAGCCACCCTGAAACAGCTACGCGACCGCGGGCATACGGTGATTATCGTGACCCACGATCCTGACGTCGCCGCACAGGCTGAGCGCATTATTGAAATTCGCGACGGGGAGATAATCAGCAACCCGCCGCCGGTCGGGAAACGCGACGCAGCCCGGCTGCCTGCGCAACCGCAGGACGCGCCAGCGCTCGGGCAGTTTATTAACAGCTTCCGTGAGGCGCTGACGATGGCCTGGCTTGCGATGGCTGCCAACAAGATGCGCACGCTGCTGACGATGCTCGGGATTATCATCGGTATTGCGTCGGTGGTTTCTATTGTGGTGGTGGGGGACGCCGCTAAACAGATGGTGCTGGAGGATATCCGTTCCATCGGGACGAACACGATTGATGTTTACCCTGGTAAGGATTTTGGCGATGACGATCCGCAATACCAGCAGGCGTTGCAGTATGACGACCTGCAGGCGATACAGCGTCAGCTGTGGGTGAGTTCCGCCACGCCGACGGTGTCGCAAAACCTGCGCCTGCGCTATGGCAATGTGGATGTCGCCGCCAGCGCTAACGGCGTGAGCGGGCAATATTTCAACGTCTACGGCATGACCTTCAGCGAGGGCAACACCTTTAACGACGAACAACTGCGCGGCCGCGCGCAGGTGGTGGTTATCGACAGTAACGCGCGCCGCCAGCTTTTCCCGAATAAGGCAAACGTAGTAGGCGAAGTGGTGCTGGTCGGCAATATGCCCGCGACCGTCATTGGCGTGGCGGAAGAGAAACAGTCGATGTTTGGCAGCAGCAAAATTTTGCGGGTATGGATGCCTTACAGCACGATGTCCGGGCGGATTATGGGCCAGTCGTGGCTGAACTCTATTACCGTGCGGGTGAAAGAGGGCTACGACAGCAGTGAGGCGGAGCAGCAGCTCACGCGCCTGCTAACGCTGCGTCACGGTAAAAAAGACTTTTTCACCTGGAATATGGACGGCGTATTGAAAACCGCCGAAAAGACCACACGTACTCTTCAACTGTTTCTGACGCTGGTGGCGGTGATTTCGCTGGTCGTGGGCGGCATCGGGGTGATGAATATCATGCTGGTGTCAGTGACCGAGCGCACCCGGGAAATCGGCATTCGTATGGCGGTCGGCGCGCGCAAAAGCGATGTGCTACAGCAGTTTTTGATTGAGGCTGTGCTGGTCTGTCTGGTGGGCGGCGCGCTTGGGATTGGTCTCTCACTGCTGATCGCGTTTGCGCTACAGCTCATTTTACCAGGCTGGGAGATTGGTTTTTCGCCCGTGGCGCTGCTGACCGCATTTTTGTGCTCCAGCGCGACGGGGGTGTTGTTTGGCTGGCTGCCCGCCCGCAACGCCGCCAGACTCAATCCTGTGGATGCGCTTGCCCGTGAATAAATAAAAATGCCAGTCCACGGGACTGGCATTTCAGGAGCAGGATGTACACAATGAAACAGAAGAGTTACGCAACTGCGGATGCGGCTTCTGCTTCAAGAGGGACAATGACGCTGGCATGGTTGCCTTTGGGACCCTGATGCACATCGAACCTCACGACTTGTCCGGCTTTCAGCGTTCTGTAGCCGTCCATCTGGATTGTAGAGTAGTGCGCAAAGATATCTTCGCCGCCGCCTTCAGGGCAGATGAACCCAAACCCTTTGGCGTTATTGAACCATTTAACAGTACCCGTCTCCATGCTTCGACATCCTTCATAAGTCTTATTGAGTAAGATGGATTGAACCGGTGGGTGAGGGGGGCTGTTCAAAACCTCGCCAACTCACGCTTGTACAATTTAGAGAAATCGCACTCTTCGTCAAGCGTTCACCGGGGTCTGGCAGGTGGGATTGAGTCAAAATTTTGAAGCAGTTAACGCTATTTTCATTAATGTGACAGAGCTCGCGAATACCAGTGATAGCTGGTTGCTTGCTGAACATTAGGGTAGATTCAGGATGCGTATTACACTCAACCAGAGCGCCGGAAAACACGCTGGCTGTACTGTTTAACCATGATGACGACTGGCAATGAGTAAAGACAAAAGTTGGCTGGATTTTGACCATTTGGCGGAAGATGACCTGCGCGAAGCGCTAAAGCCGCCATCTATGTATAAAGTTATATTAATGAACGACGATTACACGCCGATGGAATTTGTTATTGACGTGCTACAAAAGTTCTTTTCTTATGATGTAGAACGTGCAACGCAACTGATGCTCACGGTTCACTATCAGGGGAAAGCCATCTGTGGCGTTTTCACCGCGGAAGTGGCGGAAACCAAAGTGGCGCTGGTGAACAAATATGCGAGGGAGAACGACCATCCGTTGTTGTGTACGCTGGAAAAAGCCTGATTAAGGCAAACTATTGAGGGGGTGCCCTATGCTCAACCAGGAACTGGAACTCAGTTTAAACATGGCTTTCGCCAGAGCGCGCGAGCACCGACATGAGTTTATGACCGTCGAGCATCTGTTACTGGCTCTGCTCAGTAACCCATCGGCACGGGAGGCGCTTGAAGCCTGTTCCGTGGATCTGGTGGCGCTGCGTCAGGAACTCGAAGCCTTCATTGAACAAACCACACCCGTACTGCCCGCGAGCGAAGAGGAGCGCGACACTCAGCCGACGCTCAGCTTCCAGCGCGTGTTGCAGCGCGCCGTGTTCCACGTCCAGTCCTCCGGCCGTAGCGAAGTGACTGGTGCCAATGTCTTAGTGGCTATCTTCAGCGAACAGGAGTCTCAGGCGGCCTATCTGTTGCGTAAACATGAAGTCAGTCGCCTCGATGTGGTGAATTTCATCTCCCACGGTACCCGTAAAGACGAGCCGGGCCAGGCGCCGGGCAATGACAATCCGGTCAACGAAGAGCAGGCAGGCGGGGAGGAGCGTATGGAAAACTTCACCACCAATCTCAATCAGCTTGCCCGCGTTGGCGGCATCGATCCGCTGATTGGCCGCGACAAAGAGCTGGAGCGCGCCATTCAGGTGCTCTGCCGTCGCCGGAAAAACAACCCGCTGCTGGTGGGTGAATCGGGCGTCGGGAAAACCGCCATCGCCGAAGGGCTCGCCTGGCGTATCGTGCAGGGCGACGTGCCGGAAGTGATGGCCGACTGCACTATCTACGCGCTGGATATCGGCTCGCTGCTGGCGGGCACTAAATACCGCGGCGATTTTGAAAAACGCTTCAAGGCGCTGCTTAAACAACTTGAGCAGGATAACAACAGCATCCTGTTTATCGACGAAATCCATACCATCATCGGCGCGGGCGCGGCCTCCGGCGGCCAGGTCGATGCGGCAAACCTGATTAAACCGCTGCTCTCCAGCGGCAAAATCCGGGTCATGGGCTCCACGACGTATCAGGAGTTCAGCAACATTTTCGAAAAAGACCGCGCGCTGGCGCGTCGCTTCCAGAAAATCGACATCACCGAGCCGAGCGTTGAGGAAACCGTACAGATCATTAACGGCCTGAAGCCGAAATATGAAGCGCACCACGACGTCCGTTACACCGCGAAAGCGGTACGCGCGGCGGTGGAGCTGGCGGTTAAATATATCAATGACCGTCATCTGCCGGATAAGGCCATCGACGTTATCGACGAAGCGGGCGCGCGTGCGCGTCTGATGCCAGTCAGCAAGCGTAAGAAAACCGTCAATGTGGCGGATATCGAAACCGTGGTGGCTCGCATCGCGCGTATCCCGGAGAAGAGCGTGTCGCAAAGCGATCGCGATACGCTCAAAAACCTGGGCGATCGCCTGAAAATGCTGGTGTTTGGTCAGGATAAAGCCATTGAGGCCTTAACCGAAGCCATCAAAATGAGCCGTGCGGGGCTGGGGCATGACCGTAAACCGGTAGGTTCTTTCCTCTTCGCAGGCCCGACCGGCGTCGGGAAAACCGAGGTGACGGTGCAGCTGTCCAAAGCGCTGGGTATTGAACTGCTGCGCTTTGATATGTCCGAATATATGGAACGTCATACCGTCAGCCGTCTGATTGGCGCGCCTCCGGGCTACGTTGGGTTTGATCAGGGCGGTCTGCTGACTGACGCGGTCATCAAACATCCGCATGCGGTACTGCTGCTTGATGAAATCGAAAAAGCGCACCCGGATGTCTTTAACCTGCTGCTGCAGGTGATGGACAACGGCACGCTGACCGATAACAACGGGCGTAAAGCGGATTTCCGCAACGTGATTCTGGTAATGACCACCAACGCCGGCGTGCGTGAAACCGAGCGTAAATCGATTGGGCTTATCCGTCAGGACAACAGCACCGACGCGATGGAGGAGATCAAAAAGATCTTTACGCCGGAGTTCCGTAACCGTCTCGACAACATTATCTGGTTCAACCATCTCTCTACCGAGGTGATTCATCAGGTTGTCGACAAGTTCATCGTTGAACTGCAGGCGCAGCTTGACCAGAAAGGCGTCTCCCTGGAAGTTAGCCAGGAAGCGCGTGACTGGCTGGCGGAGAAAGGCTACGACCGTGCGATGGGCGCACGCCCGATGACCCGCGTGATTCAGGACAACCTGAAAAAACCGCTGGCCAACGAGCTGCTCTTTGGTTCGCTGGTGGATGGCGGCCAGGTCTCCGTCGCGCTGGATAAAGAAGGCGATAAACTGACGTACAGCTTCCAGAGCGCGCAGAAGCATAAGCCTGAAGCCGCGCACTAACGCCATGCGTATATAAGACACAACGCCGGATAGCGATATCCGGCGTTTTTTTATCGCTTTTTCAGGCAAGACACGCATAAAAAAAGCGCCGCAAAAGGGCGCTTTTTTTCAGGCTGGCGCGGCAAACGGCGGCGCGGCCTGGCTTCGCTTAAGAAGCCTGTACAAACTTAGCGACTACGGAAGACAATGCGGCCTTTGCTCAGGTCGTACGGGGTCAGCTCAACAGTCACTTTGTCGCCCGTCAGAATGCGGATGTAGTTTTTGCGCATTTTACCGGAGATATGGGCAGTTACCACGTGACCGTTTTCCAGTTCTACGCGGAACATAGTGTTAGGTAACGTTTCAAGAACGGTACCCTGCATTTCAATATTGTCTTCTTTGGCCATCTAATCCTCTGGGGTATCACTACCATAGTTTGAACCGGCAAGATAATGCCCAAGTTCACCCATTAAGTAAAGTTTTGCGGGCGAAATGCCCGTTGTACCGCTGCGCCTTCCCGCTCCCACGACAAAACCGCGCGGGCAGCGCAAGCGTAACGGGGAGCGTGAGATCCAAAGCGTTGCGTTAACGGAGGGTCCCAAAACGGCGGCAGGGTAATGGCAGTCATTTTCTGCGTGCGTAAGTATAACACCCTGACAAAAAATGTGCCGAAAACATTCTGCTATCCTGCGGGCGTAAAAAGGGTTTGCGGCACCCAGCAGCGTTTTTCGAGCGGCAACGGGCGAAGCTCCGCCAGGCGTTGTAAATAATCGCGGCGCGGGATCTCGACTGCGCCCAGCGACGCGGTGTGCGGGTTGAGCACCTGACAATCAATCAGCCTGCCGCCCTGCGCGACAAAGTAGTCGCAAAACACCACCAGCGCGGTTTTCGAGGCGTTCTCACGGCGGCTGAACATCGATTCGCCGCAAAACAGCGCGCCCTGCGCCACGCCATACATGCCGCCCACGAGCGTATCGTCCTGCCAGACTTCAACAGAGTGCGCATGGCCCAGTTCATGCAGGCGCTGCCAGGCGATCACCACATCGTTGGTTATCCAGGTGCCGTCGTCACGGTCGCTGGCGCAGCCCTGGATAACAGCGTTAAACGCGTGATTCAGCGTCACGCGATAGGGCGAACGGCGGTGAAAGCGCTTCATGCTGCGGCTGATGTGCAACCGCTCAGGCCAGATCACCGCGCGGGGGTCCGGGGACCACCACAAGATCGGGTCTCCCGGCGAGAACCATGGAAAAATGCCCTGCTGATAGGCCATCATCAGACGAGCGGGGCTGAGATCCCCGCCTAATGCCAGTAAGCCGTTGGGTTCACGTAACGCCCCCTCAGGCGAGGGAAAAGCAATCGAATGACGAGAAAGCTGCACCAGACGCATCACAACGGCGCTCCATGACAACAGTGTCAAATATCAATCAATGATAGTGTACTGAACGCGCGCGAAACTGATAATAACGTCCCTGCTGCGCCAGTAATTCCTTGTGACTACCTTGCTCAGTAATCTGCCCGTTGTCCATGACAATGATGCGATCGAACGCCGTCAGCCCTTGCAGACGATGGGTCACCATCAGCAGCGTTTTTTGTACGGCGACTTCTTTTACCAGAGCGAGTATCTGACGCTCGGTTTCGGCATCCAGCCCTTCCGTCGGTTCATCCAGCAAAAGCATCGGCGCGTTGTGCAGCAACGCGCGGGCGATGCCGAGACGGCGCAGCTCACCGCCGGAGAGCTGGCGTCCGCCTTCGCCAAGCCAGGCGTTTAGTCCTTCATCGTCCAGCAGTTTTTCAAGCCCCACGC
The DNA here is from genome assembly GCF_000982825.1 of Cronobacter sakazakii. NCBI lineage: Bacteria > Pseudomonadati > Pseudomonadota > Gammaproteobacteria > Enterobacterales > Enterobacteriaceae > Cronobacter > Cronobacter sakazakii. Next base: position 3,877,960 of record NZ_CP011047.1, on the reverse strand, counting down.
GAGCGAGTACTGCGCCGAGTGCGGCGTCATCGGCCTGCGGTGCGGCGAGGAGGAGGTTGTCGCGAAGCGTGGCGCTAAAGAGATGCACGCGCTGCGGTACGACGCTCATGGTGGCGCGCAGCGCGGCTTCGCGGTAACCGGTGATGGAGACGCCATCAAGCATCACGTCGCCGGAAGTCGGGTCCCAGGCGCGGGTAATAAGCTGTAACAGCGTCGATTTACCACAGCCGGTGCGCCCGAGAATCGCGATATGCTCGCCCGGTGCGACGTCAAGCGTAATATCGCGCAGCGCAGGCTGCGGCTGGCCCGGGTAACTGAAGCTCACGTTACGCAGCGACAGCGAGGCCTCACGCGGCGCATCTTTGCCCGACTCTGCAAAGGTGATGTCAGCAGGCTGATCAATGACGTCGCTCACGCGACGCGCGGAGGCGATAACCTGACCAAGATGCTGGAACGCGCCGCCGACTGGCGCGAGCGCTTCAAAGGCGGCCAGCGCGCAGAAGACAAACAGCGCGATAAGCGAACCCGGCGTGCTATTGCCACCAACGCCGCCTGCGGCCATCCAGAGGATCAGTACGACCGTCATGCCGCTAATCAGCGTCATCATCGCCTGCGAAAGCGCTGTCAGCCCGGCCTGGCGGCGCTGCGCCTCGTGCCAGACTTGTTCGGTTGTATCCAGCTGTTCGCGATAACGCCCGGCCGCGCCGAAAATCGACAGTTCCGCCTGACCCTGCAACCAGCCGGTCAGCTGCTGGCGATAGCTGGCGCGAAGCATCGTCAGCGCTTCGCCCACCGGTCGACCGGCACGATAGAAGAGGGGTGGGAGCAGCAGCAGCGTCGCTAGCATGATCCCGCCGAGCGTCAGCGCCAGCGTCACATCCAACAGGCTTAAGCCAAGCGTCACGACCGCGATAACCGCAAGCGCGCCGATGAGCGGTGAAATCACGCGCAAATAGAGGTGATCCAGCGTATCGACATCCGCCACCAGACGATTCAACAGTTCGCCCTGACGAAAACGCGCGAGCCCGGACGGAGAAAGCGGCAGCAGGCGGCTGAAGGTATAGACGCGTAAGTGCTCCAGCACGCGGAACGTGCCTTCGTGGCTCACCAGACGCTCGAAATAACGCCCGGCGGTGCGGATAATCGCCGCTCCGCGCACGCCAGCGGCAGGCAGCATATAGTTAAAGCTGTACAGGCCAGCCATGCCTACGACCGCAGAGGCGGAGAGGAACCAGCCGGAGAGTGTCAGCAGGCCGATGCTGGCGAGCAGCGTCACGATAGCCAGCACGACGCCGAGCGACAGCAGCCATTTATGGCGTTTGTAGAGCGCCAGATAGGGAAGTAACGCGCGCATTTAAATCTCCTCCTGACGATGCGCCAGCAGCGCCGCGAAATAGCCATCGGCCTCGCTGAGCGTGGCGACGTCGCCGCGCTCCACGATGCGCCCGTCGCGCATTACCCAGACTTCATCCCAGGCGGCGATATCATCAATCTGGTGTGTGACCATAAGCGTGGTCTGCGCCAGCGACGCGGTCTCCAGCGCCTGCATCACGCGGCGCTCGCTACCGGCATCAAGGCTTGCGGAAGGCTCATCCAGCAGCAGCAAACGGCACGGCGTTAACAGCGCACGGGCAACCGCCACGCGCTGCGCCTGGCCCACAGAGAGGCCGGAGGACTGATCGCCAATCGGCGTGTCAACGCCCTGCGCCAGTAGCGGTAAGAATTCGCTCACCCAGGCTTTATCCAGCGCCGCATGGAGCTGCGCGTCGCTCGCCTCGGGATCGGCCAGTAAAACATTTTCTTTAAGCGTTCCGGCAGGCAGCTGCGGGTTTTGTCCCACCCAGCTCAACTGACGCCGCCAGCTTTCCGGCTCCAGCTCTCGCAGTTCAACACCGTTAACGCGCAGCGAGCCTTCATAGGGCAGAAACCCGGCCAGCAGGTTTAAAAGCGAGCTTTTCCCCGCGCCGCTTTGCCCCACCAGCGCCACGCGTTTGCCCGCGGGCAGCGTGAAATTCAGCGGCCCGGCGAGACGTTTCCCTTGCGGCGAAAGAATGGTCAGGCCCTGTGCCTCAAGCGAAATCGGCTCGCAGCCGGGAAGCTCCAGTGTGCCTTTCTCAGCATGCTGAATCGGGGTTTCAAGGAACGTTTTCAGGCTATCCGCCGCGCCGACAGCCTGCGCTTTGGCATGATAAAAGGTGCCGAGATCGCGCAGCGGCTGGAAAAATTCCGGTGCCAGAATCAGCGCCAGGAAACCGGCGAACAGCGTCACGCCGGTGCCGTAATGGCCGAAATTCAGCTCGCCCAGATAAGAGAAGCCGAAATAGACCGCCACCAGTGCAATGGAAAGCGAGGTGAAAAACTCCAGCACGCCGGAGGAGAGGAACGCGAGGCGCAATACTTCCATGGTGCGCTGGCGGAAATCCTGCGAGGCGGCCTGAATGTTGTGCGTTTCCGCTGCGCCGCGGTTGAAAAGACGCAGGGTTTCCATACCGCGCAGGCGGTCAAGGAAGTTGCCGCTCAGGCGCGCCAGCGCCTGGAAATTGCGCCGGTTGGCATCGGCGGCACCCATGCCGACCATCGCCATAAACAGCGGGATCAGCGGCGCGGTGCCAAGCAGGATCAGCGCCGCCGCCCAGTTGTAAGGGAAAATAGCCAGCACAATCAGCAGCGGCACGCTCGCCGCCAGCGCCATTTGCGGCAGGTAGCGGGCGTAAAAATCGTGCATATCGTCAATCTGCTCAAGGATAAGCGTCGCCCAGCTACCGGCGGGTTTCCCCTGGATCCAGGCAGGCCCTGCCTCCTGAAGGCGGTTCATCACCTGCTGGCGAATGCGGGCGCGGATATGTTGCCCGGCGTGAAACCCAACTTTTTCGCGCAGCCACACCACCCAGGCCCGTAATACGAAGACCAAAATCAACAGCACAAACGGCAGCAGCAGCGCCTCGCGCGGGATGCCTTTGATTATCAGATCGTTAAGGAGATCGGCCAGCAGCCAAGCCTGCGCGACGATAAGCAAACCGCTCACCACGCCAAGCAGGCGCGACAGGCTGAGCCAGCGGCGGGAGATAACACTTTGCTGTTTAAGCCAGCGGGTCAGTTCTTGTTGACGGGTTTTATTCATTGCATGCACTGAGCAGTAAAATCCAGAGTGCTCGCCGCAAGGCGAGATAGCAGGCAATGTTACAACGGGGATAAAAGAAAGGCGACTGATTCGTCGCCTTGTTTAACGTGCGGAATTAGCTCTGCTTTTCAGCAAGACCGTCAAGATAGCGTTCGGCATCCAGCGCGGCCATACAGCCGGTGCCGGCGGAGGTGATCGCTTGACGGTAAATATGATCCATCACATCGCCTGCGGCGAAGACGCCCGGAATGCTGGTCTGGGTTGCGTTACCGTGAATACCGGATTGCACTTTGATGTAGCCGTTCTCAAGCTCCAGCTGGCCTTCAAAAATCGCGGTGTTCGGGCTGTGGCCGATCGCGACGAACAGGCCTGCGACATCCAGCGTCTCGACGTTTTCCGGGTTCACGGTGTCGCGCAGACGCAGACCGCTGACGCCCATCTGGTCGCCGGTCACTTCTTCCAGCGTGCGGTGGGTGTGCAGCATGATGTTGCCGCTTTCCACTTTATCCATCAGACGTTTCACCAGGATTTTCTCGGCGCGGAAAGTATCGCGGCGGTGGATCAGGTGTACTTCAGAGGCGATATTCGCCAGATACAGCGCTTCTTCAACCGCAGTGTTGCCGCCGCCGATAACCGCGACTTTCTGGTTGCGGTAGAAGAACCCGTCACAGGTGGCGCAGGCGGAGACGCCGCGGCCTTTGTAAGCTTCTTCAGACGGCAGGCCCAGATAACGCGCGGAGGCGCCGGTGGCGATGATAAGCGCGTCACAGGTGTATTCGCCGCTGTCGCCGATAAGACGGAACGGACGATTTTGCAGATCGACCTTATTGATATGGTCGAACAGGATTTCTGTTTCAAACTTCGCGGCATGCTCGTGCATGCGTTCCATCAACAGCGGACCGGTCAGATCGTGCGGGTCGCCCGGCCAGTTTTCCACTTCAGTGGTGGTGGTCAACTGACCGCCTTTTTCCATCCCGGTAATCAGAACCGGCTTCAGGTTGGCGCGCGCCGCGTAGACCGCAGCGGTGTATCCCGCCGGGCCGGAGCCAAGAATTAACAGCTTACTGTGTTTAGCCGTGCCCATGAGATCCTCATTGTTGTTGGCAGACAATGGGCTGGATTGTAGGGAATTTACGGGGCTAAAAAAAGAGTGTGGCAATTTTGTTAACGATTCATGCAATAGCTGCGGCCGATAGCGTCATTATTTTTACTGATTAAAAAGCGCGGCATATAAGGCAGTAAAATGAGGAATAATCGCCGCTCGCAACCAGTCTCTGGCACGTTCTACTAAAAATCGATGTTTTGCTTTGACAATCCCCTGCGCTTTTGCGAAAACATTCGAGGAAGAAAAAAGGGTTGGCTTTGGTTGCCGCGCATTCTGGCGCAAGCTTGTGCCAATTTCCGGGCTATTGAAATTCACGCATGGCGTGGACAGACGCCATACGTAATGTCGATAGCTGCCAGTGGGCAACGGTCTTCTAACTGACGCCCTGAACAGTGAAGTGCAACGGGTAATGGCAGGTGTAGGGAAGGAATACAGAGAGACAATAATAATGGTAGATAGCAAGAAGCGCCCTGGCAAAGATCTCGACCGTATCGATCGTAACATTCTTAATGAGCTGCAAAAGGATGGGCGCATTTCTAACGTCGAGCTTTCAAAAAGAGTGGGTCTTTCACCGACGCCGTGCTTAGAGCGCGTTCGTCGCCTGGAACGACAGGGTTTTATTCAGGGCTATACGGCTCTGCTGAACCCGCATTATCTGGATGCCTCACTTCTGGTATTTGTTGAGATTACTCTGAATCGTGGCGCGCCGGATGTGTTTGAGCAGTTCAATGCTGCTGTACAAAAGCTGGAAGAAATCCAGGAGTGCCATCTGGTTTCGGGCGATTTCGACTACCTGTTGAAAACCCGTGTGCCGGATATGTCCGCGTACCGTAAGCTGTTGGGCGAGACCCTGCTACGTCTGCCGGGCGTGAACGACACCCGTACTTACGTCGTCATGGAAGAAGTGAAGCAGAGTAATCGTCTGGTCATTAAAACCCGCTAACACAGAACAGGTGCAAACCGGGCGTAGTTTGATTACACTCCTGTTAATCCATACAGCAGCAGTGGCGGGGTTTCTCGCCACTGCTGTCCGTTTTACCTCATGGACCTGGAGAGCCTGTCTTGAGCCAGGAATACACCGAAGACAAAGAAGTCACACTCACTAAATTAAGCAGCGGGCGACGACTGCTCGAGGCGCTGCTGATCCTTGTAGTGCTGTTTGCCGTCTGGCTGATGGCCGCCCTGTTAAGCTTTAATCCTTCCGATCCGAGCTGGTCACAAACGGCCTGGCATGAGCCTATCCATAATCTGGGCGGCGCGCCTGGCGCGTGGCTTGCGGACACGCTGTTCTTTATTTTCGGCGTGATGGCTTACACCATTCCTGTGATCATGGTGGGCGGCTGCTGGTTTGCCTGGCGTCAGCGCGGCAACGAAGATTACATCGACTATTTCGCCGTGGCGCTGCGCTTGATAGGCGTACTGGCGCTCATCCTGACTTCCTGCGGACTGGCGGCGATTAACGCCGACGATATCTGGTATTTCGCCTCTGGCGGCGTGATTGGCAGCCTGCTCAGTACCGCGCTTCAGCCGATGCTCAACAGCAGCGGCGGCACCATCGCGCTGCTCTGCGTCTGGGCGGCAGGGCTGACGCTCTTTACCGGCTGGTCCTGGGTCAGCATCGCAGAGAAAATCGGTAGCGCGGTGCTTACCGTACTGACGTTCGCCAGCAACCGTACCCGCCGTGACGACACCTGGCAGGATGAAGACGATTACGAAGACGATGAAGAGCACGACGAATATGAAGAGGATGAGCGTGAGCTGAAGCCAGCGAAAGGAGAATCCCGTCGCGCGCGTATTCTTCGTGGCGCTTTAGCCCGCCGTCAACGGCTGGCGGACAAATTCAGCAACCCTGTCGCCCGTAAAACCGACGCCGCGCTCTTTTCGGGCAAGCGGATGGATGACGCCGACGAGGTGCAATACAGTGTGCGCGGCACGCCGGCTGATGCCGACGATGTGCTGTTTTCCGGCCATAAAGTCACTGAACCGGACGCGTTTTATGATGAAAACGACCCGCTGCTGAATGGTCATTCGATTGCCGACCCGGCCGCCGTTGCCGCGGCTGCTACGCCGGTCGCGCCGGTCTGGGCATCTGCGCAAACGGCAATGCCGTCTGAAGCGGTAAGCGTTCAGGCACCGGACGTCGCGCCTGAAATTGAATGGCATTCCGCGCCTTCTGCGCCGCAATCGCATCCGGGGATTGCCCCGGAGCCGGATTACTATGCGCCGTCACAGCCACCTGCCGCACAACCCCCAGTACAGGAAGAAGAGTACTGGCAACCCGCGCAGCACAGCGCGCCGGTAACGCCTGCTTATCAACCTGCGCAACAGCCTCATCAGCCGCAGCCGTATCAGGCGCAGCCCTCTCCTACGCAGGTATATCAGCATCCAGTGCACGATCCGTATGCGCAGCCGCAGGGTGGTCAGTACGCGCCAGAGTCGCATACCTCTGCGCCAGAACCGTATGCGCCGGTCTCCGAACCTTATAATCCTGCACCGCAAACGCCTTACGCTGCGCCAGAACCGTATGCCCCGGCTCATGAAACTGCGCCGGTGCACGAGCCAGAGCCCGTTGCACCGCCGGAAGAGGTTAAACCCGCGCGTCCGCCGCTGTATCATTTCGAAGAAGTGGAAGCCCAGCGCGCTCGCGAACGCGAACAACTGGCCGCGTGGTATCAGCCGATTCCTGAGCCGGAAGAGCTTACCCGTAAACCAGAGCCAGTCCGCGCACCAGACCCCGCGCCTGCCGCGCCTTCAGCATCGGTTTCTGATACCGCTGGTACCGCCGCGTCTGGCCTGAACGTAGCCGCACAGGCGACTGTCGCTGCGGCGGCTGCTCAGGCTGCATCGCAGGCAACGTCTGCAGCAGCGCAAACCGCCGGCCTCGCCTTTACCCCGGCGGCCAGCGAAGCACCGCGTCCGCAGGTGAAAGAGGGCATTGGCCCGCAGCTGCCGCGCCCGAATCGCGTTCGTGTGCCGACGCGTCGTGAGCTTGCCTCTTATGGCATCAAACTGCCTTCCCAGCGAATGGCCGAAGAGCGCGCCCGTGAAGAAGCGGAGCGTCGTATGGCGCAACAGCAGCAGGGCGTTTCTGAAGAAGAAGCCGATGCGATGTATCAGGACGAGCTGGCGCGCCAGTTTGCCGCGTCCCAGCAGCAGCGTTACGGCGAAACGTATCAGGCAGAGATGAGCCCGGAAGAGGAAGACGCCGCTGAACAGGCTGAGCTGGCACGTCAGTTTGCCGCGTCTCAGCAGCAGCGCTATTCTGCGCCGCAACCGTCTGGCGCTGCGCCGTTTATGCCTGATGACATTGCGCTTTCGCCGATGAAAGCACTGGTTAATGACGGCCCGAGCGAGCCGCTGTTTATGCCAGAGCCTGTCGAGCCTGAGCCGTATCGCCCTGCACATCAACCGCAGCAACATTATCAGCAGCCGCAACAGCCGCATACGCACGTTGCGCAGCCCGCAGCGCCCGCGCAAAGCTACGTGCAGCCGCAAGGTTATGTGCCGCAGCCTCAGGCACCGCAGGGCTATGCCCAACCTGCTGCCACGCATCAGCCTCAGATGCAACCGCAGTCTGTGGTACCGACTCAGGGTTATCAGGCGCCTTCCGCGCCCGCTCAGGGCTATCAGGCTCAGCCTGCGGTTGCGCCTGTGCAGCCTCAACAGCCAGCGGCACCGGCATCATCACCACGTGACAGCCTGCTCCATCCGCTGCTGATGCGTAATGGCGAAGAGCTGCCGAAGCATAAGCCGTCTACGCCGTTGCCGTCGCTGGATCTGCTTACGTCACCGCCAGCGGAAGTGGAGCCGGTGGATACCTTTGCTCTGGAGCAAATGGCGCGTCTGGTGGAGGCGCGTCTCGCCGATTTCCGCATTAAAGCGGATGTGGTGAACTACTCGCCAGGCCCGGTTATTACCCGCTTCGAGCTGAATCTGGCACCGGGCGTTAAGGCTGCGCGTATTTCTAACCTGTCGCGCGACCTGGCGCGTTCGCTCTCCACCGTTGCGGTGCGCGTGGTGGAAGTGATCCCCGGTAAGCCGTATGTCGGCCTTGAGCTGCCAAACAAAAAACGTCAGACCGTCTACCTGCGCGAAGTGCTGGACTGCGCGAAATTCCGCGAGAACCCTTCACCGCTGAGCGTGGTGCTGGGGAAAGATATCGCTGGTGAACCGGTCGTGGCCGATCTTGCGAAAATGCCGCACCTGCTGGTGGCGGGTACTACCGGTTCCGGTAAGTCGGTGGGCGTTAACGCCATGATCCTGAGCATGCTCTATAAAGCGACGCCGGAAGATGTGCGCTTTATTATGATCGACCCGAAAATGCTGGAACTTTCTGTCTATGAAGGCATTCCACATCTTCTGACCGAAGTGGTCACCGACATGAAAGACGCCGCCAACGCGCTGCGCTGGAGCGTGAATGAAATGGAGCGCCGTTACAAGCTCATGTCGGCGCTCGGCGTGCGTAACCTTGCCGGTTATAACGAGAAGATCGCCGAAGCGAAACGCATGGGCCGCCCGATCCCGGATCCGTACTGGAAACCAGGTGACAGCATGGATGCAACCCATCCGGTGCTGGAAAAACTGCCGTATATCGTGGTGCTGGTGGATGAGTTTGCCGATCTGATGATGACGGTCGGTAAAAAAGTCGAAGAGCTGATTGCGCGTCTCGCGCAGAAGGCGCGTGCGGCGGGTATCCACCTGGTGCTGGCGACGCAGCGTCCTTCCGTGGATGTCATCACCGGTCTGATTAAAGCCAACATTCCGACGCGTATCGCATTTACCGTGTCCAGCAAAATCGACTCCCGCACCATTCTCGATCAGGGTGGCGCGGAATCGCTGTTGGGGATGGGGGATATGCTCTACTCCGGCCCGAACTCCTCCATGCCGGTTCGCGTTCACGGAGCCTTTGTGCGTGATGAAGAAGTCCATGCCGTCGTGCAGGACTGGAAAGCGCGCGGGCGTCCGCAGTATGTCGACGGCATCACTTCCGATAGCGAAAGCGAGGGCGGTGGCGGCGGCTTCGACGGCGGCGAAGAGCTGGATCCGCTGTTCGATCAGGCCGTGTCGTTTGTGGTGGAAAAACGTAAAGCGTCGATTTCCGGCGTACAGCGTCAGTTCCGCATCGGCTACAACCGCGCGGCACGCATTATCGAACAGATGGAAATGCAGGGCATCGTCAGCGAGCAGGGCCATAACGGCAACCGCGAAGTGCTGGCGCCGCCGCCGTTTGAGTAACCGTTCTTTTCCCTGCGCGTGCGGCATGTGACCGTGCGCGCAGGGCTTCACGCTCATCACGATTCTGAAAAGATGGGTAAATTACCAAAAAATCAGGTTTTTCTTCTGTCGAAAATGTCAGCCTTATGGCTACAGTTAGGGACAGTAAGCGATCCCGTACTGGGGTCGGTCGTATTCTGAGGGATAACAATGAAAAAAATCGCCGTTACCTGTGCTTTGCTTTCTGCGTTTGCCGTATCGTCCGTGTGGGCGGATGCCGCAGACGATTTGAAAAGCCGCCTTGATAAAGTCAGCAGCTTCCACGCCAGCTTCACCCAGAAAGTGACCGATGGCAGCGGCGCTGCCGTTCAGGAAGGTCAGGGCGATCTGTGGGTCAAACGTCCGAATCTTTTCAACTGGCATATGACGCAGCCGGATGAAAGCGTGCTGATTTCCGATGGCAAGACGCTGTGGTTCTATAACCCGTTTGTTGAACAGGCGAGCGCGACCTGGCTGAAAGACGCGACCAGCAATACGCCGTTTATGCTGATTGCGCGTAACCAGAGCAGTGACTGGCAGCAGTACAACATTAAGCAAAACGGCGATGATTTTGTGCTGACGCCAAAATCAGCCAGCGGCAACCTGAAGCAGTTCACCATTAACGTGAGCCGCGACGGCACCATCAATCAATTCAGCGCCGTCGAACAGGACGACCAGCGCAGCAGCTATCAGCTGAAATCTCAGCAGAATGGCGCTGTGGATATGAGCAAATTTACCTTTACGCCGCCGCAGGGCGTAACGGTGGATGACCAGCGTAATAAGTAAGCCGAGGTCCGGGTGGGCAATCTTTCGCTCGATTTTTCCGATAACACCTTTCAGCCACTGGCCGCGCGTATGCGGCCAGAAAATCTGGCGCAGTACATCGGGCAGCAGCATCTGCTGGCGCCCGGTAAGCCACTCCCCCGCGCGATCGAAGCCGGGCATCTCCACTCGATGATCCTTTGGGGGCCGCCTGGCACTGGTAAAACGACACTGGCCGAAGTGATTGGTCGCTACGCGAACGCTGATGTGGAGCGTATTTCGGCGGTGACATCCGGCGTGAAAGAGATCCGTGAGGCTATCGAGCGCGCCCGCCAGAACCGCAACGCGGGCCGCCGCACGATTTTGTTCGTTGACGAGGTGCATCGGTTTAACAAAAGCCAGCAGGACGCTTTCCTGCCGCATATCGAAGACGGCACCATTACGTTTATTGGCGCGACAACGGAAAACCCGTCGTTTGAGTTGAATTCCGCGCTGCTTTCACGCGCGCGTGTCTATCTGCTGAAATCGCTGACGGTGGAGGACATCGAACAGGTATTGACCCAGGCGATGACCGACCGTGAGCGCGGCTACGGCGGACAGGATATCGTCTTACCGGATGAAACCCGCCTCGCGATTGCCGAGCTGGTCAACGGTGACGCGCGCCGCGCGCTGAATACGCTGGAAATGATGGCCGATATGGCACCCACCGACGACAGCGGCAAACGGGTGCTCAGGCCCGAACTGCTGACGGAAATCGCTGGTGAGCGCAGCGCTCGCTTCGATAATAAAGGCGACCGTTTTTACGATTTGATCTCTGCACTGCATAAGTCGGTGCGCGGTTCAGCGCCGGATGCGGCGCTCTACTGGTATGCGCGTATTATCAGCGCAGGCGGCGATCCGCTGTATGTTGCGCGGCGCTGTCTGGCCATCGCCTCGGAAGATGTCGGTAACGCCGATCCGCGCGCCATGCAGGTGGCCATTTCTGCGTGGGACTGCTTTACGCGCGTCGGCCCGGCGGAAGGCGAAAGGGCGATTGCGCAGGCGATTGTCTATCTTGCCTGCGCGCCGAAGAGCAACGCGGTTTATACCGCTTTCAAGGCGGCGCTGAAAGATGCCCGCGAGCGCCCGGATTACGATGTGCCGGAACATCTGCGCAACGCCCCGACGAAGCTAATGAAAGAGATGGGCTACGGGCAGGAGTATCGTTATGCGCATGATGAGCCTAACGCCTATGCCGCTGGCGAAGACTATTTCCCCGCCGAAATGGCACAAACGCGCTACTATCATCCCACCAACAGAGGTCTTGAAGGCAAGATTGGCGAAAAGCTAGCCTGGCTTGCTGAGCAGGATCAGAAAAGCCCCACAAAACGCTACCGCTAACGCGATCGTTGCGGTAAGGTTAATCGTTGAATATCAGTGCGACCGCAGGCTGCGGTCGCCTTTCCCTTTTCTTTTTTCGATAAGCACAGGATAAGCATGCTCGATCCCAATCTGCTGCGTACCGAGCCAGACGCAGTCGCAGAAAAACTGGCACGCCGGGGCTTTAAGCTGGATGTAGATAAGCTGGTCGCTCTTGAAGAGCGTCGTAAAGTTCTGCAGGTAAAAACTGAAAATCTGCAGGCTGAACGTAACTCGCGATCGAAATCCATCGGCCAGGCGAAAGCGCGTGGGGAGGATATTGAGCCGCTTCGTCTGGAAGTGAACAAACTCGGCGAAGAGCTTGATGCGGCGAAAAATGAGCTGGATGCGCTGCTTGCGGAAATCCGTGATATCGCGCTGACCCTGCCTAACCTGCCGGATGATGAAGTGCCGCTGGGTAAAGATGACAGCGAAAACGTAGAAGTGAGCCGTTGGGGCACGCCGCGTAAATTCGATTTCGAAATCCGCGACCACGTGACGCTGGGTGAGACGCTGGGCGGCCTGGATTTTGCGAGCGCCGTGAAGCTGACCGGCTCACGTTTTGTGGTTATGAAAGGGCAGATTGCCCGCCTGCACCGCGCGCTGTCGCAGTTTATGCTGGATCTGCATACCGAAGAGCATGGCTATAGCGAAAACTATGTGCCGTATCTGGTGAACCACGACACGCTCTACGGTACGGGTCAGTTGCCGAAATTCGCAGGCGATCTGTTCCACACGCGTCCGCTGGAAGAAGAAGCCGACAGCAGCAACTATGCGCTGATCCCGACCGCAGAAGTGCCGCTGACGAACCTCGTGCGCGATGAGATCATCGACGAAGAGTCGCTGCCGATCAAAATGACCGCGCATACGCCGTGCTTCCGCTCTGAAGCGGGTTCTTACGGCCGCGACACCCGTGGTCTTATTCGTATGCACCAGTTCGATAAAGTGGAAATGGTGCAGGTTGTACGTCCGGAAGATTCCATGCAGGCGCTGGAAGAAATGACCGGCCACGCGGAGAAAGTGCTGCAACTGCTCGGTCTTCCGTACCGTAAAGTGCTGCTGTGCTCTGGCGATATGGGCTTCGGCGCGCGTAAAACCTATGACCTGGAAGTCTGGCTTCCGGCGCAGGATACGTACCGCGAAATCTCTTCCTGCTCCAATATGTGGGATTTCCAGGCGCGTCGCATGCAGGCACGCTGCCGCAGCAAGTCTGATAAAAAGACCCGCCTGGTTCACACCCTGAACGGTTCTGGTCTGGCGGTTGGACGTACGCTGGTCGCTGTGCTGGAGAACTATCAGCAGGCGGATGGCCGCATCGAAATTCCTGAAGTGCTGCGTCCGTATATGAAAGGTCTTGAATTCATCGGCTAAGGTGAATCGCCCATTCTTTTAAAAGCGCCTGCGGGCGCTTTTTTCATTTTAGACCCGCCTCTTTTATAAGAATTATTGATAAATTTTTTCATCGATATCTACCCGGCATTATTCAGCTAACTTATTATTTTTAATGAATTATGCCAGGCGAAAATCATCAGTACCGTAACGGATAAATGAACACTGTTCATCGACAACCTGTTTCGACCATAAAAGGCGATTTCTGGCAGATTGACTTTGCCGTTGCTGGTGGCATGATGCGCACGAATTCTTACCTTCCTCACGGTTTTATCCATGTCTATCTATACCCGGCCAGTGCTGCTTTTGCTCTGTGGCCTGCTGCTGTTGACCCTTGCGATAGCGGTGCTGAATACGCTCGTACCGCTGTGGCTGGCCCATGAAAATTTGCCGACCTGGCAGGTTGGTATGGTCGGCTCGTCTTATTTTACCGGCAACCTGCTGGGCACGCTGATTACCGGCGCGCTTATCAAGCGCTATGGATTTAACCGCAGCTACTATCTCGCTTCGCTGATTTTTGCTGCTGGTTGTGCCGGGCTCGGCATGACGCTCGGTTTCTGGAGCTGGCTTGCGTGGCGTTTTATCGCGGGTGTCGGCTGCGCGATGATTTGGGTGGTCGTGGAAAGCGCGCTGATGTGCAGCGGCACGGCACGTAACCGCGGGCGTCTGCTGGCGGCGTATATGATGGTCTACTATCTGGGCACGGTCGCCGGACAACTGATGGTCAGCAAGCTGCCGACCGACCTGATGAGCGTCCTGCCGTGGGTCACTGGCATGGTGATGGCGGCCATTCTGCCACTGCTCTTTACCCGTATCGTGAATAGCAGCAGCGAACATCAGGAAAAAACGCACGTCTGGCCGATGTTTAAGCTGCGTCAGGCGCGTCTTGGCGTTAACGGCTGCATTATCTCCGGTATTGTGCTGGGTTCGCTGTATGGTCTGATGCCGCTGTACCTTAACCATCAGGGCGTGAGCGACTCCGGGATCGGCTTCTGGATGGCGGTGATGGTGAGCGCCGGGATTATTGGCCAGTGGCCTATCGGTAAACTGGCTGACCGTTTCGGGCGTCTGCTGGTGTTGCGTGTGCAGGTATTTGTCGTGATAGTGGGCTGCATGGCGATGCTGGCGCAGGCTGCGATGGCACCAGCGCTGTTTGTTCTTGGTGCCGCCGGTTTTACGCTTTACCCGGTTGCGATGGCCTGGGCGTGTGAAAAGGTTGAGCATCACCAACTGGTGGCGATGAATCAGGCGCTGCTGCTGAGCTATACCATCGGCAGTCTGTTAGGGCCGACTTTTACCGCCATGCTGATGCAGAGCTATTCAGACAACTTACTGTTTGTGATGATTGCCAGCGTATCGTTTGTCTATCTGATGATGCTGATGCGCAAAGCCGGGCATCATCCTACGCCGGTGGCACACGCCTGATAACAAAACGCCCGCATGATGCGGGCGTTGTTTTTAGTACATCACTTTGTGGCCGTACTGCTCAAGGATCCCTTTGACGCGCTCCATCGTTTCCTTTTTCGGTGGTTTCACGCCGTCAAGCTTATACTCTTCGCCCATCGCCACCCATTTATGCTTACCCAGCTCGTGGTAGGGCAGCAGTTCGATTTTCTCGACGTTTCCCATATCGCGGGTAAATTCGCCCAAGCGATGTGCGGAATCATCATCATCAGACCAGCCAGGAACGACGACATAGCGGATCCAGGTTTTGATGCCTTTGGCTGAAATATATTTGGCGAACTCCAGCGTGCGGTGATTAGAGACGCCGACCAGATTCTGGTGGATTTCATCGTTCATCTGCTTGAGATCGAGCATCACCAGATCGGTTACTTCCAGCAGTTCATCGATAACCGGATCGTAGCGACGTACGAAACCGTTGGTATCGAGACAGGTATGAATGCCTTCTTTCTTACAGGCGCGGAACCAGTCGCGGACGAATTCCGCCTGGAGTATCGCCTCGCCGCCGGATGCCGTGACGCCGCCGCCGGACGCGTTCATAAAATGCCGGTAGGTCACCACCTCTTTCATCAGTTCTTCAACCGTAATCTCTTTGCCGCCGTGTGTGTCCCAGGTGTCGCGGTTGTGGCAATAGAGACAGCGCATCAGGCAGCCCTGAAAGAAGGTGATAAAGCGGATCCCTGGTCCGTCAACGGTGCCACAGGATTCGTAGGAGTGAATGCGACCAGTAACTGACATTGCGGTGTTATCTCCAGTTCAGGCCCGATGCAACAGGGCCGGGTGAGCGCGGTCTGTGCCGCGTCGAGTCTTTTTTGCGAGATAACTGAAGTATAGTCAGTCGCCTTGCAGAAAAGGCTCATACCGGGGTGGGTTATAAGAAAGGCCCCACAAACGTGGAGCCTTCATTTTACGCATTTTCAGCCAGAGCGGGTATTACATTGTCTGAGTGAAAGTACGGGTGATGACGTCCTGCTGCTGTTCTTTCGTCAGCGAGTTGAAACGCACCGCGTAACCAGACACACGAATGGTCAGCTGCGGGTATTTCTCAGGATGTTCCATCGCATCCAGCAGCATTTCGCGGTTCATGACGTTCACGTTCAGGTGCTGACCGCCTTCGATAGACGCTTCATGATGGAAGTAACCGTCCATCAGGCCCGCCAGGTTGGTTTTACGCACTTCGTCGTCTTTACCCAGCGCGTTCGGCACGATAGAGAAGGTGTAAGAGATACCATCTTTTGCGTAGGCGAACGGCAGTTTAGCAACCGAGGTCAGAGAAGCGACAGCGCCTTTCTGGTCACGGCCGTGCATCGGGTTAGCACCCGGGCCGAACGGTGCGCCAGCGCGGCGGCCATCCGGGGTGTTACCGGTTTTCTTACCATAAACCACGTTAGAGGTAATGGTCAGCACGGACTGGGTCGGGATAGCGTTGCGGTAGGTTTTCAGTTTCTGAATTTTCTTCATGAAACGTTCTACCAGGTCAACCGCCAGGTCATCCACGCGAGCGTCGTTGTTACCGAACTGCGGGTATTCGCCTTCGATTTCGAAGTCGATAGCCAGACCGTCTTCATCGCGAATCGGTTTAACTTTCGCGTATTTGATGGCAGACAGGGAGTCAGCCGCAACAGACAGACCTGCGATACCACACGCCATGGTGCGGATAACGTCGCGATCATGCAGCGCCATCAGCGAAGCTTCGTAGCTGTATTTGTCATGCATGTAGTGGATGATGTTCAGGGCGGTGACGTACTGTTTCGCCAGCCAGTCCATGAAGTGATCCATACGTTCCATGACTTCGTCGAAGTTCAGCAGATCGCCTTTGATCGGTTCAGATTTCGGGCCTACCTGCATTTTCAGTTTTTCATCAACGCCGCCGTTGATAGCGTACAGCATGGTTTTCGCGAGGTTAGCGCGAGCACCGAAGAACTGCATTTGCTTACCAACCACCATCGGGCTTACGCAGCACGCGATAGCGTAGTCGTCGTTGTTGAAGTCCGGACGCATCAGGTCATCGTTCTCGTACTGCAGAGAAGAGGTGTCGATGGAAACTTTCGCCGCGAATTTTTTGAAGTTCAGCGGCAGTTTTTCGGACCACAGAATCGTGATGTTCGGCTCCGGAGACGGCCCCATGGTGTAGAGGGTGTTCAGGAAGCGGAAGCTGTTTTTGGTTACCAGCGTACGGCCGTCAACGCCCATACCGCCAACGGATTCGGTTGCCCAGATCGGGTCGCCGGAGAACAGCTCATCATATTCCGGCGTACGCAGGAAGCGCACCATACGCAGTTTCATGACCAGGTGGTCGATCAGTTCCTGGGCTTCCTGCTCGGTGAGTTTGCCTGCTTTCAGGTCGCGTTCGATGTACACGTCAAGGAAGGTGGAGACGCGGCCAAAGGACATCGCGGCACCGTTCTGGGATTTCACCGCAGCCAGGTAGCCGAAGTAAGTCCACTGTACAGCTTCCTGCGCATTAGTCGCCGGACCGGAGATATCGCAGCCATATTTCGCTGCCATCTCTTTGATCTGGCCCAGAGCGCGGTGCTGTTCAGCAATTTCTTCACGCAGACGGATAGTCGCTTCCAGGTTTACGCCATTTTCCAGATCCTGCTGTAGAGAGACAAACTGTGCATATTTGTCTTTCATCAGGAAGTCGATACCGTACAGCGCAACGCGGCGGTAGTCACCGATAATACGGCCACGGCCGTAAGCATCCGGCAGACCGGTCAGCACGCCGGATTTACGGCAGTTCAGGATGTCTTTGGTGTAAACGTCGAATACGCCCTGGTTGTGGGTTTTACGGTATTCGGTGAAGATTTTTTTCAGTTGCGGATCCAGCTCGCGGTTGTACGCTTTGCAGGAACCTTCAACCATTTTGATGCCGCCAAACGGGATAATGGCGCGTTTCAGCGGAGCTTCAGTCTGCAGGCCAACAATTTTCTCAAGAGACTTGTTGATATAGCCTGCGTCATGCGAGGTGATGGTGGACGCTACGGAAGTGTCGAAGTCGACTGGCGCATGAGTGCGGTTCTCCAGTTTGACGCCTTCCATAACTTTGTCCCACAGGGTAGTGGTGGCTTCAGTTGCGCCAGCCAGGAAGGACTCGTCACCCTCGTATGGCGTGTAGTTTTTCTGGATAAAGTCGCGGACGTTGACTTCATTCTGCCAGTCGCCTTTCGCAAAACCTTCCCAGGCTGTGGCTAACTTTTCATTAAGCTCGGACATGTAACACCTACCTTCTTAAGTGGATTTTTTATTTACTGCCTGGAACAACTATCAGCGATGGTCATCGCCACGCAGGTAAATGACCCAGTACGTCAATCCGACAAGCAACCCTCCACCGATAATATTACCAATCGTTACCGGTATCAGGTTATCGACGATGAAATTCATCACGGTCAGATGAGAAAATTGGTCTGGCGAAGCGTGGATCGCGCTCCAGAACTCCGGGCTGCCAAAGTGACGAATCACTATCCCCATCGGGATCATAAACATGTTGGCGATGCTATGTTCGAATCCGCTGGCCACAAACATGCCGACCGGCAGAATCATAATAAAGGCCTTATCAATCAGGCTGCGTCCTGAATAACTCATCCAGACGGCCAGGCAGACCATCAGGTTAGCCAGGATGCCAAGGCAAACTGCCTCAATAAATGTATGTTCAACTTTATGCGACGCCGTTTGCAGGACATTAAGCCCCCAGCCGCCGTTGGCGGTCATATACTCGCCGGAAAGCCACATCAGTAAGACAAAGAGCAGGGCGCCAATCAGGTTGCCGATATAAACATTTACCCAGTTGCGCGTCAGCTGACCCCAGGTGATACGCCCGCTGGCTTTGGCGACCACAATCAGCACCGTTGAAGTAAAAAGATCGGCGCCGCAAATGACGCAAAGAATCAGACCGAGTGAGAAACAGATACCGCCAATCAGTTTGGTAATGCCAAAAGGCATCGCGGCAGCGCCGGTGGTGGCGGTGATATAGAAAACAAACGCAATGGAAATAAATACGCCAGCCGTAATTGCCAGATAAAACGTCTTTAACGGATGTTTCGTGGCTTTATAAACGCCCGCTTCCTCGGCAACTTTCGCCATCGCAGCAGGGAGTAAGGAGTCAAAAGGGTTGTCAGCTTTCACACTAACTCTCTCTTTATTTATTCGGCGAGTTGATACTAACAAAGCATGATGCAGTAAAATTTGATATGGATCATATCTCGCCAGGTTTGCAGGACTGAAATGCGTCTGGTTTTTACGCAATTTCAGCTTAACTTTATGATTATCAAATAAAAAATAAATTTTAAATATTATTAAAAGTGTTGAAAAAAAGCGGTTTGCCTCTCCTCATAAAGTGTTAATCATTATGAATTATTGGCTAAAAAAGGTAACAATCAAGCCGGGTGGATATATTTAATATTCACCAGTAATTAACTTGATATTTACATTCAAACTTTTAACCAGACAAATAAAAACGGGGCCGTAAACGCGCCCCGTCATATTTGCTAAACATAAGTGTGAAGCAGGTCAATTGATATGCGTTATATCAATTTCCTTGCCAAAACCTGGCTTTAGCCCGTTGAAGTTTTTCATAGGCAGCCAGCAGCGACTGATGCGCCGGGAAAGCTTTCAGATCGCCGTCGACGGGCTGTAGGCCATAGAAGGGCGCTTCGCCGCTAATAGCCGCGCTCGCGGCTTCCACCGCGTCTGCGCCATACATACGAACAAAGGCATTAAGGTACTGTAGCGGCTCGCGTTCCTCTTCCTGCGCCAGTAGCAGAAGCGTCTGCAGGCAACGATAGTAGTTGGCGCGCCCGGCGCTAAACACCGATGCGTTAAATTCCATGGTCCATTCAGTCCAGATCAGCGCCTGATCCAGATCGCCGCCAGCCAGCGCCAGCATCGCTTTTAGCTCGCCGATGCGCAGGGTATACCAGCCGTTGTCTTTACCCGTTGCCAGGCCCAGCAGTTCGCGCACGCGAGTGAAGTCGTCATGGCCTTCTTCGTCCAGTTGAGCGATCAGGTTCAGATAATCTTCTTTCTCCCACTCGCTGCCCGGCAGCGCCAGCAGCGTTTCGCGCAGATGGCTACCCATATTATTATTCGCGAGCAGCAGATCCTCTGCCGGATAGATGTCAGACATGCCCGGCACAATGATACGACAGGCGTAAACGCCCAGATGCTCGTAATCGGCGATGTAGACTTCTTTATCTTCAGCCTTAAAAATCGCCATCAGGGTAGCGAACTCTTCTTCCGTCGTACCGGCGAAGCTCCAGTCTACAAACGGATAATCCGCGTCCTGCTTGAACATATCCCAGGAGATAAGACCGCTGGAGTCGATGAAGTGCGTCTCAAGGTTCGCATGTTCGGCAACTTCTTCATCATCGAACGTCGGTGGCGTAAACACGTCGAGATCTTTCAGGCCGCGACCCTGCAGCAGCTCGGTGACGGTACGCTCCAGCGCCACACCGAAATCGGGATGCGCGCCGAAGGAGGCAAAGCAGGTGCCGTTGGCCCTGTTAAACAGTACAACGCAGATAACCGGATATTTTCCGCCGAGAGAGCCGTCGTAAGCGAAAATCGGAAAGCCTTCCGCTTCAAGTGTATTGATAGCCTCGACCACGCCAGGATAGCGCGCCAGCACCTCCTGCGGGATCTCCGGCAGGCTGATGCTTTCGGCAATAATGCGGTTCTTGATATGACGCTCAAACACTTCAGACAGCCCCTGAACACGGGCTTCGTTGCGGGTATTGCCCGCGGACATGCCATTGGATACATACAGGTTGCCGACGATGTTCATCGGAATGTAAACGGTCTGTTCATCTGACTGGCGGGTGAACGGCAGGGCGCAGATGCCGCGCTCTTCATTACCAGACTGCAGGTCAACCAGCATGCTGGCGGTCAGTTCGTTCTCCGGATCGTAAAACGCGCGCAGGCGGGCATCAAGAATGCCTTCCGGCAGTTCATCGCTTTGCGGGATCGGAAACCATTTTTCGTTCGGATAGTGCACGAACGGGCCGTTTGCGATCGTATCGCCCAGCCAGAAATCGGCGAAGAAATAGTTGGTGGACAGACGCTCAAAGTATTCGCCCAGCGCGGAAGCCAGCGCGGCTTTTTTGGTGGCACCTTTACCGTTGGTAAAGCACAGCGCGCACTCTTTGTCGCGAATATGCACAGACCAGACGTTCGGCACCGGGTTTAGCCAGGAGGCTTCTTCGATGTTAAAGCCCAGATCGGTGAGTTTCTGCTGGAAGCGAGCGATGGAGTCTTCCAGTGCGGCATCTTTGCCGGGGATGAAGGTTTGAGTCATGGGATCCACTTTTATCGTACGCAAAGCGCGCAATGATACGGATTTTAGCCCTTCTGCGCCATCGTCCCGCCCGATGCGGCAAAAATAAATCTTACGACTATCATTAATCAAGATAACTCCCTGTTATGGCGTAAGAAAAATATGAAAGCTTTCGATTTGCAACGGATGGCGCTTGACAAGTTTCCATTAGAATTTCTGGGTGAAGTCGCGCTGCGCAGCCTTTACACCTTTATCCTGGTGTTTCTGTTTCTCAAAATTACCGGGCGACGTGGCGTACGTCAGATGTCGCTCTTTGAAGTACTAATCATTCTGACGCTCGGATCAGCGGCGGGGGACGTGGCGTTTTATGACGACGTGCCGCTGCTGCCCGTGCTGGTAGTGTTTGTTACGCTCGGCGTGCTCTATCGTCTGGTGATGTGGCTGATGTCCTGTAGCGAAAAGCTTGAGGATCTACTGGAGGGCAAACCGCGCATCATTATTGAAGACGGCGAACTGGCCTGGGAAAAGCTCAACCGGGAGAACATGACCGAATTTGAGTTTTTTATGGAGCTGCGTACCAAAGGCGTGGAGCATCTGGGGCAGGTGCGACTCGCTATCCTTGAGGCTAACGGCCAAATCAGCGTTTATTACTATCCGGATAAACTGGTGCGCCCGGGACTGTCGATTCTGCCGGAGTATTGCAGCGAGCGTTTTGAACACATCCCTGAAACCGGCGATTACGCCTGTATCCGGTGTAGCGAAGTGGTGACGTTTGATGCCGGTGTGAAACCGTCCTGTCCGCGCTGCAAAAACCATATATGGGTGAAGGCAAGCACCGCGACCCGCGTCACCTGACAGCAAATTCCACCGTCAGCGGGCGCTGCGCTGGCGGATTGTGTTGTGTGATTTGGCGCACATTCCCTCTGGTGCCAGGATTAGCCGTTGCAGCCCTGTCAACGGAATGATAAAACCGATAGCCACAGGAAAAACTTATTGCTTTTAGCGTGGTGAGGGGAAATGGCTCAGGTCTACAATTTTAGTTCTGGCCCGGCGATGCTGCCGGCGGATGTGTTACGAGTGGCTCAGGAAGAGTTGCGTGACTGGCAGGGGTTAGGCACCTCTGTGATGGAAATCAGCCACCGTAGCAAAGAGTTTATTCAGGTGGCGGAACAGGCGGAACAGGATTTTCGCGATCTGCTGGAAATCCCCTCAAATTATAAAGTGTTATTCTGCCACGGCGGCGGACGCGGGCAGTTCTCCGCGCTTCCGCTGAATCTGCTGGGCGACAAAACGACTGCCGATTATGTTGATGGCGGCTACTGGGCGGCAAGCGCGGTTAAAGAAGCCAAAAAATACCTGACGCCGAACGTGATCGACGCGAAAATCACCGTTGATGGCAAACGCGCCATTAAGCCGATGAGCGAGTGGCAGCTCTCGGCGGATGCCGCTTATGTGCACTACTGCCCGAATGAAACCATCGACGGCATCGCGATTAACGATACGCCTGATTTTGGCGACGCTATCGTTACCGCCGATTTCTCCTCCACCATTCTTTCTCATCCGATTGATGTCAGCCGTTACGGCGTCATCTACGCGGGCGCGCAGAAAAACATTGGCCCGGCGGGCCTGACGCTGGTTATCGTGCGTGAGGATCTGCTTGGCAAGGCGCATGTCTCTTGCCCGTCGGTGCTGGATTACAGCGTGCTGAGCGAAAACGACTCCATGTTCAACACGCCGCCAACGTTTGCCTGGTATCTCGCGGGCCTGGTGTTTAAATGGCTCAAAACCAACGGCGGCGTGGCGGCGATGGACAAGATCAACCAGCAAAAAGCCGATCTGCTCTACGGCGTGATTGATAATAGTGATTTCTATCGCAACGATGTTGCAACGGCTAACCGTTCACGCATGAACGTACCGTTCCAGCTCGCCGACAGCAGTCTGGATAAGCTGTTCCTTGAAGAATCTTTTGCAGCGGGCCTGCACGCGCTGAAAGGCCACCGCGTGGTCGGCGGCATGCGTGCCTCTATTTATAACGCGATGCCGCTCGAAGGGGTGAAAGCCCTGACCGACTTCATGGTGGATTTCGAACGCCGTCACGGTTAATCCTTCCGTTATGATTCGCCCCGCGGCTGGCCGCGGGGTTTTTATTCTGTTTTATTGAGACTTTTTCCATGCAGGAATCCCTGACCTTACAACCCATCGCGCGCGTGGATGGCACCATTAATCTTCCTGGCTCCAAGAGCGTTTCCAACCGGGCGCTGCTGCTCGCCGCACTGGCAAAAGGCACCACGACGCTCACCAACCTCCTGGACAGCGACGACGTGCGCCATATGCTGAACGCGCTCAACGCGCTTGGCGTTCATTATTCGCTTTCAGACGATCGCACCCGCTGTGAAATTCAGGGGCAGGGCGGGCCGTTCAATACGCTAGTGGAGCTGGAACTGTTTTTAGGTAACGCCGGAACCGCAATGCGTCCGCTGGCAGCGGCGCTGTGCCTTGGCACTAATAATGTGGTGCTGACTGGCGAGCCGCGCATGAAAGAGCGCCCGATTGGACATCAGGTCGACGCGCTGCGTCAGGGCGGCGCAGATGTCACGTATCTGGAGCAGGAAAACTATCCGCCGCTGCATCTGAAAGGCGGATTCACCGGTGGCAACGTGACCGTTGATGGCAGCGTTTCAAGCCAGTTCCTGACCGCGCTGTTAATGGCCGCTCCGCTGGCACCGGGCAACACCGCTATCGACATTAAAGGCGAGCTGGTATCAAAGCCCTACATTGATATCACGTTGCACCTGATGAAAACCTTTGGGGTTGAGGTGGAAAACCAAAACTACCAGCGTTTTGTCATTCAGGGCGGCCAGCAGTACCAGTCGCCAGGACATTATCTGGTAGAAGGCGATGCGTCTTCCGCGTCTTATTTCCTCGCGGCGGCAGCCATTAAAGGCGGCACTGTCAAAGTCACCGGTATTGGGCGCAATAGTGTGCAGGGCGATATTCGCTTTGCTGACGTGCTGGAAAAAATGGGCGCACACATCACCTGGGGCGACGATTTCATCAGTTGCACCCGCGGTGAGCTGAACGCGATTGATATGGATATGAACCATATTCCCGACGCGGCGATGACCATCGCGACCACCGCGTTGTTCGCCACCGGCACCACCACGCTTCGTAATATCTATAACTGGCGTGTGAAGGAAACAGACCGCCTGGCGGCGATGGCCACCGAACTGCGTAAAGTCGGCGCCACGGTTGAAGAGGGGCATGACTTCATTACCGTCACGCCGCCTGCGCAGTTACAGTTTGCGGATATCGGCACCTATAACGATCATCGCATGGCGATGTGTTTCTCGCTGGTGGCGCTTTCCGACACGCCGGTTACTATTCTCGACCCGAAATGCACCGCGAAAACCTTCCCGAATTATTTCGCGCAGCTCGCGCGTATCAGCCACTCTGCTTAAATACGTATTTTTCCGGAACGGCAGCGCGCCGTTCCGGGCATCTGCGCCCACTTCTTCTACACTCAGCCACAATGGCGGCGATATTTTGCCGGAAAGATAACAGTCTGCGGTGATGAAGCGTATAATGCGCCGCGTTCACGTTGCAGGCCTGCCATTTGTTATTGAAGGAGAAAAAGATGACGGCATCCGTCCCGGTAATCACAATCGATGGCCCAAGCGGCGCAGGGAAAGGCACGCTCTGTAAAGCGATGGCTGAAACCCTGCAATGGCATTTGCTGGATTCCGGCGCCATCTATCGGGTTCTCGCGCTGGCCGCCCTGCATCATCATGTTGATGTCGCTTCCGAAGAAGCGCTCGTTCCGCTGGCTGCGCACCTGGATGTGCGCTTCGTCGCGCAGCAGGGCGAACTGGAAGTCATTCTGGAAGGTGAAGACGTCAGTGCCGAGATCCGCACGCAGGAGGTGGCCAACGCCGCCTCGCAGATTGCCGCGTTCCCGCGTGTGCGCGAAGCACTGCTGCGCCGTCAGCGCGCATTTCGTGAAGCACCCGGCCTGATTGCCGACGGGCGCGACATGGGAACGGTGGTTTTCCCTGATGCGCCAGTGAAAATTTTCCTTGATGCTTCCTCCGAGGAACGTGCTCATCGCCGTATGCTACAGTTGCAGGAAAAGGGCTTTAGTGTTAACTTTGAACGCCTTTTGGCCGAGATAAAAGAGCGCGATGACCGCGATCGTAACCGGCCAGTAGCGCCGTTAGTGCCCGCGCACGATGCTCTGGTGCTGGATTCCACCAGCCTTAGCATTGAAGAAGTTATCGAAAAGGCGCTTGAATACGCCCGTGAAAAACTGGCGCTCGCGAAGTAACGCGACCGAATTTGCAGTACCCCCGTTGCAATGGAGTGACAGCGGGTATGTGAAACAACCCCACCCAGCATGATGCCAGGTGGACGTTAATTTAAAACCTGAAGATTAAACATGACTGAATCTTTTGCTCAACTCTTTGAAGAATCCCTGAAAGAAATCGAAACCCGCCCGGGTTCTATCGTTCGTGGCGTTGTTGTTGCTATCGACAAAGACGTAGTACTGGTTGACGCCGGTCTGAAATCTGAGTCCGCCATTCCGGCAGAGCAGTTCAAAAACGCCCAGGGCGAAATTGAAATCCAGGTTGGTGACGAAGTTGACGTTGCTCTGGATGCAGTAGAAGACGGTTTCGGTGAAACCCTGCTGTCTCGTGAGAAAGCTAAACGTCACGAAGCGTGGCTGATGCTGGAAAAAGCTTACGAAGAAGCTGCAACCGTTACTGGTGTTATCAATGGCAAAGTCAAGGGCGGCTTCACTGTTGAGCTGAACGGTATTCGTGCGTTCCTGCCGGGTTCCTTGGTAGACGTGCGTCCGGTTCGTGACACCCTGCACCTCGAAGGCAAAGAGCTTGAATTCAAAGTAATCAAGCTGGATCAGAAGCGCAACAACGTTGTTGTTTCTCGTCGTGCCGTTATCGAATCTGAAAACAGCGCAGAGCGCGATCAGCTGCTGGAAAACCTGCAGGAAGGCATGGAAGTTAAAGGTATCGTTAAGAACCTCACTGACTACGGTGCATTCGTTGATCTGGGCGGCGTAGACGGCCTGCTGCACATCACTGATATGGCCTGGAAACGCGTTAAGCATCCGAGCGAAATCGTGAACGTGGGCGACGAAATCACTGTTAAAGTGCTGAAGTTCGACCGCGAGCGTACCCGTGTCTCTTTGGGCCTGAAACAGCTGGGCGAAGATCCGTGGGTTGCTATCGCTAAACGTTACCCGGAAGGCACCCGCCTGACTGGTCGCGTAACCAACCTGACCGACTACGGCTGCTTCGTTGAAATCGAAGAAGGCGTTGAAGGCCTGGTACACGTTTCCGAAATGGACTGGACCAACAAAAACATCCACCCGTCCAAAGTCGTTAACGTTGGTGACGTGGTAGAAGTGATGGTTCTGGATATCGACGAAGAACGTCGTCGTATCTCCCTGGGCCTGAAACAGTGCAAAGCCAACCCGTGGCAGCAGTTCGCTGAGACCCACAACAAAGGCGATCGCGTTGAAGGTAAAATCAAGTCTATCACTGACTTCGGTATCTTCATCGGCCTGGACGGCGGCATCGACGGTCTGGTTCACCTGTCTGACATCTCCTGGAACGTGGCTGGCGAAGAAGCCGTTCGCGAGTACAAAAAAGGCGACGAAATCGCTGCCGTTGTACTGCAGGTTGACGCAGAGCGTGAGCGTATCTCACTGGGCGTTAAACAGCTCGCAGAAGATCCGTTCAACAACTACGTTGCACTGAACAAGAAAGGTGCAATCGTTACTGGTAAAGTAACCGCAGTTGACGCGAAAGGTGCCACAGTTGAATTAGCAGACGGCGTTGAAGGTTACCTGCGCGCTTCTGAAGCTTCCCGTGACCGCGTAGAAGACGCGACTCTGGTTCTGAGCGTTGGTGACGACGTTGAAGCTAAATTCACCGGCGTTGATCGTAAGAACCGCGTTGTGAGCCTGTCTGTTCGTGCGAAAGACGAAGCTGACGAGAAAGATGCAATCGCTTCTGTTAACAACAAACAGGAAGAAGGCAACTTCTCTAACGCAATGGCTGAAGCGTTCAAAGCAGCTAAAGGCGAGTAATTGCCTTGACAGATTACAGGTTCCGGCCTGTAATCAGACACTAAGGGCGGCTTTGGCCGCCCTTGTTCGATGATAGCTGTAAGACAATTTTCCTGAATGGAAACCGGAGGAAACATGACCAAGTCAGAATTAATCGAAAGACTTGCAAGCCAGCACTCCCATATCCCGGCGAAAGCGGTGGAAGATGCGGTTAAAGAGATGCTGGAACATATGGCCTCTACCCTTGCCCAGGGCGAGCGTATTGAAATCCGGGGTTTCGGCAGTTTCTCCTTACACTATCGCGCACCACGCACCGGGCGTAACCCCAAAACAGGTGATAAAGTCGAGCTGGAAGGTAAATACGTTCCGCACTTTAAACCGGGCAAAGAACTACGCGACCGCGCCAATATTTACGGTTAAGGTTTATCGCTTAACCTTGCAGAAAACGGTACTTATGGGTGCCGTTTTTTGTGCCCGTCACATGACTTTGCGAGCTTTCTCGACGCATTGCCTGCAACATCTGCAATACCATAAATTCTTCTCTGCACATCTCGTAAATCCACCAGTTACAGCCTGACAACGTTCCTTTTCGACCGCACACTTCGTGGCAACAAGGAGGTGTCTGTGATCTCACTGCCCGCGTTGAGCCTGTGCGTTATGGCTGGTCTGTCGCCACTGCTGTTCTTACCTTCGCTACCGACTGTCGCGCAAATAGCCGTCATCACAATTGCATCGACGTTAATGCTGTTTTTGCGACATTTCGCTGTGCGGTTTCTGGCGCTGACGCTGCTTTTCTTTTGCTGGGGGCTGCTCGCTGCCCGACAGGTTACGCTGCCATATGCATTGTTAACGACAAAAACGCACCAGGTTGAAGCCGTTATTACCGGGACTGATGGCGCGACGGAACACCATATTAAAATTTACCGGGCAGACGGCAAGCGGTGGTTTCCTGCGCCTGGCGTGGTACTGCGAGACAGCTATTTACCAAAAAAGGCCTGCGCCGGTCAGCGCTGGTTGATGACGTTGCGCCTGCGGCCAGTTCACGGGCAGCTCAACGAGGGCGGTTTTGACAGCCAGCGTTATGCCTTGTCGCAACATTTACCGCTGACAGGGCGTGTTGTATCTACGCAACTCCTTGAAGATAGCTGCCGCTTTCGGGCTCGTTATCTGGCTTCTTTCAGTCACCATATGGCGGCTTTTAACTGGCAGCCAGTGATACTGGCGCTCGGTTTCGGCGAACGCATGGCATTGACGGACGATGTCAAACGCTTGCTTCGTGAAACCGGCACCGCGCATTTGATGGCTATCTCAGGGTTGCACATCGGCTTTGCGGGGACGCTTGGATGGGCGCTGGCGCGCTTACTGCAACTATTACTGCCTGCGCGTCGTTTAGGCTACCGGTTTCCTTTACTAGCGATGCTTACTGCTGCGGCGCTCTATACCTGGCTTAGCGGGAGTAATCCGCCTGCCATCAGAACGCTTATCGCTCTGTCCGCGTGGTGCGCGCTGCGGCTTTGCGGCAGGCAATGGACGCCCTGGCAGGTATGGATGTGCTGCGTCGCGGCCATCCTGTTTTTTGATCCTGTGGCGATATTATCGGAAAGCCTCTGGCTCTCGGCCTTTGCCGTGGCAGCGCTGATTTTCTGGTATCAGTGGGTGCCGCTGCGCGCGGAAGGGAAATGGCGACCGTTAAAAAGCTTGCTGCATCTGCAATGTGGTATGACGCTCCTTCTGCTGCCGCTTCAGTTGCTGTTGTTCCACGGGCTCAGCCTGACATCGCTACTGGCGAATCTGATTGCGGTGCCAGTCATTACTTTCGTCGTTGTTCCACTGGTGCTGTTGAGCATGGTGCTGGATCTGGCGCATCTGGCATGGCTGGAACATTACGCGGGTTTGCTGGCTGATAGATCGCTCGCGTTGCTTTTCTGGCTATTACGAGAGCTTCCCCCCGGATGGCTAAGCCTTGACCAGCGCTATCAGTGGATAATACTCGCCCCGTGGCTGATTATCATTGCGTTGAGAGTGGGCTGGCACCGCATTTCGCCCGCCACGTGTGGTATCTCACTGGGCCTGTTGACATGGCCCTTCTGGCAAAAAACGGCAGATGATGTCTGGCGGCTGCACATGCTGGATATCGGACATGGGCTTGCCATCGTCATTGAGCGCCACGGCAGAGCGATACTCTATGACAGCGGCAACGCCTGGCCGGGCGGCGACAGCGCGCAGCAAACCATTATTCCCTGGCTGCGGTGGCATCATCTCAAGCCTGAGGGCGTCATCATCAGCCATGAACATCTGGATCACCGGGGCGGTCTGGAGAGCCTTACCAGTACGTGGCCGACAATGTGGATACGCAGTTCGCTCCACTGGGCTGGCCATATCCCCTGTGTCAAAGGCTCGCACTGGCGCTGGCAGGGGCTGGTGTTTACGGTTCACTGGCCCCCTGAAGGTTATCAGGAGCGAGGCAATAACCGCTCCTGTGTCGTTAAAGTGGATGACGGCGAGCACAGCATCCTGCTTACCGGCGATATTGAAGCTTCCGCAGAGTTGACTATGCTCAAAAACCAGTGGCAACCGTTGCAGGCGGATATTCTTCAGGTGCCTCACCACGGCAGCCGTACTTCATCGACGCCTACGCTGTTATCGGTAGTTAATGGCAAAGCGGCGCTGGCGTCGGCATCACGATATAACGCCTGGCGGTTGCCTTCTGCAAAAGTGGTGAAATGCTATCAGCAGCACCGTTATCAGTGGTTTGATACGGCACATGCCGGGCAGCTTTCAGTCTCTTTTTCATCAGGGCAATGGAAAATCGAGGGGTTAAGAGAACAGATTTCACCCCGCTGGTATCATGAGTGGTTTGGCTCACCTGCTGAATACAGGTAGAATATGCGGCTATTTCAACGAAAGCTGGTTTTTTGAATGCATAACGATAAAGATCTCTCCACGTGGCAGACCTTCCGCCGACTCTGGCCGGTGATAGCGCCCTTTAAAACGGGTCTGATTGTGGCTGGGGTAGCGTTAATACTCAACGCAGCCAGCGATACCTATATGCTATCGCTACTTAAACCATTACTGGATGATGGTTTCGGTAAAACCGATCGCTCAGTGCTGCTATGGATGCCACTGGTGGTCATTGGGCTGATGATCCTGCGCGGTATCACCAGCTATGTTTCCAGTTATTGCATCTCCTGGGTTTCCGGGAAAGTCGTCATGACGATGCGCCGACGTTTGTTTAATCATATGATGGGCATGCCTGTCTCTTTCTTTGATAAACAATCTACCGGTACCTTGCTCTCCCGTATCACCTACGATTCTGAGCAGGTGGCGTCTTCTTCATCCAGCGCGCTGATTACCGTCGTGCGTGAAGGGGCGTCAATCATTGGTCTGTTCATCATGATGTTCTACTACAGCTGGCAGCTTTCGCTGATCCTTATCGTACTGGCACCAATTGTGTCACTGGCGATTCGTGTCGTGTCGAAACGCTTTCGCAGCATCAGTAAAAACATGCAGAACACCATGGGGCAGGTGACGACCAGCGCGGAGCAGATGCTTAAAGGCCATAAAGAAGTGCTGATTTTCGGTGGCCAGCAGGTTGAAGGCGAGCGTTTTGCTAAGGTCAGCAACAAGATGCGTCTGCAGGGCATGAAAATGGTCTCGGCCTCGTCAATTTCTGATCCGATTATTCAGCTGATAGCGTCCCTGGCGCTGGCGTTTGTGCTCTATGCGGCAAGCTTCCCGAGCGTCATGGAAACCCTGACGGCAGGTACCATCACCGTTGTGTTCTCGTCCATGATTGCCCTGATGCGCCCGCTGAAATCGCTGACTAACGTGAACGCTCAGTTCCAGCGCGGGATGGCAGCCTGTCAGACGCTGTTCGCTATTCTCGACAGCGAACAGGAAAAAGACGAAGGCACGCGTGTCATCGAACGTGCGCAGGGGAATCTCGAATTCCGCAATGTCACCTTTACCTACCCGGGACGTGAAATTCCGGCACTGCGTGATATCAACCTGTCTATCCCTGCCGGGAAGACGGTCGCGCTGGTGGGGCGTTCAGGCTCTGGTAAATCGACACTCGCAAGCCTCATCACGCGTTTTTATGACATCGACAGCGGCGAAATCCTGATGGATGGCCACGACCTGCGCGACTACACGCTATCGTCGTTGCGTAATCAGGTTGCGCTGGTATCGCAGAACGTGCATCTCTTTAATGACACCATCGCGAATAACATTGCTTACGCGCGCACCGATGTTTACAGCCGTGAAGCCATTGAGAATGCCGCCCGTATGGCTTATGCGATGGATTTCATCAATAAGATGGATAACGGTCTGGATACGGTCATCGGCGAAAACGGCGTTCTGCTTTCCGGTGGTCAGCGTCAGCGTATCGCGATTGCCCGCGCGCTGCTGCGAGACAGCCCGATCCTTATCCTCGATGAAGCGACGTCTGCGCTGGATACAGAATCAGAACGTGCTATTCAGGCCGCGCTGGATGAACTGCAAAAGAACCGCACCTCGCTGGTTATCGCGCATCGTCTTTCGACTATCGAGCAGGCGGATGAAATCGTGGTTATCGAAGACGGACGCATTGTCGAGCGAGGCAATCATACCGAGCTTCTGGAACAGCATGGCGTTTATGCGCAGCTTCATAAAATGCAGTTCGGGCAATGATTGAGCGCATCTGGTCTGGCCGTTCGCCGTTATGGGTGCTCCTGCTGCCGCTCTCCTGGCTGTATGGCCTCATTAGCAGCGCTATCCGCCTGAGCTATCAGCTGGGCTTACGTAAGGCCTGGCGCGCGCCGGTGCCGGTGGTCGTGGTGGGGAATCTTACCGCAGGCGGCAACGGTAAAACGCCGGTCGTGGTCTGGCTGGTTGAGCAACTGCAGCAGCGAGGTATACGCGCAGGCGTAGTGTCGCGTGGTTACGGCGGGAAGGCTGCGCATTATCCGTTAGTGCTTAGCGCAGCTACCACGCCTGCGCAAGCAGGCGACGAGCCGGTGCTTATCTACCAGCGCACTGGCGCGCCCGTGGCGGTATCCGCCAATCGCGCGCAGGCGGTGCAGGCGCTTATCGATAACGCCGGGCCGCAAATCATCATTACCGATGATGGTCTTCAACACTACGCGCTGGCGCGCGATAAAGAAATCGTGGTGGTTGATGGCGTGCGCCGTTTCGGCAACGGTTGGTGGCTTCCGGCAGGCCCAATGCGTGAGCGCGCATTAAGGCTTAAGCAGGTTGATGCGGTCATTACCAATGGTGGAGAAGCGCGTCCCGGCGAAATCGCCATGCAGCTTGAACCAGGGCTCGCGGTTAATTTACGCAGCGGTGAAAGGCGTCCGGTCAATACGCTGGAAAATGTGGTGGCGATGGCAGGCATCGGTCATCCACCGCGCTTTTTCGCAACGCTTGAAAAATGCGGTCTGACACCCGTTAAAACCCTGAGCCTCGCTGACCATCAGGCGCTGCGTGAAACCGACGTGCTGGCGTTGCTCAGCGAAGGTCAGAGCCTGCTGATGACGGAAAAAGACGCGGTGAAATGTCGCGCCTTCGCCCATGATAACTGGTGGTATCTGCCAGTCGACGCGACGCTTGCGCAGCCGCAAGCCGATCAATTACTGAAGGACATTCTCACGCTGGTGCGTTAAGCAGGGGCGCCAGCCATAGCGTACGGGAGCGGATATGTCTGGAGTGCATCTTTCTTTGCGCGCGGCGCGCCACCTTCACCTTGCCGCGCAGGGGCTGCTGAAAAAGCCGGTTCGCCGCGCGCGCCCTGCCGATATTCTTGCTGCCATCACCCGCATGTCTCTCCTGCAAATCGATACTATCAATATCGTGGCGCGCAGCCCGTATCTGGTGCTTTTTAGCCGTCTTGGTAACTACCCGGGCCGCTGGCTGGATGAGGCGCTGGCGCGCGGTGAGTTGATGGAGTACTGGGCGCATGAAGCCTGTTTTCTGCCGCGCAGCGATTTCCCGCTTTTTCGCCACCGTATGCTGAGCCCCGAAAAGATGGGCTGGAAATATCGCGCCGCATGGATGGAAGAACACGCGCAGGAAATCGGCGAATTAATGGCGTTTATCGAGCGTAACGGCCCGGTGCGTTCGGCAGATTTTGAGCATCCGCGTAAAGGTGCCAGTGGCTGGTGGGAGTGGAAACCGCACAAAAAACATCTCGAAGGGCTGTTTACCGCAGGGCAGGTGATGGTGGTAGAGCGGCGCAATTTTCAGCGCGTCTACGATCTCACCACCAGAGTCTTGCCCGACTGGGACGACAGCCTGCATCTGATTGATAAAGCGCAGGCCGAGGCGCAGATGCTCGCTAACAGCGCCCGCAGCCTCGGCATTTTCCGTAGCGCCTGGCTTGCTGATTACTACCGCTTGCGCCATGTCGCTACCGGCCCGCTATTGCAGGCGTGGCAGGATGAGGGATTCGTGGTGCCGGTTGACGTCGAGACGCTCGGGCCGATGTGGTTGCATCATGAGCTTCTGCCGCTGCTTGAGCGAGCTGTGGCGGGCAAACTCACCGCCACCCACAGCGCAGTGCTCTCACCATTCGATCCGGTTGTCTGGGACCGCCGCCGCGCGGAGGAATTCTTTAACTTCTCTTACCGCCTCGAATGTTATACGCCTGCGCCAAAGCGCAAATATGGCTATTTCGTTTTACCATTGCTGCATAAAGGCGCGCTGGTAGGGCGGATGGATGCCAAAATGCACCGCCAGCAAGGCTCGCTAGAAGTCATCGCGCTTTATGGCGAAGAGGGCGTATCGTTCACGGCAGGCGTTATCGCCGGATTGCGGCAGGCTATTGGCGATTTCGCCGCCTGGCAGGGCGCAACCAGGGTCGTTTTCCGCCAGTTGCCCGGCCCGCTTGCGCACGCGTGGGGCGAGGGCTGGGAAATTGACCCCGCGCCTGAAACGCATGTGATATCCTCAAAAGATTAATACCACCGGTCCATCAGGAGGAACCATGGATCATCGTTTACTCGAAATCATCGCCTGTCCGGTTTGCAACGGCAAACTCTACTTCAATCAGGAAAAGCAGGAACTTATCTGCAAGGTTGACCGTCTGGCTTTCCCGCTGCGCGACGGTATTCCGGTCCTGCTGGAAAATGAAGCGCGCGCGCTTACAGCCGAAGAGACCAACCCATGAGTTTTGTGGTGATTATTCCTGCCCGCTACGCGTCGACGCGTCTGCCGGGCAAACCGCTGGTCGATATCAACGGCAAGCCGATGATCATACATGTGCTTGAGCGCGCGCGTGAGTCAGGCGCGGCGCGCATTATTGTGGCGACCGATCACCCGGATGTGGCACGTGCGATTGAAGCGGCAGGCGGCGAAGTCTGTATGACCCGCGCCGATCATCAGTCCGGCACGGAACGTCTGGCGGAAGTCGTGGAGAAATGCGGTTTCGCTGACGATACGGTTATTGTCAACGTTCAGGGCGACGAGCCGATGATCCCGCCAGCGATTATTCGCCAGGTCGCGGAAAATCTGGCGAGTGCGCAGGCAGGCATGGCGACGCTCGCGGTGCCGGTCCATGATGCCCAGGAAGCGTTCAACCCCAACGCGGTCAAAGTGGTGATGGATGCGCAGGGTTACGCGCTCTATTTCTCACGCGCCACCATTCCGTGGGATCGCGACCGTTTCGCGCAGTCGCGCGATACCATCGGCGACAGCTTTCTGCGTCATATCGGTATTTACGGCTATCGCGCCGGGTTTATCCGCCGCTATGTCACCTGGCCTGCCAGCCCGCTTGAGCAGATTGAAATGCTGGAGCAACTGCGCGTCCTGTGGCACGGCGAGAAAATCCATGTGGCGGTTGCCGTCGTGGTGCCCGGCACCGGCGTAGATACGCCTGAAGATCTTGAGCGCGTGCGCGCCGAAATGCGTTAAGAGAAAACCGGCCCCGGCCGGTTTTTTTACGGCGTCACACAGTCGCGCCGACCGGCAGCGTCTGGAACGGTTTGATCTCTTTTAGCACGAACATACTCTGCATCTCTTTTATGCCCGGCAGACGGCGCAGCACCGACATGGCGAATTCCGCGTAGGCGTCGAGATCGCGCGACACTACCTGCAACAAAAAGTCGGCATCTCCACCAATGCTGTAACAGGCCACCACGTTTTCCAGCTCCATGACTTCCTGTTCAAAGCGCCGCGCCTGCGCCTCGCTGTGGCTGTCGATGCTGACCCGCACGAACACCATCACGCCAAGCCCGATTTTGCGGCGGTCCAGCGCGGCGTGATAGCCGAGAATCACCTTATCTTCTTCCAGTTTTTTCACCTTACGCCAGCAGGGCGAGGGCGAAAGGTTGACGGATTCCGCCAGCGCCTGATTGGTGGTGCGTGCATCCTGCTGCAAGAGTGTCAGCAGGGTGATATCGGTGGGCGTCAGGGTATCGTCAGACATAATTTTTCCCGTTTCTCTTTTTAAAGGGTGATTTTACCCTTTTGGAGCGCATTGCGGTGCAATAAAGGTCATTTTTCTCCGCGGTTGTCGGGCAGACTTATTACATCAACTGACAGGGAGAAAAACATGCAATTCGATACCCGCCTGCATAAATGCACTATCGTCGTCGACCGCGCGCTCACGCCAGGGCTTGCCATGAACGCCGCAAGCGTTCTGGGCGTGTGTCTTGGCAGACAGGTCGAGGGATTAGTCGGCCCGATCTGTTAAGCCTGGATGGGGTGACTTATCCGGGCGTGATCCGCGCGCCGCTGCCGGTGCTGCTCGGCGAGGGCAACACGCTGTTAAGCCTGTTTAGCGCCGCGCAGAGCGATCCGCAAATCCTGGTGCTGCCCTTTAGCGCGCTGGCGCAGTCGTGCAAAACCTGGGAGGAGTATGAGCTCCGTCTGGCGGGTGCCAGCAGCGCGCAAACCGAGATGGCGGCGCTGGGGCTGGTCGGCCCGAAAAAACAGATAGCCCGACTGACAGGCAACCTGCCGCTTTACCGTTAAGCTAACTGGCATGGAATTGATCTCAACAGATGACATCCGCCGTAAGGACGCCCATTATAAAAACAGTAGCGTTTATAAGGGTAACGGCAAATGGAGCAACTGCGTGCAGAACTCAGTCACCTGTTAGGTGAAAAACTCAGCCGGCTTGAATGCATTAGCGAGAAAGCAGACACCGCGCTCTGGTCGCTTTACGACAGCCACGGCAACCCGCTGCCGTTGCTGGCGCGGAGTTTTACCTCGCCGGGGCTGGCGCAGCAGCAGGCCGGGAAAATGTCGATTCTCGCGCGTTACGGCACGGTGCGCATGCCCGTGGTGTATGGCGTAATGACGCATGAGGAGCATCCGGGGCCGGACGTGCTGCTGATGGAGCGCCTGCGCGGCGTACCGGTGGAAGCACCGGCGCGCACGCCGCAGCGCTGGGAGCAGCTTCAGGATCAGATTATTGAGGCACTGCTGAGCTGGCACCGCGTTGACAGCCACGGCTGCGTGGGCAGCGTCGACAGTACCCAGGAGAATCTCTGGCCGCACTGGTATCGCCAGCGCGTTGAAGTGCTCTGGAGTACGCTCAATCAATATCAGAATACCGGGCTGACGATGCAGGATAAGCGGATGCTGTTTCGCACCCGTGAATGTCTGGACGCGATGTTCGCCGGGTTCAACGACAATTGCGTGCTGATCCACGGCAATTTTAACCTGCGCAGTATGCTCAAAGATGCGCGTAGCGATCAGCTTCTGGCAATGGTGAATCCGGGCGTGGTGCTCTGGGCGCCGCGCGAATATGAGCTTTTTCGCCTGTTCGACACGCCGATGGCTGAAAGCCTTTTCTGGCGCTATCTCCAGCGCGCGCCAGTGGCGGAATCGTTCCTCTGGCGCCGCTGGCTTTATGTCCTGTGGGATGAAGTGGCGCAGTTACTGCAAACCGGAAAAATGAACCGCGCCGCGTTCAGTAAGGCGTCGGAATCACTTCTGCCCTGGGTCGCCTGAGCCCACGCCTTTTACCCATTGCCAGACGCGCCCGAGAATTTCATAACCGGCGCGTTCGCTGTGCATCAGCCACAGTGAAGACGGATAGACGCGCTCCCACGGATTGAGCGGCGAGTCGATTGCCATCTGGTTGGCGGGGGCTGGTATCGGGTTCAGTCCCTGGCGTTTAAAGAAAATCATCGCCCGCGGCAGATGCGACGCCGACGTCACCAGTAAAAACGGCTGCTTGCCGAGCGCACCGGCGACCGCTGCGGCTTCTTCTTCGGTATCTTTTGGGGAATCAAGCGTAATGATATCGGTGCGCGGTACGCCTAAGCTTTCTGCCACGCGGGCACCTGCTTCAGCGGTGCTGACCGGATTCGTGGTGGCGCGCGCGCCGGTAAAGACCATTTTCGCGCCGGGGTTTGCAAGCCACAGACGCACGCCTTCAGTCACGCGCGGCAGGCTGTTATTGACGAGATTAGAGCTCGGTGCCCATTTGTCATTCCAGGTATAGCCGCCGCCCAGCACCACAATGTAATTCGCTTTCTGACCGTTCCAGGTCGGGTAGTCATCTTCCACCGGTTTCAGCAGCCCATCCGCTACCGGCTGCAGGCTTAACAGCAGCAAAATAACCCAGCTTGCCGTCATTAAAACCTTGCCGCTTTGTTTAAAGCGCGTGAACCACAGCAGCGCAAGCGCGATGCCCATCATCAGCAGCAGAAATGGCAGCGGCAGCAGCAGCGTGCCGGTGAGTTTTTTCAGAATAAAAAGCATCGGTTATGGGTCCTTTTTTAACCATACGGCAGGTAAACGTGGCCTATCTTACGCGAGATGGGTTCATTCTCCCTCCGGCTGTGACAAAATAGCGGTTTTGCCGGATGCGCTTATCACCTGGAGAGTGTGCCCATGCGGGATCGCAATTTTGATGACATCGCCGAAAAGTTTGCGCGCAACATTTACGGTACAACAAAAGGCCAGTTGCGTCAGGCTATCCTCTGGCAGGATCTCGACGCGTTGTTAGGCCTGTTGCCTGACCGTCCACTGCGCGTACTGGATGCAGGCGGTGGCGAAGGGCAAACCGCGTGTCGCATTGCGCAGCGGGGTCATCAGGTGGTGTTGTGCGATCTCTCCGCGGAAATGATAGCTCGTGCTCAAAAGGCGGCGCAGGAGAAAGGTGTGAGCGGCAACATGCATTTTGTACAATGCGCCGCGCAGGAAGCGGGTCAGCATTTGGAAAGCCCGGTTGATCTGATATTGTTTCACGCTGTGCTGGAATGG
Source organism: Cronobacter sakazakii (assembly GCF_000982825.1). Classification (NCBI taxonomy): domain Bacteria; kingdom Pseudomonadati; phylum Pseudomonadota; class Gammaproteobacteria; order Enterobacterales; family Enterobacteriaceae; genus Cronobacter; species Cronobacter sakazakii. Next base: position 3,839,922 of record NZ_CP011047.1, on the reverse strand, counting down.
GTGGCCGATCCGCAGGCGGCGCTGCGTCATTTATGGGAATGTCTGGCGCCGGGCGGCGCGCTCTCGCTGATGTTCTACAACGCCAACGGCCTTCTGATGCATAACATGGTGGCGGGCAACTTCGCGTATGTGCAGCAGGGCATGCCCAAAAAGAAAAAACGCACTCTTTCGCCGGATTATCCGCGCGAGCCGCAGCAGGTTTATCGCTGGCTTGAAGAGATGGGCTGGCAGATCCACAGCAAAACCGGCGTGCGGGTGTTTCATGACTATCTGCGTGAAAAACATCAGCAGCGCGACGAGTATGAGACGCTGCTTGAGCTTGAAACGCGTTACTGCCGACAGGAGCCCTGGGTGAGCCTGGGCCGATACATCCATGTCACTGCGTTTAAGCCGGAGATCCAAGGATAAATTATGAGTACTTTTTCCCAGACAGTCCCTGAACTGGTTGCCTGGGCCAGAAAAAACGATTTTTCGATCCAGCTTCCGGTAGACAGGCTGGCTTTTTTGCTGGCTATCGCCACGCTGAACGGCGAAAGGCTGGATGGCGAAATGAGCGAAGGGGAGCTGGTGGACGCGTTTCGCCACGTCAGCGACGCCTTCGAGCAATCCACGGAAACGGTCACCCAGCGCGCCAACAACGCCATCAACGATATGGTGCGCCAGCGCCTGCTCAACCGCTTTACCAGCGAGCAGGCGGAGGGCAACGCGATTTACCGCCTGACGCCCCTTGGCATCGGCATCACTGATTACTACATCCGCCAGCGCGAATTCTCCACGCTGCGTCTCTCGATGCAGCTCTCCATCGTGGCAAGCGAGCTCAAGCGCGCCGCGGACGCCGCGCAGGAAGGCGGCGACGAGTTCCACTGGCACCGCAACGTTTACGCGCCGCTGAAATACTCCGTTGCGGAAATTTTCGACAGTATCGATCTCACCCAGCGCATCATGGATGAGCAGCAACAGCTGGTGAAAGACGATATCGCCCAGTTGCTGAATAAAGACTGGCGCGCGGCGATCTCCAGCTGCGAACTGCTGCTTTCAGAGACCTCCGGCACGCTGCGCGAACTGCAGGATACGCTGGAGGCGGCGGGCGATAAGCTGCAGGCCAACCTTCTGCAAATTCAGGAAGCGACGCTTGGCCGCGACGATCTTCATTTCGTCGACCGTCTGACGTATGACCTGCAAAGCAAGCTTGACCGTATTATCAGCTGGGGTCAGCAGGCGATTGACCTGTGGATTGGCTATGACCGCCACGTCCATAAATTTATCCGTACCGCTATCGATATGGATAAAAACCGCGTCTTCGCCCAGCGTCTGCGCCAGTCGGTGCAGAACTACTTTGATGCGCCCTGGGCGCTCACTTACGCCAGCGCCGATCGCCTGCTCGATATGCGCGATGAAGAGATGACGCTGCGCGATGAAGAAGTGACCGGCGAACTGCCGCCGGATCTGGAGTTCGAAGAGTTTAACGAGATCCGCGAACAACTGGCGGCGATGATTGAGGCCCAGCTCAACGTCTACCGGGAGCGTCAGCAGCCGCTCGACCTGAGCGTCGTGATGCGCGATTACCTGACCCAGTTCCCGCGAGCCCGCCACTTTGACGTGGCGCGCATCGTGGTAGACCAGGCGGTGCGCCTGGGCGTCGCTGAAGCGGACTTTACCGGCCTGCCAGCTAAGTGGCAGCCCATTAATGATTATGGAGCCAAGGTACAGGCGAATGTCATCGACAAATATTGAACACGTGATGCCAGTGAAGCTGGCGCTCGCGCTCGCGAATCCGCTGTTTCCGGCGCTCGACAGCCAGTTGCGCGCCGGGCGTCACATTGGCCTGGACGAGCTGGATAATCACGCTTTTCTGATGGATTACCAGGGCGAGCTGGAAGAGTTCTACAGCCGCTATAACGTCGAGCTTATCCGCGCGCCGGAAGGCTTTTTCTATCTGCGTCCACGCTCCACGACGCTTATCCCGCGCTCGGTGCTCTCCGAGCTGGATATGATGGTGGGCAAAATCCTCTGTTATCTCTATCTCAGCCCGGAGCGTCTGGCGAACGAGGGTATCTTCACCCAGCAGGAACTCTATGACGAGCTGATGGCGCTGGCGGATGAAACCAAGCTGCTGAAGCTTGTAAACAACCGCTCAACCGGCTCCGATCTCGACCGCCAGAAACTGCAGGAAAAAGTGCGCTCATCGTTAAGCCGCCTGCGCCGCTTGGGCATGGTCTGGTTTATGGGCCATGACAGCAGCAAATTCCGCATCACCGAGTCGGTGTTTCGCTTCGGCGCGGACGTGCGCGCTGGCGACGATCCGCGCGAGGCGCAACTGCGCATGATCCGCGACGGCGAAGCGATGCCGGTGGAAAGCCATCTGCAGCTCAATGATGAGAACGACGATACCCAGCAGGATAACGCGGAGGATGACAATGATTGAACGCGGTAAGTTTCGCTCGCTAACGCTTATCAACTGGAACGGCTTTTTTGCCCGCACGTTTGATCTCGACGAGCTGGTCACCACGCTTTCCGGCGGTAACGGGGCGGGTAAATCGACCACGATGGCGGCGTTCGTCACAGCGCTGATTCCGGATCTCACACTGCTGCACTTCCGTAACACCACCGAGGCGGGCGCGACCAGCGGCTCGCGCGATAAGGGGCTACACGGCAAACTGAAAGCGGGCGTCTGTTATTCGGTGCTGGATGTCGTCAACTCCCGCCATCAGCGCGTGCTGGTGGGCGTGCGTCTGCAACAGGTCGCCGGACGCGACCGTAAAGTAGACATCAAACCGTTCGCCATTCAGGGCCTGCCGAGCGCGATTCTGCCCACACAACTGCTGACGGAAACGCTGAACGAGCGTCAGGCGCGCGTGCTGAGCCTCAACGAGCTGAAAGATAAAATCGACACGATGGAAGGCGTGCAGCTTAAGCAGTTCAATTCCATCACCGATTACCACTCATTAATGTTCGATCTGGGCGTGGTGGCGCGCCGTCTGCGTTCAGCGTCCGATCGCAGCAAATATTACCGTCTGATTGAGGCCTCGCTGTACGGCGGGATCTCCAGCGCCATCACCCGCTCGCTTCGCGACTACCTGCTGCCGGAAAACGGCGGCGTGCGTAAAGCGTTCCAGGATATGGAAGCGGCGCTGCGCGAAAACCGCATGACGCTGGAAGCTATCCGTGTCACCCAGTCGGACCGCGATCTCTTCAAACACCTGATTTCCGAAGCCACTAACTATGTGGCGGCGGATTACATGCGCCACGCCAACGAGCGGCGTATTCATCTCGATCAGGCGCTGGAGCTGCGCCGCGAGCTGTTCAGCAGCCGCAAGCAGCTTGCCGCCGAGCAGTATAAGCATGTCGATATGGCGCGCGAGCTCTCCGAGCACGCGGGGGCTGAAGGCGATCTCGAAACCGATTATCAGGCGGCGAGCGATCACCTGAATCTGGTGCAAACCGCGCTGCGCCAGCAGGAGAAAATCGAGCGCTACGAGGCTGACCTCGAAGAGCTGCAGATTCGCCTGGAAGAGCAGAGCGAAGTGGTGGCGGAAGCGGCCGAGCAGCAAGAAGAGAACGAAGCCCGCGCGGAAGCCGCCGAGCTTGAAGTCGACGAACTCAAAAGCCAGCTTGCCGACTATCAGCAGGCGCTTGACGTGCAGCAGACCCGCGCCATTCAGTACCAGCAGGCGCTCACCGCGCTGGAGCGCGCCCGTGAGCTGTGCCATCTGCCGGATCTGAGCGCCGACAGCGCCGCTGAATGGCTGGATACCTTCCAGGCCAAAGAGCAGGAGGCCACCGAACGCCTGCTGTCGCTTGAGCAGAAAATGAGCGTCGCGCAGACCGCGCATAGCCAGTTTGAACAGGCTTATCAGCTGGTCGCCAGCATTAACGGCCCGGTGAGCCGCGCGGAAGCCTGGGACGTGGCACGCGAACTGCTGCGCGACGCCAGTCAGCAGCGCCATCTGGCCGAACAGGTGCAGCCGCTGCGTATGCGTCTTTCCGAGCTGGAACAGCGCCTGCGTGAACAGCAGGACGCCGAGCGCCTGCTGGCCGAGTTCTGCAAACGCCAGGGCAAAGAGTATGACCCGGAAGATCTCGAAGCGCTGAACGATGAGCTGGAAGCCCGCATCGCGGCGCTCTCCGACAGCGTTTCGCAGGCGGGTGAACAGCGCATGTCGCTGCGCCAGGAGCTGGAGCAGATCCAGAGCCGCGTTAAGACGCTCACCAGCCATGCACCGGCCTGGCTTGCGGCGCAAAACAGCCTCAATCAGATTAGCGAACAGAGCGGCGAGACGTTTGAGTCCGGCCAGCAGGTCACCGAATACCTCCAGCAACTGCTGGAGCGCGAGCGCGAAGCCATCGTTGAACGTGACGAAGTGGGCGCGCGTAAGCGGGCGGTGGACGAAGAAATTGAACGCTTAAGCCAGCCGGGCGGTGCCGAAGACGCACGCCTGAATGCGCTGGCGGAGCGCTTCGGCGGCGTACTGCTCTCTGAAATTTACGACGACGTATCGTTTGACGACGCGCCGTACTTCTCTGCGCTCTACGGCCCGTCGCGCCATGCGATTGTAGTGCCGGATTTGTCGCGCGTGCGCGATCTGCTCGACGGCCTTGAAGATTGCCCGGAAGATCTCTACCTGATCGAAGGCGATCCGCAGTCCTTCGATGACAGCGTCTTCAGCGTTGAAGAGCTGGAAAAAGCGGTAGTGGTGAAAGTGGCCGAGCGCCAGTGGCGCTATTCCCGCTTCCCGTCGGTGCCGCTGTTTGGCCGCGCCGCGCGCGAAAGCCGCATCGAGAGCCTGCATGCCGAGCGCGAGGCGCTCTCTGAACGCTACGCGACGCTCTCTTTCGACGTACAGAAAACGCAGCGCCTGCATCAGGCGTTCAGCCGTTTTGTCGGCCAGCATCTCGCCGTGGCGTTTGAGGCGGATCCGGAAGCGGAAATCCGTAAGCTCAACACGCGCCGCAGCGAAATCGAGCGCGCCATCAGCCAGCACGAAAACGATAACCAGCAGCAGCGCGTGCAGTTTGAACAGGCGAAAGAGGGCGTGGCTCAGCTTAACCGCCTGCTGCCGCGCCTGAGCCTGCTGGCCGATGACAGCCTGGCCGACCGCGTGGAGGAAATTCAGGAGCGCCTGGCAGAAGCCCAGGACGCCGCGCGTTTCCTGTCTCAGCACGGCAATGCGCTGGCGAAACTGGAGCCGGTGGCGTCGGTACTGCAGAGCGACCCAGAGCAGTTCGACCAGCTCAAACAGGATTATGAGCAGGCGCGCCAGACGCAGCGCGACGCCCGTCAGCAGGCCTTTGCGTTAAGCGAAGTGGTGCAGCGTCGCGCGCACTTTAGCTACAGCGATTCGGCGCAAATGCTCAATGGCAACACCGATCTCAACGAGAAACTGCGCCAGCGTCTGGAGCAGGCGGAAGCCGAGCGTACCCGCGCCCGCGAAGCGCTGCGTACCCACGCCGCGAAGCTCAGCCAGTATCATCAGGTGCTGGCCTCGCTGAAAAGCTCCTTCGATACTAAAAAAGAGCTGCTGGGCGATCTGCAACGTGAACTGCAGGATATCGGCGTGCGCGCCGATGCCGGAGCCGAAGAGCGCGCCCGCCAGCGTCGCGACGAACTGCATACGCGCCTCAGTAACAACCGTTCGCGCCGTAATCAGCTGGAGAAACAGCTGACGCTGTGCGAAGCGGAGATGGACAACCTGACCCGCAGCCTGAAGCGTCTGGAGCGTAACTACCACGAGATGCGTGAGCAGGTGGTCAGTGCCAAAGCGGGCTGGTGCGCGGTGATGCGTATGGTGAAAGACAATGGCGTTGAACGCCGTCTGCACCGCCGCGAGCTGGCGTACCACTCCGGTGACGATCTTCGCTCGATGTCGGATAAAGCCCTCGGCGCGCTGCGTCTGGCGGTGGCGGATAACGAACATCTGCGCGACGTGCTGCGCCTGTCTGAAGACCCCAAACGCCCTGAGCGCAAAATCCAGTTCTTCGTGGCCGTGTATCAGCATCTGCGCGAGCGTATCCGCCAGGATATTATCCGCACCGACGATCCGGTCGAGGCGATTGAACAGATGGAAATTGAGCTGGGCCGCCTGACGGAAGAGCTTACCTCACGCGAACAGAAGCTCGCCATCAGCTCCCGCAGCGTGGCGAATATTATTCGCAAGACGATCCAGCGCGAGCAGAACCGCATTCGTATGCTCAACCAGGGCCTGCAGAGCGTGTCGTTCGGCCAGGTCAACAGCGTGCGTCTGAACGTTAACGTGCGTGAAAGCCATGCCACACTGCTGGAAGTGCTTGCCGAGCAGCACGAGCAGCATCAGGATCTGTTTAACAGCAACCGCCTGACGTTCTCAGAAGCGCTGGCGAAACTTTGGCAGCGCCTGAATCCGCAAATCGACATGGGCCAGCGTACCGCGCAGACCATCGGCGAAGAGCTGCTCGACTACCGTAACTATCTGGAGATGGAAGTTGAGGTTAACCGTGGCTCCGACGGCTGGCTGCGCGCAGAAAGCGGCGCGCTTTCTACCGGTGAGGCGATCGGTACGGGGATGTCTATCCTGGTGATGGTCGTGCAGAGCTGGGAAGATGAATCCAGTCGCCTGCGCGGCAAAGACATTTCGCCATGCCGTCTGCTGTTCCTCGACGAAGCGGCACGTCTGGATGCTCGCTCCATCGCCACGCTGTTTGAACTGTGCGAACGCCTGCAGATGCAGCTCATCATCGCGGCACCGGAGAACATCAGCCCGGAAAAAGGCACGACCTACAAGCTGGTGCGTAAAGTCTTCCAGAACCACGAGCATGTGCATGTGGTTGGCCTGCGCGGCTTTGCCGCCCCGCCAGCCGATGCGCTGCCGGGACCGGCTGAAGTCTCGTAACGTCATCAACTCACAGAGCGGGCTTCGGCCCGCTTTCTTTTTGTCCGGCAAATCTTTAAACTTCTTTACATTCGATCAGGCAAATGATTTTTTCTGTTTATATACTCACAATAAGCCTGAGTGCCGAATTATTCTGAAAAACAGGGGGCAAGGGATGGTGCTTAAGAATATGCATGGTTTTCGACGGTCAGCACTGTATGTGTGCCTGGCTCTCAGTATCGCTCCACTGTTTAACGCGTATGCCGATGAACCGGAACTGATCGCCAACGACAGTATTACCATGCTCAGCGCGCAGCCACTGGCGCTGTCTCCGGGCATGGCTTTTCTGGCGGCGAATACGGCACCTGATGCCGCAAGCCGTCTTGCGAGCGCACGCACGCAGTTACAGGCGGCGCTTCCAGCGGGCTTCACGCCGGTCTACATGAATGCGCTGGTGGGGCTATACGCCGCCCGCGATCTTAAACCGCTGTGGGAGAACCGCGACGCGGTTCAGGCATTCCAGCAGCAACTGGCTGAAGTGGCGCTTGCTGGCTTCCAGCCGCAATTTACCGCCTGGGTGGAGCAACTGGCCAATCCTGCCGTGACGGGGCTCGCGCGCGATATCGTGCTGAGCGACGCGATGGTGGGGTATCTGCATTTTATTTCTGGCATCCCAAGCCAGGGCAACCGCTGGCTCTACAGCGAAAAACCGTACAAGCTGGAGATGCCCGCGCTGAACGTGCTGAACCAGTGGCAGGTCGCGCTGGATAACGGCTCTGTGCCTGCGTTTGTGCGCTCTCTCGCCCCCGCGCATCCGCAGTATGCGGCGATGCACGCCTCGCTGTTGCAACTGGTGGCGGATACCCGTCCGTGGCCGCAAATGACCGGCAAAGAGAAACTGCGCCCCGGCCAGTGGAGCAGCGATATTCCGGCGCTGAAGGAGATTTTACAGCGTACCGGCATGCTGGATGGCGGCCCGGATATTGCGCTGCCGGGCGATAACAACGGCGTGGTCAGCCCGTCGGCGGCCCCGCAAACCGCAAGCCAGACCCGTAGTACGCCGAAACCGGCGCGCGCGGTTTACGATAAAGATCTGGTCGCGGCGGTCAAACGTTTTCAGAAATGGCAGGGGCTGGGCGCAGATGGCGTTATCGGTCAGTCCACCCGCGACTGGCTGAACGTGACGCCCGCGCAGCGCGCGGCGCTGCTGGCGCTCAATATCCAGCGTCTGCGCCTGCTGCCCGGCAAACTCAGCACCGGCATCATGGTAAATATTCCCGAGTATTCGCTGGTTTATTACCAGAATGGCAATCAGGTGCTGGCGTCGCGCGTTATCGTCGGCAGACCGGATCGCAAAACGCCGCTGATGAGCAGCGCGCTCAATAACGTGGTGGTCAATCCGCCGTGGAACGTGCCGCCAACGCTCGCCCGCAAAGATATTCTGCCGAAAGTCTGGAATGACCCAGGGTATCTGGAGAGCCACGGCTATACGGTGCTGAACGGCTGGGGAAGTAACGCGGATGTCGTGGATCCATGGATGGTGGACTGGGCGACAATTACGCCGTCTAATCTGCCATTCCGTTTCCAGCAGGCGCCGGGTGCTCATAACTCGCTCGGGCGGTATAAGTTCAACATGCCGAGCTCAGACGCTATCTATCTGCACGATACGCCGAACCATAATCTCTTCCAGCGCGATGCACGGGCGCTCAGCTCCGGCTGCGTGCGTGTGAATAAAGCTTCTGAACTGGCCAATATGCTGCTGCAGGATGCGGGCTGGAATGATTCGCGCATTTCGCAGACGCTGAAAGAGGGGAATACGCGCTACGTGAATATTCCACAGACCATTCCGGTGAACCTCTATTATCTGACCGCGTTTATCGGCGAGGACGGGCGTCCGCAATATCGTACAGATATTTACAATTACGATCACACCGCGCGATCGGGCGCACAAATCCTCCCAAAAGTGGAACAACTGATCCGCTAACAGGTTTAATTCCGCGGACTTAACCTGCTCTATGTGAAGCGAAAACGGGCCAAACGTAAAAAAAGGCCCGTTATTCGCGCCTTTGACCCGTATTGACTCCCCTCCGGCTGGCGGTTAAGGTGCCACTCGTGCGCCAGAAGTGCATAGTTATTGTTCATTTGATTGTAGACCTGAATATCATGGATAAAATTGACGCTCATCGCCGCAAACTGCTGACGATTGGCGGCGCCGCTTTAGGCGCTGCGATACTGCCCACGCCTGCATTTGCTACCCTGTCGACGCCACGACCGCGTATTCTTACGCTCAATAATTTACATACTGGCGAATCCATTAAGGCCGAGTTTTTCGATGGCCGGGGCTATATTCAGGATGAATTAGCAAAGCTTAATCATTTCTTTCGTGATTACCGGGCGAATAAGGTAAAAGCGATTGATCCCCGTTTATTTGACCAGCTTTTCCGTTTGCAGGGGCTGCTCGGCACCCGTAAACCGGTACAGCTGATCTCCGGCTATCGTTCCGTTGATACCAACAACGAACTGCGATCCAAAAGCCGCGGCGTGGCTAAGCACAGCTACCACACCAAAGGCCAGGCCATGGATTTTCATATCGAAGGTATTTCGTTAAGCAATATTCGCAAAGCGGCGTTATCTCTGCGCGCCGGTGGTGTAGGATACTACCCCAGCAGTAACTTTGTGCATATTGATACCGGGCCGCTAAGGCACTGGTAATTAACGACCCCGGCAGCGCGCCGGGTAAAAGGAGCGGTATGAACTATCATATTATTCCGGTAACGGCGTTCGCGCAGAACTGCTCGTTAATCTGGTGTGAGGAGACGCGACAGGCGGCGCTGGTGGACCCAGGCGGCGATGCGCAGCGTATCAAGGAAGACGTCGCCCGCCTGGGCGTCACGCTGCAGCAGATCCTGTTGACGCATGGTCATCTCGACCACGTAGGCGCGGCGGCGGAGCTTGCGGCGCATTACGGCATCCCCATTATCGGCCCGGAAAAAGAAGATGAGTTCTGGTTACAGGGGCTGCCTGCGCAGAGCCGCATGTTTGGTCTTGATGAGTGCCAGCCGCTGACGCCAGACCGCTGGCTTAATGAAGGCGACACGGTGAGCGTCGGCAATATAACGCTTGCCGTGCTGCACTGCCCGGGCCACACACCGGGGCACATCGTCTTTTTCGATGCGCAGTCCCGTCTGCTGGTTTCAGGCGATGTCATCTTTAAAGGCGGAGTGGGGCGCAGCGACTTCCCGCGCGGCGATCACAGCCAGCTTATCGATGCCATCAAGCGTAAGCTGCTGCCGCTTGGCGATGACGTGACGTTTATTCCCGGCCACGGCCCGATGTCAACGCTCGGCCACGAGCGTCTGCATAACCCTTTCCTGCAGGATGAAATGCCGGTCTGGTAAATCTTTCCCAATAAAAAGGGCCGCACAGTGCGGCCCTTTTTGTATCTTTACGCAGCGATTACAGCACCGCGACGATGGCTTCGCACAGCGGCGCCATGTTATCTGGCGTCATGCCCGCCACGTTCACGCGCCCGGAGGCCACCGCGTACACGCCAAACTCTTCACGCAGACGCAGCACCTGCTCTTTCGTCAGGCCGCTGAATGAGAACATGCCGTTCTGTTTGGTGATAAAGCTGAAATCGCGGTTTGCGCCTTTCTCCGCCAGCGTGTTCACAAACAGCTGACGCATACGCTGGATACGCTGGCGCATATCGGTCAGCTCCTGCTCCCAGATGGCGCGCAGCGCGTCGTTGCTGAGAATGGTCGCGACCACTGACGCGCCGTGTGCCGGCGGGTTGGAGTAGTTGGCGCGAATGCAGGATTTCATCTGGCTGAAGGCACGGTCGGCGGCGTCGGCATCCGCCGCAACCAGCGTACAGGCACCCACGCGCTCGTTGTACAGGCCAAAGTTTTTGGAGAACGAGCTCGCGACGATAAGCTCTTTATGCAGCGCGGCAAACGCGCGCAGGCCTTCAGCATCTTCTTCCAGACCACGAGCAAAGCCCTGGTAGGCGAAATCGAACAGCGGCAGCCAGCCTTTCTCGACAGAGAGTTTCGCGAGCTGTTCCCACTGATCCAGCGTCGGGTCGATGCCGGTCGGGTTGTGACAGCAGCCGTGGAACAGCACTACGTCGCCTGCCTGGGCTTCCTGCAGGCTGCTTAACAGGCCGTCGAAATCCAGAGAATGATTGGCGGCGTCGTAGTAGGCATATTCGCGCACTTCCAGCCCGGCGGAGTTAAACACGCCTTTGTGGTTCGGCCAGCTCGGGTTAGAGACCCAGACGCGTTTGACGTCGGTGTTTTTCGCAAGGAAATCCGCCGCGACGCGCAGCGCGCCAGTGCCGCCCGGGGTCTGTGCCGTGCGGGCGCGTTTATCGCTGATGATATGGCTGCCTTTGCCAAACAGCAGTTCCTGCGTGCAGCGGCCAAATTCGGGAATACCGTCAATGCCGAGGTAGTTTTTGGTGGTTTCATTTTCCAGCAGATATTGTTCTGCTTTTTTTACGCTGGTCAGAACCGGGGTCTTACCGGTTTCATCCTTGTAAACACCAATGCCTAAGTTAATTTTGGTTGGGCGATCGTCGGCACGAAACAGATCGGCCAGGCCAAGGATCGGGTCGGCTGGGGCGGCGGTAATGTTCTCAAACATGACGAGGTTCCATTGTGATTTCAGAAGGGAAATTCGCTATCAGGTTAACGGGAGATTTACAAAATGCCAACCGTTTGCCCGGAAAAGTTACGTGGATCGCAAAAGTTGGCAGAATTTTCTTTTACGCATAAAAAAACAGGGCCGAAGCCCTGTTTTTTCGCTATCAGACAACAAGGTTGTGCTGATTAGAACTGGTAAACGATACCCACCGCAGCGGTGTTGTCAGAACCAACGCCCAGTTTGTTATCGCTGTCGATCTGGTTGATGATGTAATCAACATAGGTAGACATGTTTTTGTTGAAGTAGTAAGTGGCACCTACTTCTACGTAGTTGATGTAATCTTCGCTACCGATGCCTTCAACATCTTTCGCTTTAGATTTGTAGTAAGCGACGGACGGACGCAGACCGAAATCGAACTGGTACTGTGCTACAACAGAGAAGTCCTGAGTTTTGTTAGCGAAACCACCATTGATCGGAGTTGCGTTACGGGTTTCACCATACAGAGCAGCCAGGTAAATGTTGTTAGCGTCATATTTCACGCCAGTCGCCCACTGTTCAGCTTTAGCGCCTTTACCGCGAGCCAGAGACTCCTGAGCATTGGTACGATCTGCTGCACCATAACCACCGATTACGCTGAAGCCGTCAAATTCGTAACCCAGAGAGGTTGCCCAGCCGTCACCGTTGGAACGCTGAATATCGTCATTTGAGCCGCCAATTTTTGCGCGCTCGTTTTTACCCAGGTACTGAAGACCGAAGCTCAGACCATCCACGAGACCGAAGAAGTTGCTGTTACGGTAAGTAGCCAGACCGCCCTGACGACCAGCAAAGAAGTTATCGCTGTTGCCTGTATCACCACCGAATTCCGGCAGCATATCGGTTACGCCGATGGCGTCGTATACCAGGCCATAGTTACGACCGTAGTCAAAGGTGCCGAAGTCACCAAATTTCAGGCCTGCAAATGCCAGACGGGTTTTATTCCCTTTCTGAGCATCAGTGCCGCCTTCAGAGTTGTTACCGCTAAAGTTATATTCCCACTGGCCGTAACCGGTCAGTTGGTCGTTGATCTGAGTTTCGCCTTTAAAACCAAGACGGGCATAGGTTTTATCGCCATTACCAGCATAACCATTGTCGCCATTGTCTTTAGTGAAATAGTGCAGACCTACCGCTTTACCGTAGATGTCTACTTTGTTGCCGTCTTTATTATAGATTTCTGCAGCGTTTGCTGCACCGGCTACCAGCAGGGCAGGGATAACCACTGCCAGGATATTGCGCTTCATCATTATTTATTACCCTCATTGGTTTTTTGAACACCTGCCACTGCCGTCAATAATTCATTACGGAACTATTGATGAGAGTTTGGTGTCTTTCTGTGTCTGTCTGGCATCTTTCCATTCATATAATCGTTTCGCTACCCGGAAAGTGCTACAAATGTCTTAATCAGGTAACAAAAAGAAATATTGTGTAAGGATTTATTAATGAAAGGGAACTTTGTGAGAGACCTCAAATTTATTACTTAAGTGAATAAATTTCGGCCATTCCTTTCTTATATATATGAAAAACTTATTATTAATTTGGATAAGGCGCATTTTTATACAATTGTAAGCAACAAGAGTTTTCTACTGGATGAGATGGATGGAAGGCCAGATGTCTGTGGAAGTTGTGTACAAATATGCTATAGCGAAGCGGTGCAAAAAATCGCCATCAGACAATTGATGAATTTTTATACAACCTGAAATTTCCGTGAAACCGTAATAGAAAATGAACAACACAAGGCGGGAAGAAAAAAGGCCAGCAAGTCGCTGGCCTTTTCGGGATTAGAAGTTCGCGTTGCGCGGGGTACGCGGGAAGGGGATCACATCGCGCACGTTCTGCACGCCGGTAACATAGGCGATCAGACGTTCAAAGCCGAGACCAAAGCCGGAATGCGGCACGGTGCCGTAACGGCGCAGGTCGCGATACCACCAGTAGTCTTCTTTATTAAGACCCATCTCTTCCATACGCGCATCCAGCACGTCGAGGCGTTCTTCACGCTGGGAGCCGCCGATGATTTCACCGATGCCCGGCGCGAGTACGTCCATCGCTGCCACGGTTTTACCATCTTCGTTAAGGCGCATATAAAACGCCTTGATGTCTTTCGGGTAATTTTTAACAACGACCGGCGCTTTAAAGTGTTTCTCGGCGAGATAACGCTCATGCTCGGACGCCAGATCCACGCCCCAGTAAACCGGGTTCTCGAATTTCTCGCCGCATTTCTCAAGAATAGCGACCGCGTCGGTGTAATCCACCTGCGCGAAGTCTGCGGAGATGAAACGCTCCAGACGCTCGATGGCTTCTTTATCCACGCGTTCGGCGAAGAACTTCATGTCGTCCATGCGTTCATCGAGCACCGCTTTGAAGACATATTTCAGCATCGCTTCCGCGAGGCCTGCGACATCGTTCAGGTTGGCGAACGCCACTTCCGGCTCCAGCATCCAGAACTCCGCCAGGTGGCGGCTGGTGTTGGAGTTTTCAGCGCGGAAGGTTGGGCCGAAAGTATAGATTTTCGACAGCGCGCAGGCGTAGGTTTCGCCGTTCAACTGGCCGGACACGGTCAGGAACGCTTCTTTACCGAAAAAGTCTTTATCGAAATCGATTTTGCCCTGCGCGTCGCGCGGCAGGTTTTCCAGATCCAGCGTCGAGACGCGGAACATTTCACCCGCGCCTTCGGTATCCGACGCGGTGATAAGCGGCGTGGAAACCCAGAAGAAGCCCTGTTCGTGGAAGAAACGGTGCAGCGCCTGCGCCAGCGTGTGGCGTACGCGAGCCACGGCGCCTATCAGGTTAGTACGCGGGCGCAGGTGCGCGACTTCACGCAGATACTCAATACTGTGGCGCTTGGCCGCCATCGGGTAGGTGTCCGGATCGTCCACCCAGCCGGTCACTTCCACCTGGGTTGCCTGCAGCTCAAAGCTCTGGCCTTCGCCCGGGGATTCCACCACCTTGCCGGTGACGATAACCGAGCAGCCCGTCGTGAGGTGTAAAACCTCTTCATTGTAATTGGGCAGAGAATTATTAATGACAGCCTGTATCGGATCAAAGCAGGAACCGTCATAAACGGCGAGGAAGGAGATGCCAGCTTTTGAATCTCTTCGGGTACGCACCCACCCGCGCACGGTGACTTCACTGTCAACGGCAACGCGGCCCTGGAGTACGTCGGCTACAGGCACAACGCTCATAATTTTCTCTCTGGTTAATGGTCAAAAATAACATTTTCCACCCGGACGGGGGGTTATCTATGTTACCTGGCATACGCCATCAGACAAGCAGAATTCGCGGTGCGGGAAAAAGAAATCGCAAAGGGGAAGGAAAAGCAGGGAGCGCGCGGCTCCCTTTGGGAAAACATCAGCTTGCTTTACGCACCTGAGGAAGATCGAAGGCTTTGCGCAGCGCGCGAACAAACGCCTTATCGTGACAAATCGTTTTGCCGGGGCTGTCGGAGAGTTTGGCTACCGGACGACCATTACACTCAACCAGCTTAATCACGATATTCAGCGGCTTCACGTGCGGGATATCGCAGGTGAGACGGGTGCCGATGCCAAAGCCAAGCTTCACGCGGTCGGCGAAGTGGCGATACAGCTCAATGGCTTTCGGGAAATCGAGGTTATCGGAAAAAATCAGCGTTTTGCTGAGCGGATCGATGCCGAGCTGCTGATAGTGCGCGATAGCTTTCTCGCCCCACTGCACCGGATCGCCGGAGTCGTGGCGCAACCCCTGGTAGCGCCCCGCGAACTCCGGACCGAAATCGCGCAGGAAGGCGTCCATCGTAATACAGTCGGTCAGCGCAATGCCGAGCATATCCGGGTATTCATCAAGCCACGCCTGCAACGCCGCAATCTGGCTGTTCGCGAGATCGGGGCTGATTTGCTGATGCGCCTGGAACCATTCATGCGCCTGGGTGCCCATCGGCGTCAGTGAAAGACGGCGGGCGAGGTCATAGTTACTGGTGCCGATAAACCACGGCTCCAGCTTGAGACGCTCGACAATCGCCTGCTGAACATCGCGCGAGAAACGGCGGCGGGTGCCGAAATCCATCAGACGGAAAGCGCTTAAATCGAGCCCGTCCGTCATGGCGCGAAAATCATCGAGTTTAACTTCAAGATGTGCCAGCGCCTGATCGACGCTCGCTTCCGGGGAACGATAGCGGTGCACCAGTTCGCTAATCACGGCCAGCAGCGGCACTTCCCACATAATGACTTCGCGCCACGGGCCGCTTAAGCGGATATCCAGCTTGCCGCCATCGTTGCGGATCTGCACCTGCGTTGGGTCATAACGGAACGTTTTCAGCCACTGGAGGTAATCGGATTTGAAAAACGGCAGCCCGGAGAGCCACTGATACTCGGCGTCGGAAAGCGCCAGATGCTGCATGGCATCGACCTGTTCGCGAATGGCGTCAGCATAAATGCCCAGCAGATCGTCACCCCGGCAGCGAAATTCCGCTGCGACATGCACGTCATAATAGTGGTGAAAAACCGCCTGCTGCATATGCAGCTTATAGGCGTCCGTATCCAGCAGCGTTTGCAATAGGGGGGAAGCGTATTGTGTCATGGTGCGAACTGGCATCCTCTCACAGGCGCGTGTTTATCAGTGGCATAAGCAGATAAAGACGCAGGAGTATACCCTGATTATCGGTTTATTGAAGCAGGATCACAACACAACCGGCGAAGCGGGTCGAGGGCAATTCGTGCCGCATGTTACTTAAATGTAGCAATCTGCGTCGTAGCTGCTGAAAAGTGAAAGATTCTGCGTGGCAACATTAACGCAACAGGAATAGACTGGAGTCGTAACCATACGGACCCTGGATAAGGTTTTTTATGACTCAACAGCCACAAGCAAAATACCGCCACGACTACCGTGCGCCGGATTACCTGATTACCGATATTGATCTGACCTTCGACCTCGACGCCGCCAGAACGCGGGTCACTGCGGTCAGTCAGATCAACCGCCGCGTGGCGGAGAACGCGCCGCTGCGTCTGGATGGCGAAGACCTTACCCTGATTTCGGTCGAGGTGGATGGACAGCCCTGGACGCATCACCGCCTGGAAGAGGGCGCGCTGGTGCTGGAAAACCTGCCGGAGCGCTTCACGCTCAAAATCGTCAACGACATCAACCCGGCGGCGAACACGGCGCTGGAAGGCCTGTATCAGTCAGGCGAGGCGCTCTGCACCCAGTGCGAAGCTGAAGGCTTCCGTCACATTACCTGGTATCTGGATCGCCCGGACGTGCTGGCGCGCTTTACCACTAAAATCATCGCCGATAAAACGAAATACCCGTATTTACTCTCCAACGGTAACCGCGTGGCGCAGGGCGAACTGGACGATGGCCGTCACTGGATGCAGTGGGAAGATCCGTTCCCGAAACCGTGCTATCTGTTTGCGCTGGTAGCAGGTGATTTCGACGTGCTGCGCGATACCTTCACCACCCGCTCTGGGCGCGACGTGGCGCTGGAGCTTTATGTAGATCGCGGCAACCTGGACCGCGCCGGCTGGGCGATGACCTCGCTGAAAAACTCCATGAAGTGGGACGAAGAGCGCTTTGGTCTGGAGTACGATCTCGACATTTATATGATAGTCGCGGTCGATTTCTTCAACATGGGCGCGATGGAGAACAAAGGGCTTAACGTCTTTAACTCCAAATTCGTGCTGGCGCGCGCTGAAACCGCGACCGATAAAGACTATCTCAACATTGAGCGCGTTATCGGCCACGAATATTTCCACAACTGGACCGGTAACCGCGTCACCTGCCGTGACTGGTTCCAGCTGAGTCTGAAAGAGGGGCTGACCGTCTTTCGCGATCAGGAATTCAGCTCCGATCTCGGCTCCCGCGCGGTTAACCGCATCAGCAACGTGCGTACCATGCGCGCAATGCAGTTCGCCGAAGACGCAAGCCCGATGGCGCACCCGATTCGCCCGGACATGGTCATTGAGATGAATAACTTCTATACGCTGACCGTGTATGAAAAGGGTTCCGAAGTCATCCGCATGCTGCATACGCTCCTTGGCGAAGCGAATTTCCAGAAAGGGATGCAGCTCTATTTCGAGCGTCACGACGGCAGCGCGGCCACCTGCGACGATTTCGTGCAGGCGATGGAAGACGCGTCGAATGTCGATCTCTCGCATTTCCGCCGCTGGTATAGCCAGTCCGGCACGCCAATTGTCACGGTGCAGGATGATTACAATCCGCAGACCGAGCAGTACACGCTGACGCTAAGCCAGCGCACGCCGCCAACGGCGGACCAGCCGGAAAAACTGCCGCTGCATATTCCATTCGATATCGAGCTGTATGACAACGAAGGTAAGGTCATCCCGCTGCAAAAAGACGGGCATCCGGTGCACCATGTGCTGAATCTGACGCAGGCGGAGCAGACGTTTGTTTTTGATAACGTGTACTTCCAGCCAGTGCCGTCGCTGCTGCGCGAATTTTCCGCCCCGGTGAAGCTGGAATACAAATGGAGCGATCAGCAGTTAACGTTCCTGATGCGCCATGCGCGCAACGATTTCTCGCGCTGGGATGCGGCGCAGAGCCTGCTGGCCACCCATATCAAACTCAACGTCGCGCGTTATCAGCAGCAGCAGCCGCTGTCGCTGCCGCTGCACGTGGCGGACGCCTTCCGCGCGATCCTGTTTGATGAGACCATCGATCCGGCGCTGGCGGCGGAGATCCTGACGCTGCCGTCGCAAAACGAGATCGCCGAGCTGTTCCAGACCATCGATCCGCAGGCCATCGCGGCGGTGCACGACGCGCTGACCCGCACGCTGGCGACCGAGCTTGCTGATGAACTGCTGGCCGTCTACAACGCGCATAAACTCACCGGCTACCGTATCGATCACGCGGATATCGGCAAGCGCGCGCTGCGTAATACCTGCCTGCATTATCTGGCGTTTGGCGACGCGCAGCTGGCCGACAAGCTGGTCTCCGCCCAGTATCACGACGCGGATAACATGACCGACGCGCTGGCAGCGCTCGCGGCTGCCGTAGTGGCGCAGTTACCGTGCCGCGATACGCTGCTTGGCGAGTATGACGACAAGTGGCACCACGACGGTCTCGTGATGGACAAGTGGTTTATGTTGCAGGCGATGAGCCCGGAGAAAGCCGTGGTGAGCAAAGTTCGTGCGTTGCTGGAACACCGCTCCTTCAGCCTCGGCAACCCGAACCGCGTGCGTGCGCTGGTGGGCGCGTTCGCCACTAACAACCCGGCGGCGTTCCATGCCGAAGATGGCAGCGGCTACCGTTTTCTGGTCGATATGCTGATTGAGCTCAACACCCGCAACCCGCAGGTGGCGTCGCGTCTGATTGAGCCGCTGATCCGCCTGAAGCGTTATGATGAAAAACGTCAGGCGCTGATGCGCGCGGCGCTGGAAGAGCTGAAGGCGCTGCCGAAGCTGTCCGGCGATCTGTATGAGAAAGTGAGCAAAGCGCTGGCGTAATGGGCTGATATGGGGTGGTGGGTGCGCTGCGCTTACCCACCCTACAGGGTTCTGTGGTGGGTGCGCTTACACTTACCCACCCTACGGGGTTTTGTGGTCGGTGCGCTTACGCTTACCCACCCTGGATAATACCCTGTCAGCGTTTGTAGGGCGGGTAAGCGTAAGCGCACCCGCCTTTCATTTATAGATAACACATCACCCCACCTTCACTTCCCGCACCGGCACAGGTGTTTTACGCATCACCCGGTTCAACACCCGCGCTTCAAGCTCCGCCAGACGCGGCGTGCCGTGGTGACGCGGATGCGGTAACTCCACGGCCATATCGAGCCCGATTTTTCCGTCTTCGATTAACAACACCCGCTCCGCCATCGCCACCGATTCGCTCACGTCATGCGTCACCAGCAGCACCGTAAAACCGTGCTCGCGCCACAGCGATACAATCAACTCCTGCATCTCAAGGCGCGTCAGCGCATCCAGCGCACCGAGCGGCTCATCCAGTAGCAGCAGGCCAGGGCGATGAATCAATGCGCGCGCCAGCGCCACGCGCTGCTTCTGCCCACCGGAAAGCGCGGCGGGCCAGTCGTTCGCGCGGTCGGCCAGACCCACTTCCTCCAGCGCCCGGCGCGCCGCCGGCTGCCAGTCGCCCGTAAGCCCCAGCCCGACATTATCCAGCACCTTCTTCCACGGTAGCAGGCGCGCATCCTGAAACATCATGCGCGTATCGTCGCGGGCATTAGCGAGCGGCGCATTCCCGGCACGCAGTTCGCCGCCGTCCGGCGTTTCAAGCCCGGCGAGCAGGCGCAGCAGCGTGCTCTTGCCGCCGCCGCTGCGCCCGACCACCGCCACAAACTGCCCGGCGGGAATATGCAGATCCAGCGCGTTAAGAATGGTTTTCACGCCGTAGCGTTTGGTCACGCCTTCCAGCAACAGCGGCGTTCCCTGGTTGAGTCGTGCTGTTGTCATGCGTTCGCCTCCTTTAACTGATAAGCCGGGTGCCAGCGCAGCCAGACACGCTCAAGCAGGCGGGCGCTGAGATCGGCGAGTTTGCCAAGCAGGGCATAGAGAATAATCGCCACCACCACCACGTCGGTTTGCAAAAATTCACGCGCGTTCATTGCGAGGTAGCCAATACCGGAATTCGCCGAAATCGTCTCCGCCACGATAAGCGTCAGCCACATCAGCCCGAGCGCGAAACGCACGCCGACCATAATCGAGGGCAGGGCGCCCGGTAAAATCACCTGCCGGAACAGGCTAAAACCGGAAAGCCCGTAGCTGCGCGCCATCTCCAGCAGACCGCTGTCAATATTGCGAATGCCATGCCAGGTGTTGATATAGATCGGGAACAGCGTGCCGAGCGCCACCAGAAAAATTTTGGCGCTCTCATCAATGCCGAACCACAAAATCACCAGCGGGATCAGCGCCAGATGCGGCACGTTGCGCAGCATCTGGATGGAGCTGTCGAGCAGGCGTTCGCCCCAGCGCGACAGCCCGCTGATAAGCCCGAGCACCAGCCCAATCAGTCCGCCGATGGAAAAACCCACCAGCGCGCGCCAGCTACTGATAGCCATGTGCTGCCAGAGCTCGCCGCTCGCCGTCAGCCGCCAGAACGTCTCCACCACGCTTTCGGGCGACGGCAGAATACGCGTCGACAGCCAGCCCGTCTGGGAGGCAAGCTGCCAGACGGCAATAATTCCCACCGGCAACACCCACGGGGCGGCGCGCTGGAGCCATTTTTGCGAAGCGCTTGTCATGTGGCCTCCTTAACTTTGCGCGACCCGGCGCGGAATAAATTCATTGGCCACCGCTTCACCCTGCGCCGTGAGCGGGCGAGGCTGCGGCACGTCCGGGATGGCGACATCGAGATGCGGGAACAAAAGCTCGCCCACCCGGTACGCCTCTTCCAGATGCGGATAACCGGAGAGGATAAAGCTGTCGATGCCAAGCGCTGCGTATTCATTAATACGCGCCGCCACCGTTGGGCCATCGCCCACCAGCGCCGTGCCTGCGCCGCCGCGTACCAGCCCCACGCCCGCCCAGAGGTTCGGGCTAATCTCAAGCTGGTCCCGACGTCCGCCGTGCAGCGCCGCCATGCGCTGCTGGCCGACCGAATCCTGGCGCGCGAACGCTGCCTGGGCTTTGGCAATCATTTCATCGTCGAGATGAGCGATCAGCCGGTCAGCGGCTTGCCAGGCTTCTTCCGTGGTTTCACGCACAATGACATGCAGGCGGATGCCGAAGCGTACCGTGCGCCCGTGAGCCGCCGCTTTGGCGCGTACCTGGGCTATCTTCTCTTTTACCTGCTCCGGCGGCTCGCCCCAGGTGAGGTAGAGATCGACCTGCTCGGCAGCCAGATCCTGCGCCACATCAGACGAGCCGCCGAAGTAAAGCGGCGGGCGGGGCTGTTGTACCGGCGGGAATAACAGCTGCGCGCCGCGCACCTTAATATGCTTGCCTTCAAAATCGACCTTTTCGCCTTCCAGCAGGCGACGCCAGACGCGGGTAAACTCGGCCGACGCCTCATAACGCGCGGTGTGATCGAGGAACACGCCGTCACCGGCCAGCTCCTGCGGATCGCTGCCGGTTACCAGGTTAAAGAGCGCGCGCCCGTTGGACAGCCTGTCCAGCGTCGCCGCCTGACGCGCCGCTACGGTCGGCGACACCACCGACGGGCGCAGCGCGACCAGAAATTTCAGCCGCTGGGTGACCGGGATCATCGACGCTGCAACCAGCCAGGCGTCTTCGCAGGAGCGCCCGGTCGGGATCAGCACGCCGGTAAATCCGAGTCGGTCAGCGGCCTGCGCAATCTGTTGCAGATAGCCGTGATCAACCGGGCGGGCGCCCGCGTCGCTACCGAGGTAGTGACCATCGCCGTGGGTGGGTAAAAACCAGAACAGATTCAGATTCATGATTTCGCTCCTTCAGTAGCGCCGGACCAGATGCGGCTGCGGATATCGACTTTCTTTGGAACCAGATGGTTGTCGTAAAACAGATCGGCGGTGTGCTGCTGGCGCACGGCCGTCTCTTCATTCACGGGCGTGATGCGTGTCGGCGGGCGGTGATCGAAATAGAGCTCAATGACCGGCTCCGGCAGCCCGATGCTTTGCGCGAACAGTTTCACGCTCTCTTTGCGCTGGCTGCGCGTCAGGGCATCCGCTTCGCTAAAGCTCTCCAGCACGTTCGTCAGGAACTGACCATATTTTTCAGCATAAGGGCGCGAGGCGAGGTAGAACGATCCTGTCAGATCAAGATCGGTGCCGTCGGTCAGCACACGCACGCCGCCCTGAATAAGTGCGGCGGAGTAGTAAGGATCCCAGATGGCCCAGGCATCGACGTTACCCTGCGTAAAGGCAGCGCGAGCATCGGCGGGTGTGAGGTATACCGGCTGAATATCGGTAAATTTCAGCCCGGCTTTTTGCAGCGCGCGCAGCAGCAGATTGTGCGAGCTGGAGCCCTTCTGGAACGCGACCTTATGGCCTTTCAGGTCGGTGACACTCTTAATGGGGCTGTTTTCCGCCACCAGCAGCACTTCGGCTTTCGGTTTCGGTGGCTCGCTGCCGATGTAAACCAGATCGGCTCCCGCCGCCTGGGCGAAAATGGGCGGAATGTCGCCGGTACTACCGAGATCGATACTGCCGACATTCAGCGCCTCAAGCAGTTGCGGGCCCGCCGGGAATTCGACCCAGGTGATTTTGGTGTTCGGATAACGCTGCTCAAGCAAATGATGGCTTTTCGCCAGCACCATGCTCACAGAGCCTTTCTGATAGCCGATACGCAGCGCCTCTGGCTGTGGTTCAGCCGCGCTGACGCCTGCGGTAAAAAGCGTGAGGCCGGCTACCAGTAGCGGTGCGGCGTGACGGCGAAAAAGATTAAGCATGTAACGTTCTCCTTGTGAACTGCGGCGCAGGGGTTGCCAGATGGCGACGAGTCAGCGCCTGCCAGAAAGTGTCGAGGGCATCGTCAAGACGCGTTTGTAGCGGTTCGGAAAAGCGCGGCTGATGGTGGTAATCCAGCACCTGACTGTCATCGGCAAAGACACCATGCAGGATCTCCTGCGCTTTCAGGGCGTTGAGCACAGGTTTAAGCGCGTAATCCAGCGCCAGCAGATGGCCGGCCGAACCCCCGGTCGCGACCGGCAACACCACTTTTTTCTCAAGAGCCCGTTCAGGCAGGAGATCAAGCAGCGTTTTCAGCGCGCCGGAAAACGAGGCCTTATAGATAGGCGTAGCGATGATGACGCCGTCGGCCTGCTGAAGCTGCTCGATAAGCGTCAGGAGCGCCGGGCTGTCGAAGCGGGCGTAGAGTAAATCTTCTGGCGCAAAATTCTGGATATGCCAGTGACAAATCTCAACATCGAGCCGGGTGAGTTCACCCGCGAGATAAGAAAGCAGGGCGCTGGAGCGCGAAGGAAAGCGTGGGCTTCCCGCCAGAGTAATAACCCGCATACCACCTCCTTATAACCAAAATAAAGTTTTTGATTAACATTAATAACAATATGAGAGGATAGTGGCAGAGGGGCTGGCCCCGAGAAACTAAAAATTGTGGTGATGCTTTGCCAAAAAACGCATAAAACAGGATTAAAAAGAAAACGTTTGCTTTCGCAGGGGCTTTTTTGCCGCAGGTCAATTCCCTTTGTGAAGCGGATCGCAGATAATAGCGCCCCGGTTTGCACACCGGGAATCCAGGAGAGTTCATGTACTACCCCTTCGTTCGAAAAGCCCTTTTCCAGCTCGACCCCGAGCGCGCTCACGAATTTACCTTCCAGCAAATGCGCCGCATTACCGGCACGCCCCTTGAAGCGCTGCTGCGCCAGAAAGTGCCGTCTAAACCGGTGACCTGCATGGGGCTGACGTTTAAAAACCCGCTGGGGCTTGCCGCAGGCCTTGATAAAAACGGCGAGTGCATCGACGCGCTCGGCGCGCTGGGTTTTGGATCGGTGGAAATCGGCACCGTGACGCCGCGCCCGCAGCCGGGCAACGACAAGCCGCGTCTGTTCCGCCTGGTCGAAGCGGAAGGGCTGATCAACCGCATGGGCTTTAATAATCTCGGTGTGGATAACCTGATAGAGAACGTCAAAAAAGCGCATTTTGACGGCGTGCTCGGCATTAATATTGGTAAAAATAAAGACACGCCGGTAGAACAGGGTAAAGATGACTACCTGATTTGTATGGAAAAAGTATTTCCCTACGCCGGGTATATCGCGATTAATATCTCGTCACCGAATACGCCTGGCCTGCGCTCGCTGCAATATGGCGACGCGCTCGACGATCTCCTTGCCGCTATTAAAAATCAGCAGCAACGGCTGTCGCAAAAGCACCATAAATATGTACCCGTGGCGGTTAAGATCGCACCGGATCTTTCGCTGGAAGAATTGATCCAGGTGGCCGATAGCCTGGTGCGCCATAATATTGATGGGGTCATTGCGACCAATACGACACTCGATCGCAGCCTGGTTCAGGGCATGAAATATTGCGACGAAACGGGCGGATTAAGCGGCCGTCCTCTGCAATTAAAAAATACGGAAATCATTCGCCTGTTAAGCCAGGAGCTGCAAGGACGCCTGCCGATTATCGGCGTCGGTGGTATTGATTCTGTTATTGCCGCGCGGGAAAAAATAGCCGCTGGCGCTTCGCTTATTCAGATCTATTCCGGCTTTATTTTTAAAGGGCCGCCGCTCGTTAAAGAAATTGTGACCCACCTTTAAGCATTTCCCCCTTTAAGACCGCCAGGGCTTTATTTTCAGCCCTGGTTGTTTTATATTCCGCGATTGTTGCTAATTTAAACGTCATAGTCTTAGATTAATGAGGGAATAAACGAAGCGGCAAAAAAGGGAAATAATTTTAAGTTTCATCGCAGTGGGGGGTAATGATGCGTATAAAGCCGGACGATAACTGGCGCTGGTATTATGATGACGAGCACGACCGGATGATGCTCGATCTGGCCAACGGCATGCTGTTTCGCTCGCGTTTTGCCCGCAAAATGTTGACGCCCGACGCGTTTGATCTTTCCGGATTCTGCGTTGATGACGCCGCACTCTGGTTCTCCTTCGATGAAAAATGCCGTGAGCTTCCTCTCTCCGCTGAACAGCGCGCCGAACTGGTGCTGAACGCCCTTGTCGCTATCCGTTTTCTCAAACCTCAGATGCCGAAAAGCTGGCATTTCTTAACCCATGACGACACCGAATGGTCGCCGTGCTGTGGCGATGCCGCCTGCGTATGGCTGAGCGACAGCGGCGAAGCGGTCTGCCTGCTGGTGGTCGAGCCTGGTGATAACGCGACGCTCTGCCTGCTGGCGCAGCCTGCGTTGACGCTCGCTGGCCGCGCGATGCAACTGGGTGATGCGATTAAAGTGATGAACGACAGGCTCAAACCGCTGGCGAGCGCCCCGCATCTGAGCCTCGATCAGGCGGTTTAACGCGCGAGCCGTATCGGGCCTGCCGGCACGCAGCTACAGCTTAAAAACGTGCCGTCGTCGCTGAGCGCGCTTTTCTTCAATGGCGTAACTTCTCCTTCCAGCAGCGTCACGCGACAGCTGCCGCAAATCCCGGCGCGACAGGAGTAGGGTACCCGAATGCCCTGCTGTTCAAGCTGCTCCAGTACCACCTGCTGATTATTCCCGTTAAAGCTTTTGCCTTCCCATTCGACAGACACCTGCGCCGCTGCGTTTGCCGCAGGCGTCACGCTCTCTTCCACATCGCCTGCGCCATAGAGCCGCGCCGGCCCGGTCGAAAGCACTTCAACGCGATCGCCTGCGCGGATCACGCCGCTGTTGCGGGCAATCAGGTTCTGGCCGAAATCGACATCGCCGTTATCCAGCGCCGTGCGGAATTTTTGCAGCGTCGCCAGCGGCTCGCCGCTCGGGTGTTTGCGTCCACGCTCGGGGCTGACGGTGGTAAATACGCAGCGGCTGCACGGTTTAGCAACATCAAACACCACGTCGCCAATGCGGATCACTTTCCAGGTGTCCTCTGCCCAGGCCTCAACGCCCGTCACAACCAGATTCGGGCGGAACTGATTCATCGCCACACCCGCCGGGCAGCGTTTTTGTAAATCGCGCAGCGAGGCTTCATTAGCAAGCAGATACGGGAATCCATCGGCGAAACCGAGCGGCACACCGGGGTGAAGTTTTACCCGGCGCGTGAGCGACGGGCCGACCCAGCGCAGCTGCACATCGCGTCCAAAAAAGCCGCTCAGCCACTGGTTAACGCTTTCGGGCGCGATAAGCGCGGTGAAGTGATTGCCCCAGACTTCCGTCGGCGCGGGGGCTGCTGCGAAATCAGCGAAGCGAATCGCGGCGCTGCTGCCGTCCGGTGCGGTGAGGTGCAGTCCGTCTGGCAGCAGCGCGGGCGTGAAGAGCACCATTTGCGGAAACTGGCGCGCGGTAATAAAGGTGCCATCGGTTTCCGTCACCATAAACGCGCGGTCAAATGTCAGGCCGCTGACGTCCGCCAGCGCGTGAGAGACCTGCAACCCACGCATCGATTTCACCGGATGAATAAAAAGCTGCGATAAAACCATGGCGTACGCCCTCCCGGCATAAGAAATAGAAGGGCAACTTTATGACATGCGTGCGGGATTGGCTATAATGCGCCACAATTTTCTTTTTACTGAAGTGACGATATGAAAGCTTTGTTTGCCAGTACGGCGCGTGGGCTCGAAGAGCTGTTAAAAACTGAACTGGAAAACCTGGGCGCGCAGGAGTGCCAGGTGGTTCAGGGAGGCGTGCATTTTCAGGGCGATGCGGCTCTGGTTTATCAAAGCCTGATGTGGAGCCGTCTTGCGTCGCGTATTCTGCTGCCGCTTGGCGAGTGTGCGGTGTACAGCGATCTGGACCTCTATCTGGGCGTTCAGGCCATCGACTGGACGAGCATTTTCGCGCCCGACGCCACGTTTGCCGTTCATTTCAGCGGTCTTAACGACACCATCCGCAACAGCCAGTATGGCGCCATGAAGGTGAAAGACGCGATTGTCGACGCTTTCACCCGCAAAAATCTGCCGCGTCCGAGCGTGGATCGCGAGCTGCCGGATCTGCGCATTAACGTCTGGCTCAATAAAGATACCGCCAGCATCGCCATCGATCTTAGTGGCGAAGGCCTGCACCAGCGTGGCTACCGCGATCGTACCGGCCAGGCCCCCATCAAAGAGAACCTGGCGGCAGCGATTGTCATGCGCTCCGGCTGGCAGCCGGGCACGCCGCTGCTTGACCCGATGTGCGGCTCCGGCACGCTGCTGATTGAGGCGGCGATGATCGCCACCGATCGCGCACCGGGCCTGCATCGTACCCACTGGGGCTTTAACGGCTGGGCGCAGCATGACGAAAGCCTCTGGAAAGAGGTGAAAACTGAAGCGCAGGTGCGCGCCCGTCGCGGTCTTAGCGAATATGCCTCGCGTTTTTACGGCTCCGATAACGATGCGCGCGTCATTGAGCGCGCCCGCACCAACGCCCGTCGCGCCGGTCTTGCCGACATCATTACCTTCGCCGCGCAGGATGTGACGAATCTGACCAATCCGCTGCCGGAAGGCCCGACCGGCACCGTTATCAGCAACCCGCCTTACGGCGAGCGTCTGGAGAGTGAACCGGCGCTGATCGCGCTGCACAGCCTGCTCGGCCGCATTATGAAAAACCAGTTCGGCGGCTGGAATCTGTCGCTGTTTAGCGCCTCGCCAGAGCTGTTAAGCTGCCTGCAACTGCGTGCTGACCGCCAGTTCAAAGCGAAAAACGGCCCACTTGATTGCGTACAGAAAAACTATCGTCTGGCCCCGACGCAGCCGGGCGCAGCAATGGCCCAGGTGGCAGAGGATTACGCCAACCGTCTGCGTAAAAATCTGAAGAAGCTGGAGAAGTGGGCGAAACAGGAATGCATTGAATGTTATCGCCTGTATGATGCCGACCTGCCGGATTACAACGTGGCGGTGGACCGCTATGCCGACTGGGTGGTGATTCAGGAATATGCGCCGCCGAAAACCATCGAGCCGGAAAAAGCGCGCCAGCGTCTGTTCGACGTGATTGCCGCCACGCTCTCGGTGCTCGGCCTTGCGCCGAATAAGCTGGTGCTGAAAACCCGCGAACGCCAGAAAGGCAAAAATCAGTATGAGAAACTGGCCCAGAAGGGCGAGTTTATGGAAGTGCATGAATTTAACGCGCGTTTGCTGGTCAACCTGACAGATTATCTGGATACCGGCCTGTTCCTCGATCACCGCATCGCGCGCCGGATGCTCGGCCAGATGAGTAAAGGCAAAGATTTCCTGAACCTCTTCTCCTATACCGGCAGTGCCAGCGTGCATGCGGGCCTCGGCGGCGCGCGCTCCACCACGACGGTGGATATGTCGCGCACATATCTGGAGTGGGCGGAGCGCAATTTACGTCTTAACGGGCTGAGCGGCCGCGCGCATCGCCTGATCCAGGCCGACTGCCTGAGCTGGCTTGCCGAGAGCGATGAGCAGTTCGACCTGATCTTTATCGATCCGCCGACATTCTCTAACTCCAAGCGTATGGAGGAGACGTTCGACGTGCAGCGCGATCATCTGCGCCTGATGAAAGATCTCAAGCGTCTGCTGCGTCGCGACGGGACAATTATGTTTTCCAATAACAAGCGTGGGTTCAAGATGGATAACGAAGGGCTTGCGGCCCTGGGCCTGAAAGCGCAAGACATCACACAAAAAACGCTCTCTCAGGACTTCGCGCGCAACCGCCAGATCCACAATTGCTGGCTTGTTACTCACCAGACCAAGGAATAAAGCATTATGTCGTTAATCAGTATGCATGGCGCCTGGCTCTCATTCAGCGACGCGCCGCTGCTCGATAATGCTGAACTGCATATCGAAGAAAATGAGCGTGTCTGTCTGGTAGGGCGTAACGGGGCCGGTAAATCGACCCTGATGAAAATCATTAACCATGAGTTGCCGCTGGACGATGGTCGCATCGTCTATGAGCAAGATCTGGTGGTCGCACGTCTGCAACAGGACCCGCCGCGAAATGTCGCTGGCAGCGTTTATGATTTTGTTGCCGAAGGCGTGGCGGAGCAGGCTGAATACCTGAAGCGTTATCACCAGATTTCACATCTGGTAATGAGCGATCCGAGCGATAAAAACCTGTCAGAGCTCGCGAAAGTGCAGGAGATGCTGGAGCACCACGATTTGTGGCAGCTCGAAAACCGCATTACCGAAGTGCTGGCGCAGCTGGAGCTTGACGCCGACACGCCGCTCGCGTCGCTTTCCGGCGGCTGGCTGCGTAAAGCGGCGCTGGGCCGTGCGCTGGTCAGCGCGCCGCGCGTGCTGCTGCTCGATGAGCCGACCAACCATCTGGATATCGAAACCATCGACTGGCTGGAAACTTTCCTGAAATCGTTCTCCGGCAGTATCGTTTTTATCTCGCACGACCGTTCGTTTATCCGCAATATGGCGACGCGCATCGTCGACCTTGACCGCGGCAAGCTGGTGTCGTACCCGGGCGATTACGACAAATATCTGGTAGCGAAAGAAGAAGCGCTGCGCGTTGAAGAGCTGCAAAACGCCGAATTTGACCGCAAGCTGGCGCAGGAAGAGGTATGGATCCGCCAGGGCATTAAAGCGCGCCGTACCCGTAACGAAGGCCGTGTGCGTGCGCTGAAGGCGATGCGTCGCGAACGCGGCGAACGCCGCGAAGTGATGGGCAGCGCGAAGATGCAGGTGGAAGAGGCGACCCGCTCCGGCAAAATCGTCTTTGAGCTGGAGAACGTCAATTACCGCCTCGGCGAGAAAGTGCTGGTGAAAGACTTCTCCGCCCAGGTACAGCGCGGCGACAAAATCGCGCTGGTGGGGCCAAACGGCTGCGGTAAAACCACGCTGCTTAAACTGATGCTCGGCCAGCTGAAAGCTGACAGCGGTCGCGTGCATTGCGGCACTAAACTGGAAGTGGCGTACTTCGATCAGCACCGCGCGGAGCTCGATCCGGAACGCACCGTGATGGACAACCTGGCCGAAGGCAAACAGGAAGTGATGGTCAACGGCAAACCGCGCCACGTGCTCGGCTATCTGCAGGACTTCCTGTTCCATCCGAAGCGCGCCATGACGCCGGTGCGTGCGCTCTCCGGCGGTGAACGTAACCGCCTGTTGCTGGCGCGTCTGTTCCTCAAGCCCAGTAACCTGCTTATCCTCGATGAACCGACCAACGACCTCGACGTCGAAACGCTGGAACTGCTGGAAGAGCTTATCGACAGCTATCAGGGTACCGTGCTGCTGGTGAGCCACGATCGTCAGTTTGTGGACAACACCGTGACCGAATGCTGGATTTTCGAAGGCGAAGGCCGTATCGGCCAGTATGTGGGCGGCTATCACGATGCCCGTGGTCAGCAGGCGTCGTCGCGCGCGATGCAGCAGACGACGGCGAAAAAAGCGGAGCCGGAGCCGGTGGCGGAGTCGAAGGCAGAAACTGTCAAACGAGGCAGCAACAAACTAAGCTATAACTTGCAGCGCGAACTGGAACAGCTGCCCGCCCGTCTTGAGACGCTGGAGGCAGAGCTTGAGGCATTGCAGGCGAAAGTCAGCGATGCGTCGTTCTTTAACCAGCCTCACGACGTAACGCAGGATGTGCTGGCGCAGCTGAGCGCTGCCGAAGCGGCACTGGAAGAAGCGTTTGAGCGCTGGGAATATCTTGAATCACTTAAAAACGGCTGATTATTCAGGAACCCGCATGCGTGAACGTCATCATGCGGGCGAGCATATGCTCTGCCCGCAATGCGATCTTCTGGTCAGGCTCCCGGCGCTAATGCCGGGACAAAAGGCGCATTGCCCTCGCTGTGACACCACGCTTGCCGTCGAGTGGGCGGCACCCCGCCAGCGTCCGACGGCGTATGCGCTGGCGGCGCTGTTCATGTTGCTGCTCTCCAACCTTTTTCCCTTCGTCAATATGGAAGCGGCGGGCGTCAGCAGCGAAGTGACAATGCTGGAAATTCCGCGCGTGCTGTTTAACGAAGATTACGCGAGCCTCGGCTCGCTGTTTATGCTGTTTGTTCAGCTGGTGCCCGCGTTCTGTCTGGTCACCATCCTGTTACTGGTCAACCGCGTTACGCTGCCGCCACGGCTTAAAATCGCGATGGCCCGCGTACTGTTTCAGCTGCGCAGCTGGGGGATGGCGGAAATTTTCCTCGCGGGCGTGCTGGTGAGTTTCGTCAAGCTGATTGCCTATGGCGATATCGGCATTGGCAGCAGCTTTATCCCCTGGTGTCTCTTCTGCATCCTGCAGCTTCGTGCTTTTCAGTGCGTCGACCGCCGCTGGCTCTGGAACGATATCGCGCCGATGCCGACGGTATCTCAGCCGCTGAAAGTAGGCGTCGCTGGTATCCGTCAGGGGTTGCGCGCGTGCCCGTGCTGCACCGCTATCCTTACGGGCGAAGAGGGGCGCTGTCCGCGCTGCCATACGTACGGTCACGTTCGCCGCAAACACAGTCTCCAGTGGACGGTCTCGCTGCTGGTCTGTTCCATTATGCTTTATCTGCCCGCGAATCTGCTGCCTATCATGATTACCGATCTGCTCGGCGACAGAATGCCTTCCACCATTATAGCGGGCGTAATCCTTATCTGGAACGAAGGCTCTTACCCGGTGGCGCTGGTGATTTTCCTTGCCAGTATTATGGTGCCGACGCTTAAGATGATTGCCCTCGGCTGGCTGTGCCTTGATGCTAAAGGCTATGGCCGTCAGGAGCGCGAGCGAATGCATCTGATGTATGAAGTGGTAGAGTTTGTCGGCCGCTGGTCAATGATCGACGTTTTTGTGATTGCCGTGCTGTCTGCGCTGGTCCGTATGGGCGCGCTGATGAATATTTATCCGGCCTGGGGAGCGGTCATGTTTGCGATGGTGGTGATTGTCACCATGTTTGCCGCGATGACCTTTGACCCGCGTCTCTCCTGGGACCGTGAGTCTGATTCAAGTTATGAGGAGTTACCCGAACATGGAAAATAATCGCGGGGAAGCGAAGATTAAACGGGTGAAGAACTGGTCGCCTGTCTGGATCTTCCCGATTATTACCGCGCTTATCGGCGCCTGGATCCTGTTTTATCACTACAGCCATCAGGGGCCGGTCGTGACGCTGATGACCACCAACGCGGAAGGCATTGAAGGGGGTAAAACCACTATCAAGAGCCGCAGCGTCGATGTGGGCGTGGTGGAAAGCGCGGTACTAACGGATGATTTGCATCACGTCGAAATTAAAGCGCGTATGAACCCCGGTATGGAAAAGCTGCTGTATAGCGATTCCGTCTTCTGGGTGGTGAAGCCGCAAATTGGGCGCGAAGGCGTTACCGGCCTGAATACGCTGCTTTCCGGCTCTTACATTGAACTTCAGCCGGGCTCGAAAGGCAGCGTGCCGGAATCTTACAAGCTGCTCGACGCGCCGCCGCTGGCACCGCCGGATGCCAAAGGTATTCGGGTCATCCTCGACAGTAACAAAGCCGGGCAACTTAACCCCGGCGATCCGGTGCTGTTTCGCGGCTATCGCGTCGGTTCGGTGGAAACCAGTACGTTTGACCCACAAAAGCGATCCATCAGCTATCAGCTTTTCATTAATGCGCCGAACGATCGGCTGGTGACCAGCAACGTGCGTTTCTGGAAAGACAGCGGGATCGCGGTCGATCTCAGCTCCTCCGGTATGCGCGTGGAAATGGGATCGCTTAGCACGCTGTTTAGCGGCGGCGTCAGTTTTGATGTCCCGGACGGCTGGGAACTCGGCCAGCCGGTGGCGGAGAAGACCGCGTTTACGCTCTACGACGATCAGCGCAGCATTCAGGAGTCGCTCTATACCGAACATATCGATTACCTGATGTTCTTTAAAGACACCATTCGCGGTCTGCAGCCTGGCGCGCCGGTAGAGTTTCGTGGCATTCGTCTCGGTACTGTTGCGCAGGTGCCATTCTTTGTACCTGGCTTGCATCAGGCGGTCACTACCGATTACCGCATTCCGGTGCTGGTTCGTATTGAGCCGGAGCGTCTGGCGAATCAGATTGGCGAAGATCCGAACATCGCCAGTCATATGCATGAACTGTTGAAGAAAGGCCTGCGCGCCACGCTCAAAACCGGCAATCTGGTGACCGGGCAGCTGTTTGTCGATCTCGATTTCTATCCGAAGGCGCCCCCTGTGACCGATATGGCGAGCTTTAATGGATATCCGGTGATCCCGACGGTGAGCAGCGGGCTTGCGCAAATCCAGCAGCGTCTGATGGATACGCTGGATAAAATTAACAATCTGCCGCTCAACCCGATGATTGAACAGGCCACCAATACGCTCTCGGAAAGCCAGCGCACCATGCGCCGACTGCAGACGACGCTCGATAACCTGAATCAGCTGACCTCCAGCCAGTCGGCGCAGGAGCTGCCGGCGGATATGCAGAAAACGCTGCGTGAGCTTAATCGCAGCATGCAGGGCTTCCAGCCGGGATCTGCCGCCTATAACAAAATGGTGGCGGATATGCAGCGTCTGGATCAGGTATTGCGTGAGCTTCAGCCGGTGCTGCGCACGCTCAATGAGAAGAGCAACGCGCTGGTGTTTGAATCGAAAGAGAAAAAGGACCCGCAGCCGAAGAGGGCGAAAGAATGAAAAAATGGCTCCCGTTTGTCGCCGTTGCGCTACTGAGCGCCTGTAGCACCACGCAGGAAACCACCTGGTATCAGCTCCCGGCGTCTACGGCGCCGGTGACCCGCAGCGCGCCGATGGACAGTCAGCATCTGCTCTGGGTGGAGCAGGTGTCGGTGCCCGATTATCTCGCGGGTAACGGCGTGGTCTACCAGACGACCGACGTGCAGTATGTCATCGCCAGCCAGAACCTATGGGCCAGCCCGCTGGATCAGCAACTGCGTAATACGCTGGTGACGAATCTGAGCGCCACGCTGCCGGGCTGGGTGGTTTCCGCCCAGCCGCTGGGGGCCGAGCAGGATACGCTGAACGTCAACGTGACCGGCTTTCATGGCCGGTATGACGGGCGCGTGATTGTGAGCGGCGAATGGCTACTCAAGCACAAAGGGCATCTTATCAAGCGGCCTTTCTATACTGAGCTTAAGCAGCAACAGGATGGTTATGACGCGATGGTGAAAACGCTGGCGCAGGCCTGGCAGCAGCAGGCTAAAACCATTGCCGATGAGGTTGCGCGTCAGCCATAAAAATTTCGAATGATGTTAAAAGCCGTCGTCTTCTTCTTAAAGAGGGCGGCGGCTTTCTCTTTTATGCCAGTCAGATAAGCTCAACGCCTGCTCAATTTTTGTATAAATGTTGTCCAGAGTAGCTCACAAATATGACATTGGCGTGAATTTTGCGCATTGACGTTCCCTAGGTTTACAGGTATTCGTAAAGGGTGATTGCGCAAAATGTAATCACTGTTTTCTTTTCCACCAGACCTGAAATGAGGGAAACGAGGCATGAAGAGACAAAAAAGAGATCGCCTGGAACGGGCACATCATCGTGGTTATCAGGCCGGTATCACCGGACGCTCGAAAGAAATGTGTCCTTACCAGACCCTGAATCAGAGGTCTTATTGGCTGGGAGGCTGGCGAGAAGCCATGGAGGACAGGGCTCAGATTGCGTGAGCTTGTCTCTTTAAAAAGAAACCTCCGCTATGCGGAGGTTTCGCCTTTCTGAATGCTGAGAAAAGCTATCAGAAAGCGGAGGTGTCCTGGAACAGGCCCACTTTCAGGTCAGTCGCGGTGTAGATCTGTTTGCCGTCAACCAGCACTTCGCCATCGGCAATGCCCATTACCAGACGGCGGTTGACTACGCGTTTGAAGTGAATGCGATAGGTCACTTTTTTCGCACTCGGCAGTACCTGACCCGTAAATTTCACTTCGCCCACGCCCAGCGCGCGGCCTTTACCTTCGCCGCCCAGCCAGCCTAAGTAGAAGCCGACCAGCTGCCACATAGCGTCAAGGCCGAGGCAGCCTGGCATTACCGGATCGCCGATGAAATGGCAGCCAAAGAACCACATATCCGGGTTGATATCCAGTTCCGCTTCCACGTAACCCTTATCAAAGTTACCGCCGGTTTCGGTCATTTTCACCACGCGGTCCATCATTAACATGTTGGGTGCCGGCAGTTGTGGGCCGTTCGCGCCGAACAGCTCGCCGCGCCCGGAGGCAAGAAGGTCTTCTTTCGTATAGGATTCGCGTTTGTCTACCATGTTCTCAGTATGCCTTATTTTAGTGAAGCCCGCAGGTTAGCTAACACGTGTACGCTGAACAAGTCCGATCAGTTGTGGTTAAACCAGTTCATCCAGCGTAACGGCCACGGACGCTGACGAATATCCTGCTGCGTCGCCTGCGCGATTCGCTCGCCGATAACCCCAAGCAGTGTCGTCTGGCCTTCGCCATCCCACGGGAGAGTCGTTAATAAGGGTAGCGCATCTGTGACATCATCAATCGCCCAGATGGAAAACTGCCCCTGATCGACCGCGTCCAGAATCGCCTGATTCAGCGATAAATGACGCACGTTAGCGGAAGGAATAATCACGCCCTGTTTGCCCGTTAAGCCACGGGCCTGACAGACGGTGAAGAAGCCTTCGATTTTTTCATTCAGCCCGCCGACCGGCTGCGCGCGGCCAAACTGGTCCACGGAGCCGGTAATAGCAATCTGCTGAGTGAGCGGCGCATTGGCCAGCGCGCTGATAAGCGCGCACAGCTCGGCCATTGAGGCGCTGTCGCCGTCCACTTCGCTATAGGACTGCTCAAACGTCAGCGAGGCAGAGAAGGGCATCTGTTGCTCCAGATCCAGCTCAGCCATCAGAAACGCCTGCATGATCATCATGCCTTTGGCGTGGATATTGCCGCCGAGTTCAGCCTTGCGCTCGATATCGGTAAATTCGCCGTCGCCAATATGCACCACGCAACTGATGCGCGATGGCTCGCCAAACGCGCGCGGATGCCCAGGAAATTCCACCACCGAGAGCGCGTTAATCTGACCGATGCGCTCGCCTTCGGTTTCGACCAGCAGCTGGCCGAGCAGAATTTCATCCTGCATACGCTCTGCGAGATACCCTTCACGCCAGGCGCGGCGCGCGAGCATCTCAGAAAATTGCGCTGCGGTGAATGTCGCGCCGTCGCAAAAGGCGGCCACTTCAGTTAACTGACGCGCCATCCAGAGCGGATCGAGCGGCAACGTTTCCTGGTCACCCGTATAGCGCACGGCTTCACGAATGATAAGGGGCCAGGCGTCGTATGCCGGTGCGGGCAGCGCAAGCTGGGCGGCCTGCGCGCAGACCCAACTGCACCAGAGCGCGATATCGTCTTCGTCAGCGATTTGCAGGTCGTCTTCATATTCGCTGTAGATAGCCTGCTGCGCGAGTACGGGCTCCATCTCCTGGAAATCCGCCAGTGATTCGCGATCGCCTACCAGCACGACGCGAAGGTCAAGAGGCAGAGAAGGAACAGACACCGGCAGCGGGCGGGTCTCGTCCGGAGCGACCCAGTCGAAGCGTTTCGTGACGACCATCTGCTTCAGACGCAGCCACAAGAGCGGCTGCAGAAGCAGTGTTTTCAGCGGCACGACCAGAATGCCGCCGTTGGCTTTATGTACCAGGCCCGGCTCAAGCGAAATCTGGCCTGCAAACTGTCTGACACAGCCAAACAGCTCGCCCGCATCAGCCCAGGTAGCGACAACCACATCGCGCTGCACGGCGAAATCGCCCGGTGTCGCATTCGGTGGTGTCAGCGTCACGCTCTGGTTTTCAATACGATAATGACCGCCGACCAGTTCTGACTGATGCGGCAGTAATGCTTTCGCGGTACTGGCGATAAGCTCCAGCAAAGGCTTCTCTTCGTCAGCCTTAACCAGCATGAAATCATTTACAGGACGTGGCGCGCACAGCTGGCTCAGTCCGTCGTGAAGGCGAGGTTGAAGCGCCTCAAAATCAAGCGCGTCTGCAAAACCGGCATCCATTTCAGCAAAGCGGGACCGGAAGGTCTCCGTATCGGGTACAAGCGCTTGTGATGTAAGTCTGTTAATGGTCAATGTCGAGGTTTTTTAGTCAGATGTAAAAGGCGAGATTATAGCGTAATGGGCGGATCAACACACCGGAAATGCCACTATTGCCCCGCAGAATCTCCCCATGCGTCACAGACGTTTATTTCCCCTCAGCGAATCGAAAAAAAACTGTTATCCTGAAATGAGTTACACGGTCATCCTGAGATCGCAATGAAATACCAACAACTCGAAAATCTGGAAAGCGGCTGGAAGTGGAAATATCTGGTGAAAAAGCATCGCGAAGGCGAGCTGATCACCCGGTATGTTGAAGCCAGCGCCGCGAAAGAGGCGGTGGATCTCTTGCTGGGTATGGAAAACGAACCGGTAAGAGTGCTGGGCTGGATTGATCAGCATATGAACCCGGCGCTGCAAAACCGCCTGAAACAGACGATTCGCGCCCGTCGTAAGCGGCATTTTAATGCTGAGCATCAGCATACCCGTAAAAAATCCATCGACCTGGAATTTATGGTCTGGCAGCGTCTCGCAGGCCTTGCGCAGCGCCGCGGCATCACGCTTTCAGAAACAATCGTGCAACTGATTGAAGACGCCGAGCGCAAAGAGAAATATGAAAACCATATGTCGACGCTGAAACAGGATTTACAGGCATTGCTGGGGAAGAAAGAGTAACCCGAGAAGGCTCATGAGAGGGCGAGGCGGTTATTTTTTGCTACTACATGCAGCAGAGAAATTACTTCTGGCTGTAAAAGGAAATAATGCGCTTAAGCGCATCTCATCAGAAATTCAATCCAAATGACAAGATTTCCGGCCAACAAAAAACCCCGCCGTAGCGGGGTTTTTCTAAACGTTTAACTTAAGCCTGCGGCTGAGTTACAACGTCTTTAACGCCTTTAACTTCGATCTCTACGCGACGATCCGGACCCAGGCACTCGATCAGAGCAGCGCGAGGTTTCACGTTGTCACAGGTGTTGCCAGTGACCGGATTGGATTCGCCCATACCACGTGCGGAGATCTTGTTGGACGGGATACCTTTGGAGATCAGGTAGTCAACAACAGACTGAGCACGTTTCTCGGACAGACCCTGGTTGTAAGCGTCAGAACCGATACGGTCGGTGAAGCCCAGAACCACGACGGAACCGTCTTTCGGATCCAGGTTGCTCAGCTGAGAGTACAGCTGATCCAGCGCCTGCTGACCTTCCGGTTTCAGGGTCGCTTTGTTGAAGTTGAACAGAACGTCAGACTTCAGGGTGAAGTGCTTGGTCTGTACTTCCGGAGCCGGAGCCGGAGCCGGAGCTACAACCGGAGCTGCATCTTCCTGCTGACCGAAACGGTAGGAAACACCTACGCTCAGCATACCGTTGTCCGGACGAGCGCCAACAGTCTGCGCGTCACCAATGTTGTTAACCCACTGGTATTCCAGACGGGTAGCGATATCGCGGGTCATCGCCCACTCAACGCCGCCAGCGAATACCGGAGAAACGCCGGTGTCGTGGTCGTCGCCGCCGATGTTAGAAGAGGAGTCAGCACGCCATACCATGCCGCCCAGACGGGTGTATACGTCCAGGTCGTCGGTTACCGGGTAACCCAGTTTAGCGGTCAGCTGTACGCCCTGAGCTTTGAAAGCGCCGTTTACAGTGTCGCCTTTATACGGCATGCGGCCCAGCCAGTCGTAGCCCATTTCGAAACCAACGTACGGGTTAACCTGGTAACCACCGAACGCGCCTGCGCCCAGCTGGCTTTCGTGAGTCGGGCCGTCGTTAGGGATAAAGCCGGTATCGTGAAACTGGGACCAACCCAGTTTGCCACCTGCGTACCAGGTGTTATCTTTCGGTGCGGCCTGCGCTACGGTAGCGAAGCCAGCCAGTGCCACTGCAATCGCGATAGCTGTCTTTTTCATTTTTTGCGCCTCGTTATCATCCAAAAAGGCCATGCGCTTTTCCTTGGGAAAAGTTCACGGTTAAATCCTTCACCGGGGTATAGCTCAATGGTTACTCTACCGATAATGTCGGTTTATTGATGAGCACCCTAGCGAGGTAAAGTCTACAACGTAGTTGAAAACTTACAAGTGTGAAGTCCGTCAGGCATATGAAAAAAAACAACTTGCGAAAGCAAAATTTAACATTTTTGAGGAAATTTTAATCGCTCGTAAAGTGCGAAAGCGGACGTGAGTGCCCGTCTGGCCGTTCATTCACCACTATCGCTTCTGATAAAGAGACATGCACAAAAAATTACCAGGAATTATCCTAAAAAAGATTAATGCACCATGCCAGAGTGAATTCTTAAGGCAGAACGTGGTCGGTCACCCGGCAGAGAGGGTTGAACAGGACGCATTAAAAAACCCATGGCGTTACCTTTCTCGGCCGCTGCAGTCAGACGGCGATGTTCATCATCCGTTAGATCGTCATGCAGCCAGGCAATTACCACGCTGTAGTTGCCGGTTTCCAGCGCACGGATCATAGAATCAAGCGTAACCTGCGGGTTCATCTGGCTGACTTGCATCACTTTGGTCAGCGGCAAACCAGCGGATTCCACCCATTCACGGCTAAGACGTTGCTGCGGAGTCAGCCAGAGCTGCCAGCGGGATTGCTGCCCGAGCTGCTGCAAGAGCGGCAGCAGGACCAGTTGCGTCATCCACGGCTGGTCTTCGTTGTACATCACTTCACTGATCAGGCCTCGGGTTTCCGCCTGAGCCAAAGCGCCCGCCGTTTCTTTTGCCAGACGACGTGAGCCATACGCGCGATTTTGATGAGAAGAGTACATAAAGGTCCAGCCTCGCTAGTTACTGTATGCATATACAGTAATGCTGGCGCGACCAAAGATCAATCGAAATTTCGGAAAGCATCTCGCAAATTTCGCATCTCGTTCCACTTAAAACAAAATTCGGATTGCTCACGGCGCACAACTTTCATATGTTCCTGTTAAGGGAAACGCTAATGGAATTTTTCATCCATTACTGTTTGATATAAAAGGAATAATCATGGATAAATCTTCGTCTGACACGCTGGTTCGGGTGCAGAATACACTTTCATCTTTGGGAAATGTTACCCATCGTTCACTGTTTGGCGGCTATAGCCTTGCCATTGATGACGCCGTGTTCGCCATGCTGGCAGGAGGAAAACTATACCTGCGCGCCAGCAATGAGAGTCGTGACTACCAGCACGCCCACAATCCGCCGATGCTGGTCTGTACCCGACGCGGCCGTCATATCAGCCTCAATTATTATCTTGTAGATGACACGCTCTGGAATTCACCCTCCTTGCTGCGCGATCACGCACGAATGGCGCTGGCCTGCGCGCAGGCGGAAAAAAACGAGCGTGCCCGCGAGCGGCGGGTCAAAGATCTGCCCAATCTCAATGTTCAGCTGGAAGTCTCATTGTGGGAAGCGGGAATACGCGATGTGGAAACGCTCTGCGCATACGGTGCGAAAGAGTGCTGGCTTAAGCTGCGCAAAGCCCGGAAAAATCTCAGTCTGCAAGTATTGTATGCGCTTCAGGGTGCCATCATCGGCACCCATGAAGCAGCGTTACCTGTGCACATTCGCGAGGAGCTGCTGGAGTGGTTTATGCAGCTTTCGGTGCAAAATCAGTCCTGAATAAGCTGACGCTGCAGTCGACTGATTTCCGGCAAAATAGAGATTAACAACCCGATTTGCTGAAGCACCAGCGGCTCTTTACTCTCCTGGCGCGGCTCTATCTGTTCAATACGCTGCGCCAGTTGCGTCAGTGAGTTTTCTACTCGCGCTTCATCGGCAGGCTGATGATGGAGCGCGTCATCCACATAACAGACGGCGTCGTCCAGCAGAGAAAGGATCTCCTGGCGCGTCAGTTTTTCGCGGTGAGCACCCAGAGCTGAAATATAACTGGTCAGCGTGTGGTTCAGGCACAGAAAGCGGAAAGCGAGTTCGCGCATCTGCGCGCTGACGCGAGGCTCACTGGACATGTTCGACACCACCGAGGCCAGCTCCGCATCGCTGTTATGCGCGTCGCGACGCGCGATGCGATACGCGAGACGGTTATCGCGCCCCTGATGGTACTGCTCAAGGATGGCATCCAGATAGCGACAGTTGGCGTTAAGCGCGCGCTCCAGCACCACCGGCAACCGGCGAAAACGCCAGTCGGGCCAGATAAAGCTCACGGCACACCACGCGATAGCGCAGCCGATTATCGTATCCACCACGCGCGGCAGAGCGACTTCAAACCCTTCGCCCAGCAGGTTAAAGCACAGCAAGACCAAAAGCGTGATAAACAGCGTGGCGTGCGCGTATTGCACTGTGCGGAACACAAAAAACAGCACGCCGGTAATCACGATGAGTACCAGTTGGCCTTCCAGCGAAGGCACGAAATAAAGCACCGGAATACCGACCGCCACGCCCGCCAGGGTGCCGATAATGCGCAGCGTCAGGCGATGTCGCGTGGCGTTGTAGTTCGGCTGGCACACAAACAGGCTGGTCAGCAAAATCCAGTAGCCGTGGTTCAGCCCGGTGAACTGAATAAAGGCGTAGCCCACGCACAGCACAACGGACATCCGCACCGCATGGCGGAACAGCGCGGACTGCGGCGTCAGATTACGCGTCAGGCGAAACCAGATATCGCTAAAGCCGTTCAGGCTATCATCGGCAAGGCTGTGCTCGCTCCCGCTGGCATCTGCTTGTGTAAACGGCTGTTCTGATTCGATCGTCGCGAGCTGAGCGTCGATAGCCTTAAGATTCGCGACCAGAAAGCGCACGGCTTTAATTTCTGATGCCGAGCCACCGGCCGCGGCGGTGCGATCGAGTGCGGCGTCAAGGTGCGTAAACGCGCGCTCAAAACGCGGGTCATGCTGATAGGGCGTACGAAGCAGCGCAGAGCGCGCGAGCTGCTGACACGCCTGCGATTGCATCGAAAGCAGCCGCTGGAAGCGGAACATCACGTCACTGTAGCGGAAGGTGTCCCGCAGCGTCTGATACTGGATATGCGACGAACTGGCGCGCTCGTGAATATCCTGCGCGACAAAATAGTAGTGCAGTGTACGGCGCGTGCTGCGCTGACCGCGGTCGCCGCGCAAGCGGGTGAGCAGCGAGGCTTTGGTCTGGTTTAATGTCGCGACCAGCTGGCTGTTCGCCATCGCCAGTTCCATCATCGGCACCTGGTTTTCGTCTTCGATATCCGGGTCAAAAAAACGTGATTTAATTTCCAGATAGTGCGCCAGCTGTTCATAACAGCGGGCGAGATTTTCCTGAAGAGGACGCACCGGAAAGAGCAAATGCCCGGCAAGCGTCAGCAGGTTGTACCAGACCGCACCTGCGAGCAGCAGCAGCGGCTGCTGATACCAGTGCTCATAGAGTGAAACCCCGAGCATCGTATAGATGGCGATAAGCAACGCGCCGAAGGCGATAGTCGCGTAGCGTTGTCCGAGGCCGCCAAGCAAAATAAAACCGATGGTCGAGACCGTCAGCCCGGCGGCGAACAGCCACGGCCACGGAAACAGCAGTTCCACCGAAGCGGAGGCAATGAAAAAGCTGACCAGCGTAATCAGCAGATTGCGCAGGCGTCCCGTCAGGCGGTCGTCGAGATCGGTGAGTGCTGCGGCCACAACGCCAAGCGTCAGCGGAATAGTCAGCTTCGCCTCGCCAAGCCACCAGGGCAGCGCCGCCGTCCCGCACAGCGCGATAAAAATGCGCACGTTAGTGAGCCACGCGCTGTTCCAGGCGTGACGGTGAAGCAGAGGATTGAGCATCATGAGCGCA
Organism: Cronobacter sakazakii; assembly: GCF_000982825.1. Lineage (NCBI taxonomy): Bacteria > Pseudomonadati > Pseudomonadota > Gammaproteobacteria > Enterobacterales > Enterobacteriaceae > Cronobacter > Cronobacter sakazakii. Next base: position 3,797,310 of record NZ_CP011047.1, on the reverse strand, counting down.
TCCGTTTTTACTGGAAACGGCGGCGGGCATTGGCTTCGCGGGCTGCCTGCGCGGTTTCCACGGAGACGACGCGACGCCCAACCGGCCAGAGCGCAATCGCGGCGATTTTAAAATTTGCGATGCCTACCGGGATGCCGATGATAGTGACACACTGCGCAATGCCGGTCGCGATATGCAGCAGGCACAGCCACCAGCCGAAAAACACCAGCCAGAAAACATTCAGCAGCGTGCCACCGGTGTTCAGCAGGGCGTTTTTGCCCGCCGGGTCAAGTTCATCGACATGCACCGCTTCATTGCCGTACGGCAATAGCGACAGTTTAGTGATTTCCCAACAGGAGCGCGTCAGCGGCAGCGTCACGATAAAAATAATGCTGACAAGCGTCGCCACCAGCCAGGAGAACGTCGTGGCGAAGCCACCCAGGACGAAATTCAGAATATTTAAAACAGTACGCATAAAACCTCAAAAGCGTCGGCAGAGCGCCGGAGTGATAACCACAACAATTGTAACGCGTTTTGGGTCTGGAGCGTGATATCGCAGGCGGGTAAACTTAGCCTCATAACACTATTGACTGGCAGCCTCATGGAACTGAAAGCAACCTCTCTGGGTAAACGTCTGGCGCAGCATCCCTATGATCGCGCAGAAATTCTCACCGCCGGAGTGAAAGTCTCCGGGGATAAGCATGAATATCTGATCCCGTTTAATCAGTTGCTGGGCATTGAATGCCGTCGGGGGCTTGTCTGGGGGGAGCTGGAATTTACGCTGCCGGATAACAAAGTCGTTCGTCTGCACGGTACCGAATGGGCGGAAACCCAGCGCTTTTACCATCATCTGATGGCGCTCTGGCAGCAGTGGAGCCAGGAGATGAGCGAGGTGGCGGCAGGGGTGCTAAATGCCTGGCAGGAGAAACTTCGCAGTAGCGAATCCCAGGAAAAATGGCTTAAGCGTGAAGAGGGGGAGGCGCTGTGTCACGCGCTGCGCCGGGCGTTGCAGGCGCTGCCGATGCCGACATCGCGCCTTGAGGCGTTCGATAACTGCCGCGAGGCCTGGCGCGAATGTCAGGCCTGGCTTGCCGACAGCGAGGCGAAGCGTCTTTTGCATAATCAGGCCTATACCGACGCGATGCTGACGCGCTACGCCGATTTCTTCTCGCAGATTGAAAGCTCGCCGCTGAATCCGTCGCAGGCGCGGGCTGTCGTCAACGGCGAAAGCTCGCTGCTGGTACTGGCCGGCGCCGGGAGCGGCAAAACCTCCGTGCTGGTGGCGCGCGCAGGCTGGCTTATTGAGCGCGGCGAGGCGACGGCGGAGCAGATCCTGCTGCTGGCGTTCGGGCGTCAGGCTGCCAAAGAAATGGAAGAGCGGCTTCAGGCGCGGCTGCATACGGATGCCATCACCGCACGCACGTTTCATGCGCTGGCCTTGCAAATTATCGGCCAGGGCGGGCGGAAAACCCCGCGCGTCAGCGAGCTGGAAAACGATACCGCGGCGCGCCATGAACTCTTACTGAACGCCTGGCGGGAACAGTGCCGCGAGAAAAAAGCGCAGGCGAAGGGGTGGCGACAGTGGCTTACCGACGAGCTGGAGTGGGACGTTGAGGACGGCGATTTCTGGGAGGACGAGACGCTGGGCAAACGGCTGGCGAGCCGTCTCGACCGCTGGCTGGGGCTGATGCGCATGCATGGCGGCTCGCAGGCCGAGATGATATCCGCCGCGCCCGACGAGGTACGCGATCTGTTCCAGAAGCGCGTCAAACTGATGGCACCGCTGCTGAAAGCCTGGAAAGCCGCGCTAAAAGCCGAAGAGGCCGTCGATTTTTCCGGGCTTATCCATCAGGCCATCAATGTGCTGGAAAAAGGCCGGTTCGTCAGTCCGTGGAAGCATATTCTTGTGGACGAGTTTCAGGATATCTCGCCGCAGCGCGCGGCCCTGCTGGCTGCCCTGCGGCGTCAGAACTCCGCCACCAGCCTGTTTGCGGTGGGTGACGACTGGCAGGCTATCTACCGCTTTAGCGGCGCGCAGCTTTCGCTAACGACGGCGTTTGAGGCGCATTTTGGCCGGGGCGACCAGTGCGCGCTGGATACCACCTACCGTTTTAACGGGCGCATCGGCGATATCGCTAATCGCTTCATTCAACAAAACCCGCACCAGCGTGAAAAACCGCTCAACAGTCTGCGCGCGGGTGACAAGAACGCCGTGACGCTGCTTGCGCAGGAGCAACTGGAGGCGCTGCTTGATAAGATGAGCGGTTACGTGCGCCCTGACGAGCGCATTCTGGTGCTGGCGCGCTACCACCATCTGCGCCCGGCGGCGCTGGAAATGGCCGCGACCCGCTGGCCGAAGCTGCAACTGGAATTTATGACGATTCACGCCAGCAAAGGGCAGCAGGCGGATTATGTGATTATTCTCGGGCTGAACGAGGGGCGGGAAGGCTTTCCGGCGCCAGCGCGGGAATCCATCATGGAACAGGCGCTGTTGCCGCCACCGGAGGATTTCCCGGATGCCGAAGAGCGGCGTTTGCTCTATGTGGCGCTGACCCGCGCGCGGCACCGGGTCTGGCTGCTGTATGACAAAGCGGCGCCGTCGGTGTTTGTCGAAGCGCTGACGCGTCTCGGCGTACCGACGGCTCGTAAGCCGTAACTTATTTCAGGCGTTCGGCGAGATAGCGCGGATAGTCGGGGATTAACACATCCAGCGTGTCGCTAAAGGTCGGCGACTGGATAATAAAATCCGCGGTTGAGAGATTGGTCGCCACCGGGATATTCCAGACGGTGGCAAGGCGCAGCAGCGCTTTGACGTCGGGATCGTGCGGCACGGCGTTGAGCGGATCCCAGAAGAAAATCAGCACGTCGATTTTGCCTTCGGCGATCATCGCGCCTACCTGCTGATCGCCGCCCATCGGGCCGCTCAGCATGGCGTTGACGTCAAGACCGGTCGCGCGTTGTACCAGATTGCCTGTGGTGCCGGTTGCATACAGCGTATGGTTTGCCAGCAACGCTTTATGGCGCTCCACCCATTTCATCAGCATCGATTTGCAGTGGTCATGCGCCACCAGGGCGATTTTCTTTTGGGCTGGCAGGGTTCGGGTTGTCAGTTCCATATTATTTTCCGGATTACATAACTGCCTACAGATTACTGGAAGTGATGGCGGCTGCAAGCGAAGCCGGCAAAAACTGTGTGCGTTTCTGCTTACCGTCGTCGCATGGTGCGCCCGACGCCTTTGGCATACACTGAAAGGACTGAGCTAACGGGGAGGTAAAATGAAAGATTCTGATATCGCAGAGATTTTACAGAGCACCAAAACGATCGCGCTGGTGGGCGCGAGCGATAAACCGGACCGTCCGAGCTATCGCGTCATGTCGTATCTTCTGGATAAAGGCTATCACGTTATCCCCGTCTCGCCGAAAGTGGCGGGCAAAACGCTGCTCGGCCAGCAGGGATACGCCACGCTTGCTGACGTGCCGGAAAAAGTCGATATGGTGGATGTGTTCCGTAACTCCGAGGCCGCGTGGGGGGTTGCGCAGGAGGCGATTGCGATCGGCGCAAAAACGCTCTGGATGCAGCTTGGCGTCATCAACGAAGAGGCCGCCGTACTGGCGCGCGATGCGGGGCTGAAGGTGGTGATGGACCGCTGTCCGGCGATAGAAATTCCGCGTCTCGGTCTTTTACAGTAATAAAAAACCCGGCGTTGCCGGGTTTTTTTAGTTACGCAGACGGGGTGCCTGGAGCTGCTGGCGAATGGATCGCGCCAGTTCATCCATAGAGGGTTGCTCCGGATGTTCCTCCTGCATTTCGCCACTGAGCTGGGCTTCTGCAAGATAGGTGTGCACGGGCTGGCCGTCGTCGTCTTCCATCACGACGTGATACCACGGCGCGGCGCGCAGCTCGGCGTTTACCGCCAGTTCATCGACTTCAGGTTCATCAAGCGAGTATTCAGGGTCGATATCCACCACAACCCCTAAATACCCTAAAAGAGAATGACGAACCTGCTGGCCGATACCAAATTTGCTGGCAATCATTGTCACCTCCCGGGAAACGTTCATACCCTGTATATAAGGGCGGAGCATTCCTTTTCAAGCTACATGACGCGACAGGCAAACCCTTTCAGATAAAGACCTTCCGGGTAGCTCGCGATCACGGGGTGATCGGCGGCCTGACGGAACTGCTCTATAAATTGTACATCACGCCCCGCATCTGTTGCGGCATCGGCAACAATTTTCTGGAATAAATCGGTGGTCATCAGCCCGGAGCAGGAGAACGTCAGCAAAATGCCGCCAGGGTTAAGCAGCTGGATAGCCAGCATATTGATGTCTTTATAACCGCGGCATGCGCCCTGAAGCTGGCTCTTGTTCTCAACGAATTTCGGCGGGTCCATTACGATGACGTCGAACGTCTCGCCCTGGTCGCGATATTTGCGCAGCAGCTTAAAGACGTCATCGCGCACGAATTCTGCTTTGCTGATATCAAGCTTGTTCAGCTCAACGTTTTGCTTCGCCACATCCAGCGCGTCCTGCGACGTATCGACACTGATGACCTGGCGGCAGCCGCCCATCAGCGCAGAAACGGCAAAACCGCCGGTGTAAGAGAAGCAGTTCAGCACGCGTTTGTCTTCTACGTAACGGCGCGTGGCGAAACGGCTGTCGCGCTGATCCAGGTAATACCCCGTTTTATGGCCGCCTTTGATATCCACCAGTAGCTTCATGCCGTGCTCTTCAATCGCGAGCAGATCCGGCGGCAGTTCGCCGCTGACCGGCCCCTGCGCGAGCTCCATACCTTCTTTTTTACGTACCGCGACGTCGGAGCGGTCATAGATGGCGCATTCCGGATAGAGCGCCTGCAGGGCCGACACCAGCGCCGGGCGCTGATATTCCGCGCCCGCCGAGAGCAGTTGCAGCACCAGGAAATTACCGAAACGGTCAATCGTCACGCCCGGCAGGCCGTCCGATTCACCAGCGATAAGACGGTAGCTGTCGAGCCCGTCCTTTTTCGCCAGCCAGTTGCGCCACTGCTGCGCCTGTTGCAGGCGGCGAGTAAAAAAGGCGATATCGATGGTTTCATTCGGATCAAACGTCCAGACGCGCGCGCGGATCTGCGAAGCGGGGGAGAGGGCGGCGCGTGCTAACCATTTTCCCTGATGGTCGACGATGTCGATGGTTTCACCCGGTGCGGCTTTACCTTCCATGCGCGCGACGGCACCGGAAAAGACCCAGGGATGGCGGCGCAGGAGAGATTTCTCGCGCCCTTTGGCTAACACTAAACGTACGCTCATAATTTGCTATTCTGTGATTCAAAGAAAATGGGCGCCATTCTCCCGACTTCAGCCGGGAAATGCAACGCCACTGCAAAGGAGAACCGCTATGGCACAACAATGCACAATGGCCTGGGTACATGGCCGGGTACAGGGCGTCGGGTTTCGCTACACCACGCAGCATGAAGCGACGCGGCTGGGTCTGACCGGCTATGCGCGTAATCTGGACGACGGCAGCGTGGAGGTGCTGGCCTGCGGCGAGGCCGAGCAGGTGGAGAAGTTAATCGCCTGGCTGAAAGCGGGCGGACCGCGCAGCGCCCATGTGGAAAAGGTGCTGACCGAGCCGCATTCGCCCGCGGAAGATTACCAGGATTTCCGTATTCGCTATTAAATGCACTTCACGGGTTTCGGCAGACCCGCGATTTTAGTGGCTTGCTTTGCCGGGCCTTTCGGAAAGAGGCGATAGAGATAGCGGCTACTGCCTTTCTCTTCGCCAAATTTCGACGCCATCGCTTTGACCAGCATGCGAATAGCCGGCGATGTATTAAATTCGATATAAAACTCGCGCACGAAGCGCACCACTTCCCAGTGCTCTGGCGTGAGCGTGATGCCTTCTTTTTCGGCAATCACTTCCGCCAGGCCTTCGTTCCAGGCGTCGAAGACTTTCAGATAGCCCTCGGCGTCGGTTTCAAACTCTTTACCTTCAAACGTTAACATACGCATTTTTGCCCTGATTCACACAGCGCGCAGTGTAGCAAATTCCCGCCGCCAGAAAAAACAAAGCCCCGCACGGGGCGGGGCTTAAGCGCAGTTTCGGTTAACCGTTAGTCGCGGCTCGCGAAGCCCAGAATGCTCAGCAGGCTCACGAAGATGTTGTAGAGCGACACATACAGGCTGACGGTCGCGCGAATGTAGTTGGTTTCGCCGCCGTGGATGATATTGCTGGTTTCAAACAGGATCGCGCCTGAAGAAAGCAGAATAAACACGGCGCTAATCGCCAGGTGCAGCGCAGGAAGCTGCAGGAAGATGTTCGCCACCATGCCGATCAGCACAACCACCACGCCCGCCATCAGCATACCGCCCAGGAAAGACATATCTTTACGGGTGGTCAACACGTAGGCGGAGCAGCAGAAGAACACCAGCGCGGTGCCGCCAAGCGCGAGTGCGATGACATCGCCCATACCGGCAGACAGATAGGCATTCAGCATCGGCCCCAGAATATAGCCCAGAAAGCCGGTGAAGGCGAACGCCGCCAGGATGCCGCTCGGTTTATCGGCCAGGCGGTAGGTCAGGAACATCAGGCCGTACATACCGACCAGCGTCAGAATCAAACCCGGCGATGGCAGTGCGAATACGGTACTGGCGGTCGCGGTGATCGCGGAAAACGCCAGCGTCAGGCTCAGCATAAAATAGGTGTTACGCAGAACCTTATGGGTGCTAAGCAGCGACTGTCTGTCGCGCGCAGAGGTAATTAAGCGATCCATGAGTAGTCTCTCATTACAGGTGTTTAGTTTCCGAGCATAGAAGGTAGCACGCAACGGGAAAAGCCCTTTTACCCATCTTTACGCTGCTTTATTTCTCTAAAAACAAGGACTCAGAAAAGGCGTTTATATCATAAAAACCGGGCTGCCCCGACGCGCTTTCAGATCCCCCTCTTATATATGACGTAAAACCGTTGCATGAAACCCGGCGCGCGACTATCAGTGTTAACGACACATCACAACAACACACAAGGCGTGGAAAATGAAAGTGAATCATAAGGCTCTGACTTTTTCTCTCATCGCTGCCGTCATTTCCGGCGCATGCGCGACGGCGTATGCGGCGCAGGTGCCGGCAGGCGTTGAGCTGGCGGCAAAACAGGAACTGGTGCGCAACAACGGCAGCGAGCCTGCCTCGCTCGATCCGCATAAAGTGGAGAGCGACGTTGAATTCAACATCATCAGCGACGTTTTTGAAGGGCTGGTGGCGGTGCGTAAAGATGGCTCGATTGAACCGCGGCTCGCAGAAAGCTGGGAAAACAAAGACAACACCGTCTGGACGTTTCATCTGCGCAAAGGCGTGACCTGGTCTGACGGCGAGCCTATCACGGCGGAAGATGTGGTCTGGAGCTGGCGGCGTCTGGTCGACCCGAAAACCGTCTCTCCTTATGCCAGCTTTCCGGGCAACATGAATATTGAAAACGCTGCTGACATCGCCAACGGCAAAAAGCCGACCGACACGTTGGGCGTGAAGGCGCTGGATGACAATACCATTCAGGTGACGCTGACGCAGCCCACCGCGGCGTTCCTGTCGATGCTGGCGCACCCGTCGCTGGTGCCCATCGATAAAACCGCCATTGAGCGTTTCGGCGATAAATGGGCGCGGCCGGAGCATTTCGTGTGCAGCGGGGCGTACAAAGTCACCGACTGGGTGGTGAATGAAAAGATCGTGGCCGAGCGTAATAAACGCTACTGGAACGACAAAGAGACCGTCATTAATAAAGTGACTTATCTGCCGATCGCCGCTGAAACAGCGGATCTGAATCGCTATAAAGCGGGCGAAATTGACATCACCAGTACTGTGCCACTCAATCAGTTCACGCAGTTGAAAAAAACGCTGCCCGATCAGGTTAATGTCTCTCCACTGCTGGCGACGTATTACTACGAATTTAACACCAGCAAACCGCCGTTTAACGATCCACGTGTGCGCCGCGCGCTCAACATGGCGCTCGACAAAGACATCATCGCCCAAAAAGTGTTGGCGCAGGGGCAGCGTCCGGCGTGGGTGGTCAGCCAGCCTGAAATTGGCGGCGTGAAAATTGCGCCGCCGGAGTACGCCAGCTGGCCGCTGGAAAAACGCGTCAGCGAGGCGAAAAAACTGCTGGAGGAGGCAGGCTTCAATGCGCAGCATCCGCTCACGTTTAATCTGCTCTATAACACTTTGGAATCGCACCAGCGCATCGCCATCGCGGCAAGCTCCATGTGGCAGAAAAATCTCGGCGTGGTGGTAAAGCTCCAGAACCAGGAGTGGAAAACCATGCTGGATAGTAAACACACCGGCAATTTTGACGTGGTACGCTACGCCTGGAACGCCGATTACGACGACGCCTCGACCTTCCTGAATAACTACCGCACCGGCGACAGCCAGAACACCTCGCGCTATACCAACAAAGCGTATGACGAGGTCCTGACGAACGCTTCAAAAGCCGCTGATGCCACCGAACGCGGGAAATATTATCAGCAGGCGGAAACGATCCTGGCTCAGGATGTGCCTGCGATTCCGGTCTATCACTACGTGCGTACCCATATGGTGAAACCCTGGGTTGGCGGTTTTTACTCCAATAACCTGGGCTTCTACTACACAAAAGATATGTACATCAAAAAACATTAACCGGAGCGCGACGCCGTTATTGCCCGTAAAGCTGCTGTATTTGTGATCGTTGTGCCGGTATTTCAGTCAATTAGCGTGCTTTTGGCTGTTTTTAAGGCAATCGAACACATTCGGGCTTTACACGGCGCAGGGGGATGTTTATAGTTCGCGTCATTGCGGAAGTGTGGCCGAGCGGTTGAAGGCACCGGTCTTGAAAACCGGCGACCCGAAAGGGTTCCAGAGTTCGAATCTCTGCGCTTCCGCCAACCAATTTAAGGGGATGCCGAAAGGCGTCCCCTTTTTCGTTTTATCTCTCATGTGTCATCAGTCTTTCCTTAAACGCTTGCAGTAAGTTTGTTACTGAAGACAACATTCCTGTGGCATGCAGCCAGCGCCTCGCCGCAGAACACCTCTCCTGATGCGTAAACTCTGTTTACATCTGCCCGTTGCCCATTGCTTGTGAATGTCTCTTGCGTGCGTAGCATCTGCGCTTTAACCCGCTGTTAAATAAATGCTTCCCGTCTTGTGGCGGAGCTGGCGGTTTCGTTTCAGGGAGAGAAACAATGGCATCGCTGCAGACAGTGCTGGAAAGTTGTCAGGCGCAGACAGATGAACTGGCCGCCCAGGCGCAGGCGCGTCTCGCGCTCTGGGAAAAATGGCTTCAACCCATCATCACCACGGCCCCCACCGGGGACGATCCGGGTTATGACGACGATTTCCAGCAGATCCGCGAGGAGGTGAATAAGCTTTCCGGTGCCGATCTCACGCTTATCGGCGAGCTGGCAGAAAAAGTGCTGATCACGGCATCGAAAGATATTCGTGTCGCCACCTATTATGCGTGGTCGCGGCTGCACCAGGAGGGCGAGGCTGGTTTTGCCGAAGGGCTGGAACTGCTCGCCGCGCTGCTTGCGCGTTTTGGCACGTCGTTGCACCCGCAGCGCGCGCGCAGTCGTCAGGCGGCGCTGGAGTGGCTTGCGGGCTCGCGCGTGCTCGACAGCCTGTCGCTTTACCCGGAAGTGACGCGCGATGACGCCCGGCGCACCGCGGGCGCGCTGTTGTTGATTGAACAGGCGCTGGCGCAGGAGGAGCCTTCCGCGCGTCCGTCATTAAGCGCGCTTTACGGCGCGCTGGAAGCGCGGCTGATGAAAGCGGGCGGCGTGGATGCGGTGGTGCCGCAAACCACCAGCGACAGCAACGCGTCGCAGCCCACGGCTGCGCCTGTTATCAGCGCAATTACGTCCGGGCGCGATCTGCTGGATCAGGCCCGTCAGCTTGCCGACTACCTGCGTAATCAGCCTGACGGCTGGCTCGCCGCCCACCGCATGATGAAAAGCCTGCGTCACGACACCCTTCACCAGTTGCCGCCGCTCGCAGGCGACGGACGCACCCGCATAGAACCCCCGAAGGCCGACCAGCGCGCATTGTTGAAGAGGCTCTGGCTTCAGCAGAGCTGGCTTGAGCTGCTGGAGCAGGCCGACAGCCTCTTTGCGCGCGGTGCCAGCCATCTGTGGCTCGATTTGCAGTGGTATCTTCACGAAGCGCTGCAGAAGTCTGGTAAGGAGACACTGGCAGGCATCATTCGCGCCGATCTGAACGGGCTGTTAAACCGGCTGCCCGGCCTTGAGACGCTGGCGTTTAGCGACGGCACGCCGTTTGCCGATGAGGTAACGCAACACTGGATCGCGCAGCAGGTGCGCGAGAATGCCTCCGGCCCTGACGCAGCGCACGTTGTGGACGCTGGCAGCGCCGCCGATGACGAGGTACTGCAACTGGAGCCGGAAGCCGTCGCGCTCGCCGACAGCGACGGTATTGACGCAGCACTCGGCTGGCTACAGACCCGGCCCGCGCTCACCACACCGCGCCAGCGCTGGCTTTTGCGCCTGCTGATGGCGCGTCTGGCGGAGCAATACGGCAAAAACGATCTGGCGCTGCATCTGCTTGCCGCGCTGGACGCGGGCGCGTCGCAAATGACGCTTGCACAATGGGAGCCGGCGCTGCTTTTTGAAGTGGGTGCCAGACGGCTGCGGTTGCTGCGTATGAAAGCCGGGCGTAGCGACGCGGAGAAAGCGCGCCTGCAAACTGATATGGAACAGCTGCTGGCGGCACTTATCGCCATCGATCCGGCGCGCGCCGCCGTGTTATGCAGCTAAGTCATCACCTTATTCATGGAAGGAGAAAATGATGCCCGAAACCCCTCTCTCGCCATCGCTCTATGAAATACTCTACGGCAATTTCGACGGCGGCCTGCCGCTGGATGCGGTCAGCGAAGAAAATCAGGTCATTTTGTCGGTGCTCGATAACATGCAGCGCATTCTCAATACCCGCGCCGGTAGCCTCAAACATCTGCCGGATTACGGCCTGCCGGATCTGACCAAAATTCTTCAGGGTATGCCCGGCACCGCCCATGAACTCATCAGCGCGCTCTCTGCCGTATTGCTGAAATATGAGCCGCGTCTGAAACGGATCAACGTTGTGATGCTCCCGCAATCCCTTCCCGGCGAGCTGCGCTATGCCATCGACGCCGAGCTGAAAGGCGTGGGGCTGGTGCGCTACGGCACGGCGTTTATGCCAGAAGGGCGGGTGCTGATCCGCCACCTCAAACAACAGCAGTTTATGGATAACCGCGCCGCGATCTGAGCGGCCTTCAGGACAGGGATATTATGGACACGTCCACCGAACGTCATCTGAAAACCGGCAGCGATCCGCGCCTGCTGCCGGACTACGCCGCGCTTCGCGAAGAGCTCGGCAAACTCACGCACCCGGCGCGCCCGGATGTGGACTGGCGGCGGGTCGAACAGCTGTCGCTCTCGCTCTTTGAGCGCAATGGTGTCGAGCTGCAAACCGCCGCCTGGTATACGCAGGCGCGTCTGCGCTTGCTGGGGTTGCCCGGTCTTAACGAAGGGCTGGCGATCCTCGAGGCGCTCATCTCGCGCCAGTGGGGCAACCTGTGGCCGCAGCCGGTACACGCGCGAATGGAGATTTTAAGCGGCCTCAGCCAGCGTGTGCAGCAGACGCTGCGCACTTTCTCGTTGCGTTATGCGGATCTCGGCGCGCTCTATCAGGCGGAGCAGCACCTGACACGTATTATCACGGTGCTGGAGCGCCTTGAGCTTAAGCATGTCAGTCAGATGGACGCGCTGCGTCTGCATCTGCAAAACGCAGCGGCGCGGCTGGAAAATGACGCGGGGCAGAGTGAAGTGACGCTGAAGGAGCGCGCGGTGACGGTTAACGATCCGCAGACGGATGATGATATCCGCCGGGTGTATGTTCCGGACAGCGTGCCTGCGCCAGACGTGGCATCGGCTCACATGCTAACGCGCCGTAGCCTGAAGCCGTTCATCGCCGGGATGCTCACTATGCTGGTGGCGGGCAGCGCCGTGTTGATGGGCTGGCAGGCGTATCACCGCCCCGATCCAGTGCAGGCGCGGATTGCGGCGTCACTTCGCGCGTGGCCGCAGATGGCAGACAGTGCCACCATCACACCGGAACAGGCGCGCCAGATTGATCCTGCTATGCTCCTGACGCAAACGCGCCAGCGTCTGGGGTGGCTGACAACGCTGCCGCCCGATCGCAATATCCGTTTTGCCTGTGAGCTGGTGCGCCAGGCGGGCCAACTTTTGCCTCAGCACGCCCAGGTACAAACGCTGACCCGCGAATGGCGTCAGCAGATGAGCGCCGCGGCGCTGCCGCTGCAAAATCTGGATGGCTGGCGCCGTGGCATGACGCAGCTTGACGAATTGACCGCGCGGCTCAACGCGCTGGATGAGCGGCGGGGGAAATACCTGACCGGCAGCGAGCTTAAAACGATGGTGTTTAATATTCACCAGGCGTTTGCCGCCATGCCGCCTGCGGAGGAGTTGCTGCGTCAGATGGCAGAGCAGCGCCAGCAGGGCGTTGAGCCTGGTGCGCTGCGTCAGGAAACCGCCACCCGGCTTAATCAGCTTCTCTATCGCTATGTGCTGCTGACACCGCCGTCACCCGATGCCGCCACGCCATAACGATTAGTTTCGCTCTCCCTGTAACAGGCAAAAAAAATCCTGCCCACCGGGCAGGAAATAACAGTATCAGGGGATTCACATCGAGCATGTATCTCAGGAGTAATGAGTACATGAATCCAGTGTAGCCAGCCTTGAGGCTCCCTCAGTGCATTTGAGAAGATTCTCAATGATACCAGGGCGTTAGCGCCTGACGTACCGCGCTTATCAGACGCTTTTTCCATGGCACCGTCGAGGTGCGGTACTGCAAAAAAAGACTGCCGAGCGCTTTTTCATCGTCAAGCTCCAGCATCGAGAGCTGCGCGTTATCTTTGAGCGTGGCAAACCATGGCCAGGGCACCACCGCCAGTAGCGGCGCTTCGCGCAGCGCGCCGGGAAGCTGGGCGTAATCGGTGCCGATAAACCCCAGCCGCCGCGTCAGTCCACTGCGCGCCAGCTGGCGATCCAGCTCGTTTTCTGGCTGTGGCCACGGGTGACAATAGGCATGCGGGTAGTCGCACAGCCCTGCAAGCGTCAGGCTCTTTTGCCCGGCAAGCGCAGGGCGAAGCGGCGGGCCATAAAGGATAACCAGCCGCGTCTGCCCGACGCGCTCATAGTGCAGCGCGCTAAGCTGCTTCTGGTGATCGCCCACCGCCAGCAGCAGATCAATTGACCCATCCACCAGATCGTCACGCCAGGCGCGCCGCTCGAACGCCACGCACTCGACGCTCGCCTGCGCCTGATGCGCTTTTTGCGCAAGAACAGGGGCGAGCAGCGTATTGAGCGCGGGCGGCACCACCACCCGAAAACGCCGCTCGTGCGGCTGCGGCTCGCCGAACATCTCTTCATTCAGCGAAACGAACAGCGGCACCAGTTTATCGCGCAGCGCCTGTGCAAAAGGCGTTGGATGCTGGCGGTTCCCTTCGCGTCGAAACAGCGGATCGCCCAGCGCTTCACGCAGGCGCGAGAGCGCGTGGCTCACGGCGGAAGGCGTAATATTCAGCCGCTGCGCCGTCTCGCCGGTCGTACCCGTCTGTAGCATCACATAGAGCACTTTCAGCAGGTTCATATCCAGTTGCAGGATATTCATCAGATGTCATTCCAATTGAGCCGCATTAAAAAGGCGCTGATTATACTGCGTCTCCTTATTCAGGAGATGATAATGAAACCCCGTATCGCACTTTTTTCTTGTCTGATGTCACTGCTCTCTGTACCCGCGCATGCCGCGCTCGACCCCGCCCAGCCGCTCGCCGAGGCACCGCCGTATTCCCTTTTTGAAGCCTGGGCGAAGCCCGTTCAGCCCTTCGCCATCTGGCCTGGCGTCTGGTACGTCGGCACCGAAAACCTCTCGTCGGTGCTGCTTACCACGCCGCAGGGCCACATTCTGATTGACGCGGGTCTTGATGCCAGCGCGCCGCAAATCAGGCGCAACATTGAAGCGCTCGGTTTTCGCATGGCCGATATTCGCTACATCGCGAACAGCCATGCGCGACTCGATCAGGCGGGCGGCATCGCGAGGCTTAAAGCGTGGAGCGGCGCGCGCGTTATCGCAAGCCACGCCAATGCAGAGCAGATGGCGCGCGGTGGTAAAGAGGATTTCGCGCTGGGCGACGCGCTGCCGTTCCCGCCAGTGACGGTGGATATGGAAGCGCAGGACGGGCAGCAGTGGCATCTGGGCGGCGTGACGCTTGCGGCCATTTTCACGCCAGGCCATCTTCCGGGAGCGACCTCATGGAAAGTCACACTCGCTGACGGTAAAACGCTTATCTATGCCGACAGCCTCGCGACGCCGGGGTATCCGCTTATCAACAACCGCAACTATCCGACACTGGTGGAAGATATCCGTCGCAGTTTTGCGCGGCTTGAGGCGCAACAGGTGGATATTTTTCTTGCCAACAAAGGCGAGCGTTTTGGCCTGATGGATAAAATGGCGCGCAAGGCGAGGGGAGAGAATAACGCGTTTATCGATAAGGCAGGGCTGGCGCGCTATGTCGCGCAGTCGCGGGCGGCTTTTGAGAAACAGCTGGCAGCGCAGCGCGCGCAACCATAAAACGAAGCCCTCTGCATACGCAGAGGGCCGAAGCGTCAGACGTTTTTACGTTCGATCGTCTGTTCGCCCCAGAAGAGCGAATCTTTATCGGTTTTCTTAAAGGCGCGAATGAGCACTTCGTCGCTGCCTTCTTCCCAGATTTTCTCGGCCATCACCTCGTCATAATCGGCCACTTCAAAAATCGCTTCGGCGATCTCAGGGGACGTATTACGCAGGCTGGCCCATTCCCCCACGTGATGGGTTTTCGATTCTTGTGTTGGCATGCTTTCCTCCAGTGAAGTGAGTTAGCCTTTCATTTTGACGGCGAGGCCCGCCACGTATTCGCCCTGATAGCGGGCGATCGCCAGTTCTTCCTGGCTTGGCTGGCGTGAACCGTCGCCGCCTGCGATGGTGGTCGCGCCGTAAGGCGTTCCGCCGCGAACCGTGGAAATATCAAACAGCTCCTGCGCCCCGTAACCGATAGGCACAATGATCATTCCATGATGAGCAAGCGTAGTCCATGTGGAGGAGATCGTGTGCTCCTGACCGCCGCCCGTACCGGTTGAGCTAAACACGCTCGCCAGTTTGCCGTACAGCGCGCCGGAGGCCCACAGGCCGCCGGTCTGGTCAAAGAAGGTACGCATCTGACCGGACATATTGCCAAAGCGGGTCGGGGTGCCGACGATAATCGCGTCGTAATCGGCGAGCTCCTGCGGCGTGGCGACCGGCGCATTTTGCGTTTTCCCGCCCGCTTTCGCGAAGGCTTCCGCCTGCATAGTTTCCGGCACGCGCTTAATTGTCACTTCCGCGCCCTGAACCTTTTCGGCGCCTTCCGCCACTGCGTGCGCCAGCGTTTCGACATGCCCATACATGGAATAATAAAGCACCAGAACTTTCGCCATCAGCCTTGCTCCTGTATCAGTGGTTGCCACAGCCGTTATCGCTGCGCTCATCTATAAAGCATATGCCCCTGATGGCAGAGTGCAAACCGGCAGCTAAAAAATCTTTAAAAATAAGAGCTTATCTATGAATGGGGTGTTTGTAGCATTAGATCACATTTTTTAAGCGCTGAAATTTTTCAATCATAAGAATGCCTTATTAATCGTTTCGTCAGTTTTACGGGCGAAACGCCAGATTGATGTTGCTAAATGTTTCCGAAAAGTGGCGAGGTCGGGCACCCTGGCTAAGCTTTTAATCACGCGGCAACGATAACGGCTCCGGCCAGTGCCGTGAGGTGAAAGAATCCTCTTTTACTGAATGCAGTATGATGTCTAATGATTCACACAATCTGGAGGTCAGAAATGGCAAACCATCGTGGTGGTTCAGGTAATTTCGCAGAAGATCGTGACAGAGCATCAGAAGCAGGTCGTAAAGGTGGCCAGCACAGCGGCGGGAACTTCAAAAATGACCCGCAACGCGCCTCCGAAGCCGGGAAAAAAGGGGGTAAAAACAGTCATGGCGGCGGACGTAGCTAGCGCCTCGCATGACCGTTATTAACCATTCTATGTACGTCAAAGGTTAATAGCACCCCTGACCGCCGGGCATTCCCGGCGGTTTTTTTATGCCTGCGGGGGCGGCTCCTGTGGCGCAAGTACCGGCTCCGGCGTCTGCGCCTGTTTGCGGCTTAACAGCGCATTGAGCGCAATCGCTCCAAAGGTCGCGGTGCCGATGCCGCCAAGCGTAAAGCCGCCTGCCGTGAGCGCAAAATCACCCGCGCCCAGCACCAGCGTTACCGCCACCATAATCAGGTTGCCGTTCTGGCTCAGATCCACATGGTTTTGCACCCAGATACGCGCGCCCGCGACCGCAATCAGCCCGAAGACCACAATCGACGCGCCGCCGATGACCGGGGCCGGAATAGTGTGGATCAGCGCGCCAAATTTCGGCGAGAAGCCGAGCAGCAGGGCGATGACCGCCGCCGCCACGAAGACTAGCGTCGAGTAGACTTTCGTCACCGCCATCACGCCGATATTCTCCGCATAGGTCGTCACACCGCTGCCGCCCACCGCGCCGGAAAGCATCGTCGCCAGCCCGTCGCCGACAAACGCGCGCCCCATATACGGGTCCATATTGCGCCCCGTCATGCCCGCGACCGCTTTCAGATGCCCGAGGTTTTCCGCCACCAGAATCACGGCAACCGACGCAATCAGCATGATGGCCTGCACGTTAAACGTGGGCGCGGCGAAGTGGGGCAGCCCGAACCACGCGGCCTGCGTCACCGGCGTAAAATCCACCGGCTTGCCGAAGCCCAGCACATTGGTGAACAGCGCATACAGGGCCCAGGCGGCGATAAGCCCCATCAGAATCAGCAACCGCTGCACCATGCCGCGCGTAAACACCGCCACGAGGCCAATACAGAGCACGGTCATCACCGCCATCCAGCCGTCAAAGCCGCTGGCGGAGACGCTTTTAACCGCAATCGGCGCGAGATTAAGCCCAATCGCCATCACGACGGCCCCGGTGACGACCGGCGGCATCAGCCGTTCTATCCAGCGCGTGCCCGATTTCATCACCACCACGCCGATAAGCGTATACAACAAACCGCAGGCGATAATCCCGCCCAGCGCCACGCTCATATTCGGATTCAGCCCCTGGCCGTTAAAGCCGGTCGCGGCGATCACCACCCCCACGAAAGCGGCGCTGGAGCCGAGATAGCTCGGCACCCGTCCGCCGGTAATCACAAAAAACAGCAGCGTGCCGATGCCGGACATCAGAATCGACAAATTCGGGTCGAGCCCCATTAAAAGCGGCATCAGTACCGTTGCGCCAAACATCGCCACCGCGTGCTGCGCGCCCATGACCAGCGTCTGGCCGGCGGAGAGCGTTTCGTCCGGGGCGACCACGCCGCCCGCGGGGCCGGCAGGTTTACGCCAGTGAGGAAACCAGGAATTGGCCATAGGTATCTCCTGTGGAGCTAAGAGGCGAGCCCGCAGACGGGGCGCGAAAGGGCGTGATAACGCCGGTCAAACCAGACCAGCCCGTGCGTATCGTCATTACGTGAGATTTCCAGCACCCGGCACAGCAGCACGTCGTGGGTGGAGACCGGCACCACCTGTTCCACCCGGCAGTCAAAGGAGACCACCGCGCCGTCGAGCTTCGGAGAGCCGGTGACGCCGCGATGCCAGCGGGCGGCGGCGAAGCGCTCTTCCATCGGGGTTTTGCCGCCGAAGAGGCCAGAGAGCGCCTCGTGCCCGGCGGCGAGCGTGTTGACGCACAACTGCCCGTTGGCCTGAAACACCGGCCAGACGGAGGCGTTGCGGTTCAGACACACCAGCAGCGTCGGTGGGCTGTCCGTCACGCTGCACACCGCCGAGGCGGTAAAGCCCGCCATGCCCGCCGGGCCGTCGGTAGTCACAATATTCACCGCCGCGCCGAGGCGGGACATTGCATCGCGAAAAGCCTGTTGTTCACTCATAACCCCTCCTTAAACGATCGCGCAGGCGTCTTCAAAGGCAAGACGAGGCAGGCGCGGATGCAGTTTTTCGGTATCGCCATAGCCGATATTGATAAGCAGATTGCTCTTCCAGGGAGTGCCGCTGAAGAATTCGGCGTCCACCGCCGCGCGGTCAAAGCCGGACATCGGGCCGGTATCAAGCCCCAGCGCCCGGCAGGCCATGATCAGATACCCGGCCTGTAGCGAGCTATTGCGAAACGCAGTCTCCTCAGCCACCGCCGGGCTTGAGGTGAACCAGGCGCGGGCGTCGGCATAGGGAAACAGCCTCGGCAGCGCCTCGTAAAATTCACTGTCCCAGGCGACGATGGCGGTCACCGGTGCCTGCATGGTTTTGTCGACATTGCCGCTGGAGAGCGCGGGTTTCAGGCGGGCTTTGGCCTGCGGCGTGGTGACAAACAGCAGCCGCCCCGGCGAGCAGTTGGCGGAGGTCGGGCCGAGGCGCACCATCTCATAGAGATCGCGCAACTGCGCGTCGCTGACGGGCGTTTCCCGCCAGGCGCTGTGGGTGCGGGCGTCGGTAAATAACGTGGCGAGCGCGCTGGCGCTCAGAGCTTCGCTCATACGGTCTCCTTGTGGGGCGCGGGCGCAAGTGATGCCAGCCCGGCATAAAGCAGGGAATGGAACGGCTGCGGCGCGGTGATGTTGCAGGCGTGGCCGCCAAAGTCCATCACGTCAAGACGGCTGTGGGGCAGCGCCTCGTGCAACGCCTGCGAACAGGTCCACGGCACCAGCACGTCATCGCGCGCGCAGATAATCTGAACCGGCGTGATAACGCGCGCGGCGCGTTCGCGATAATCGGCGTTTTTCAGCGCCCACAGCCTGCGCAGCAGGTTTTCGGTGCCCTGAAAATGGGCGTTATGCAGCGCTTCTTCGGCTTCGAGGCGCGGCTGATTCTCCTGCGCCCACGACGGCGGGTAGAGAAACAGCGGTTGCGCGGCGATATACGCTTCAGGGCCGCTGTCGAGCAGCAGCCGCTCGCGAGCTTCAAAGCAGCGGCGCGTCCAGGCGCTGAGTGACAGCCAGCCGTTAACGATAACCAGCGCGCTCACCGCCTCCGGAAACGCCAGCGCCAGTTCAAGACCCACCAGCCCGCCAAGCGCGTGGCCAAGCACCGCATAGCGATGCACGCCGTGGATGAACAGCGCGTGGTGCAGCTCCTGCGCCATATCGGCGAGCGTATAGCCCTCCGGTAGCGTATCGGCGTTATCGCCGGTGCCGAGCTGGTCATACACCACCACCTGATAATCGCGACTCAGCGCGCTCTGCTGCGCCAGCCAGTAACCGCCAAGCCCGCCGAGGCCCGCAATCATCACCATCACCGGCGCGCCGGGAAAGGGCGCTTCGCTTACACGCAGTTTCATCATGCGCCTCCCGGCTGTCCGATATGGGCGACTGTCGCTATCTCTACCAGCGCCTCCGGTTTCACCAGGCCGCACTGAATACAGAAACGCGCCGGTTTATCGCCGGGGAAAAACTCCGCATAAATCTCGTTAATCGCGGCGTAGTTTTTCCAGTCGGTAATAAAGATCGAGTTGAACGTCACGTCCTCCATCGTCCCGCCCGCCGTTTCGATAACGCGCCGAATCGTCTCCAGCACATGGCGGGTTTGCGCCTTTGGGTCGCCGGGGTACACCACGTTGTTGGCGCTATCAAAAGGCAGCGTGCCGGAGACATAGACCACGCCGTCAGCGAGCGTGCCGGGCACAAACGGCGCGATGGGCGTGCTGGTGCTGGGCGGAATAATGACCTGTTTTGGCATAACGACTCCTTACGCGATGCGGGCGAGGGCTTCTGGTGAGAGCGCGTCGCAGAAGCTCTGCACGTCGCTCACCCAGCCGAAAAAGGTTTCGATATTAAACAGCGCCGCCTGCTGGGCGAATGGCGGCCCGGCCTGGTGCGTGGCGTCTTCCAGCACCACGCCGAAATACTCCAGGAAGAAACCGTCGCGCAGCGTTGATTCCACGCAGACGTTGGTGGCGATGCCGGTAAAGACCAGATGGCGGATATTGCGCGCGCGCAGCATGCTGTCGAGCGGCGTGTTGAAAAAGCCGCTGTAGCGCGGTTTCGGCAGTACGATATCGCCGGGAAGCGGCGTCAGTTCATCCACCAGCTGATAATCCCAGCCGCCTTTCGCCAGCAGCTTGCCGTGCAGCTCCGGGCGGCGGCGCATGGTTTTCAGTGCGTTCGATTTATGGAAGTTTGGCGAGCCGGGGCCGCCCGCTTCGAGATAGTCGCTGTCCCAGCCGTTCTGGAACCAGACGATGGTCATGCCTGCCTCGCGCGCGGCCGCCACGGCGGTTTTGATGTTTTCAATCACCGGCGCGGTGGCGGAGACGTCAAACCCCGCCAGATCCAGATAGCCGCCCTGGCTTGCGTAGGCGTTCTGCATATCCACCACAATCAGCGCGCTCTGTTTCGGCGCGAAGGTGAGCGCCTCGGGGCGCGCCGTCAGCGTTATCGTATTCATCAGGCCACCTCCTGCGTCACGCGCAGATGATCGCGACAGCGCATCAACGGCTGAATATGTTCGCCAAAGGCGTCGATGCCGGTCAGGAAGTCGTCGAACGTCAGCAGCACGCCTTCGGTGCCCGGCACGGCGGCGACTTCATCCAGCATCCGGGCGACGTTCGCGTAAGAGCCGACCAGCGTACCCATATTGATATTGACCGCCGAGGTCGGGTCCGCCATCTGGCGCACGTTGGTATCCGCGCCGGAGCGGGTATCTTTCTGACTCTGCTCGGTAAGCCACGACAGCGCCTCTTCATCGGCACCGGCTTTGTAGTGCTCCCATTTGGCGCGTGCCGCTTCGTCGGTCTCATCGGCGATCACCATAAAGAGCACATAGGAACCCACGTCGCGCCCGGCTTTTTCAGCCGCCGCCTTCATGCGCGCGGCGGTCGGGGCGAACGCGGCGGGCGTGTTGACGCCCTTGCCAAAGCAGAAGTTGTAGTCGGCGTGCTGTGCGGAAAACGCCATACCCGCGTCGCTCTGGCCGGCGCAGATCACTTTCATCGGCTGCTGCGGGCGCGGGCTGACGCGGCAGTCGTTCATCGTGAAGTAGTCGCCTTTGAAATCGCTCCGTCCAGTGTCCCAGAGGTCGCGCAGCACATGGACATATTCAGTGAGGTAGTCGTAGCGGCGCGAGAAGTAGTCATCGCCCGGCCACAGGCCCATCTGTTCATACTCCGGCTTCTGCCAGCCGGTCACCAGATTCACGCCAAACCGTCCGCCGGAGATGGAGTCGATAGTTGACGCCATGCGCGCCACAATCGCGGGCGGCAGGGTGAGCGTGGCGGCGGTGGCGTAAATCTGTATACGCGAGGTCACGGCGGCGAGGCCCGCCATTAAGGTGAACGACTCCAGATTGTGATCCCAGAATTCGGTCTTTCCGCCGAAGCCACGCAGTTTGATCATCGAGAGCGCAAAATCGAACTGCTGCTGCTCGGCTTTCTGCACAATGGCTTTATTCAGCTCGAACGTCGGCATGTATTGCGGGGCATGGGTGGAAATCAGCCAGCCGTTATTTCCGATAGGCACAAAGACACCAATTTTCATCACGAACCTCTCTTTTGCAGGTGAAAGAACCGTCGCGTGGCGTTGCATCCTGCACGTCCTGTGCCGCGCTCAGAGAAGGTTTTGCAAAGCGAATGCCAGTTTTAAAAATGTCTTTGTTATCATTGTGTTGATGAAGTGTGGCATTTTTGCGGTTAAAAAAACGGACTGAATGGTCAAAAACGTTGCACAGAAAACAGGCAGCGTTGCGCAATCAAAGTGCAGCGAGGTCGAGCCTGCAGCGCGCTTTTGCTATGCTTGAGCAAAACAAAAAGGAGAGGGCGCATGGCACAAGGCGCGCAAAAAGAGACCGGCAAGCGGTCAAAGGCGGTAGCGGCGAAGAAACAGGCGATACTGGACGCTGGCCTGACGCTGTTTTCCCAGTTCGGCCTGCATGGCACGACGCTTGAACAGGTCGCGGAGCGCTCCGGCGTGTCCAAAACCAATCTGCTCTACTATTTTCCGTCCAAAGAGGCGCTGTATGTCGCCGTGCTAAAGCACATTCTGGACATCTGGCTGGCACCGCTGCGGGCCTTTCGCGCCGATCTGCAACCGCTCGCAGCCATCAGCGAATACATTCGTTTAAAGCTTGAGGTTTCGCGCGATTTCCCCGAAGCCTCGCGGCTGTTCTGTCTGGAGATGTTGCAGGGCGCGCCGCTTCTGATGGCTGAATTGCAGGGAGATTTAAAAGCGCTGGTGGAAACCAAATCGGCGATCATTACCGGCTGGGTGGCAAGCGGCAAGCTCGCGCCCGTCGATCCGCACCATTTGATTTTTATGATCTGGGCCACGACCCAGCACTACGCCGATTTCGCCACCCAGGTGGAAGCCGTCACCGGCGCGACGCTCGCCGACGAGGCGTTTTTTAACCGCACCGTCGAGAATGTCCAGCGGATGATTATTGAAGGTGTTCGGGTGCGGTGAAGCGTTCGTGTATTACCAAAGAAAAAGGCGCCCGCGGGCGCCTTTAGTGTTTATCAACCGTCAGCCGATGGTCATCAGGCTGGCGTTGCCGCCTGCGGCGGCGGTGTTGACGCTAAGCGAACGCTCAAGCCACAGGCGCTCCAGCAGCAGGTTGGTTTCCCCGCGTGCGAAGCCCTGTACCGAAACAATCGCGCCGTCGCGTGCGGCCACTTTCTCGCACAGCGCGCGCAGCTGATCGGAATCGCCGTGGTAAATCACCGCGTCGAAGAACTGGCTAAACAGCACATCCGGTTTGGCGAAGTCGATAATCGCGTTCACGGCGGCCGGAAGCTGTTTGGCCAGGGTGCGTTGCAGCGGCTCGTCAACCCACAGTACGCGGCTGCCCGCGCTGGTGGCGGCGGCGAGCTGCACCAGCAGGTCCTGCTCGTTATCCGCAAGGCACAGCACGCGCTCGCGCGGCAGCAGGGTATAGGTGTTGCGCTCGCCGGTCGGGCCTGGCAGGGTGCGCTGTACGCCGCTTTGCGACAGCGCGAGGTAGTGCTCGCATAACGCTTTAAGCTCCGGACGGCCTGCGGCCCATTCGGTCAGCGCCTGGTGCGGGCGCGTAATCAGTGCTTTAACCTGTGCATCCTGGGCGTAGCGGGCGTCGTGACGCTCAAGCGTCGTCTGCACCGCCGCGTCCGGACGGCTCGCCAGCAGGCGGTAGAGATAGAGCGGCCCGCCCGCTTTCGGCCCGGTGCCGGACAGCCCTTCGCCGCCGAACGGCTGCACGCCGACTACGGCGCCGACCATATTGCGGTTCACATACAGGTTGCCGACGTGCGCGCTGCCGGTCACCTGCGCGATGGTTTCATCGATACGCGTGTGTACGCCGAGCGTCAGGCCGTAGCCCGCTTTGTTGATCTGCTCGATCAGTCCCGCCAGGTTGTTGCGGTTGTAGCGCACCACGTGCAGCACCGGGCCGAAGACCTCTTTTTTCATCTCATCAAAGCTTTCCAGCTCGATAAGCGTCGGCATGACAAACGTGCCAGTCTGCCATTCACGCGCATCAAGGCTGTTGTCGCGCGCGGCCTGGAAGACTTTGCGGCCTTTGGCGCGCATCGCCTGAATATGGCGCTCGATACCGGCTTTGGCGTCGGCGTCGATAACCGGTCCGATGTCGGTCGTCAGGCGGCCAGGGTTGCCCATCCGGCATTCGGCCATCGCGCCTTTCAGCATGGTCAGGGTGTGATCGGCAATCTCTTCCTGGAGGCAGAGCACGCGCAGCGCGGAGCAGCGCTGGCCGGCGCTGTCGAAAGCTGAGGCCACGACATCCACGACCACCTGTTCCGTGAGCGCGGAGGAGTCGACAATCATGGCGTTCAGCCCGCCGGTTTCCGCGATAAGCGGCGTCGGACGGCCCTGCGGATCGAGACGGTCGGCGATGTTGCGCTGCAACAGCGTCGCCACTTCCGTTGAACCGGTGAA
Source organism: Cronobacter sakazakii (assembly GCF_000982825.1). NCBI lineage: Bacteria > Pseudomonadati > Pseudomonadota > Gammaproteobacteria > Enterobacterales > Enterobacteriaceae > Cronobacter > Cronobacter sakazakii. Next base: position 3,773,319 of record NZ_CP011047.1, on the reverse strand, counting down.
CATCACACCACGCACGCGCGGATCGCCCGTAAGCTGCGCGCCGACAGTTTCGCCACGCCCTGGCAGCAGCTGTACCACGCCCTGCGGCACGCCTGCTTCCAGCAGGATCTGAATGCCCTGAGCGGCGATAAGCGGCGTCTGCTCCGCCGGTTTCGCCAGCACGCTGTTGCCTGCGGCAAGCGCGGCGGCCACCTGGCCGGTAAAGATAGCCAGCGGGAAGTTCCACGGGCTGATACAGACGACCGGGCCGAGCGGGCGATGGGTTTCGTTATCGAAATCATCACGCACCTGGCCTGCGTAATAGCGCAGGAAGTCGACCGCCTCGCGCACTTCGGCGATGGCGTTAGCGAAGGTTTTACCCGCTTCGCGCACCAGAATGCCAATCAGCGTCTGGGTCTGGTCTTCCATCAGCACGGCGGCGCGCTCAAGAATGGCGGCGCGCTCCTGCGGCGGCGTGGCGAACCAGATAGGCGCGTTGTTCACCGCGCTTTCCAGCGCCTGCGCCACTTCCGCTTCGGTGGCTTCACGGGCGTAACCGACGATATCGCGCGGCTCGGCGGGGTTAATCACCGGTGCCAGCTCGCCGTCGTCCACAGTTTTTTCCAGCATCGGCAGCGCGCGCCATTTTTGCAGCGCGCTGTTCAGCAGCGACGAGGAGAGCGACGCCAGGCGGTGTTCGTTCGCCAGATCAAGCCCGGCGGAGTTAACGCGCCCTTCGCCGTAGAGATCCTGCGGTAACGGGATTTTCGGGTGCGGCAGACCGACGCGGCCTTCCTGCGCCGCCAGCTGTTCGACTGCGCTGACCGGGTCGGCCACCAGATCGTCCAGCGACAGCGTGTTATCGGCGATGCGGTTCACAAACGAGGTGTTGGCACCGTTTTCAAGCAGGCGACGCACCAGATAGGCCAGCAGCGTCTCATGGGTGCCGACCGGCGCGTAAATACGGCACGGACGGTTCAGTTTGCCGTCGCTGATTTTACCAACCACCTGCTCATAGAGCGGCTCGCCCATGCCGTGCAGGCACTGGAATTCATACTGGCCGGGGTAGTAGTTCTGGCCCGCCAGATTGTAGATGGCCGCCAGCGTATGGGCGTTGTGTGTGGCGAACTGCGGGTAGATAAGGTTCGGCACCGCCAGCAGTTTCTTCGCGCAGGCGAGGTAGGAGATGTCGGTGTAAACCTTGCGGGTGTAAACCGGGTAGCCCTCAAGGCCTTCCATCTGGGCGCGCTTGATTTCGCTGTCCCAGTAAGCGCCTTTCACCAGACGGATCATCAGACGACGACGGCTGCGGGTGGCGAGATCGATCAGATAATCGATAACGAACGGGCAGCGCTTCTGGTACGCCTGAATCACAAACCCGATGCCGTTCCAGCCCGCCAGCTCCGGCTCAAAGCAGAGTTTTTCCAGCAGATCGAGGGAGATTTCCAGGCGGTCGGCCTCTTCGGCGTCGATATTAATGCCGATGTCATACTGGCGCGCCAGCAGCGTCAGGGATTTCAGGCGCGGGTAGAGCTCTTCCATCACGCGGTCGTACTGCGCGCGGCTGTAGCGCGGGTGCAGGGCGGAGAGCTTAATTGAAATGCCCGGCCCTTCATAAATGCCGCGCCCGTTGGAGGCTTTGCCGATGGCGTGAATAGCCTGCTGGTAGGAGACCATGTAAGCCTGCGCGTCGGCGGCGGTGAGCGCCGCTTCGCCCAGCATATCGTAGGAGTAACGAAAGCCTTTCTCTTCAAGCTTGCGCGCGTTGGCCAGCGCCTCGGCGATGGTTTCGCCGGTCACGAATTGTTCGCCCATCAGACGCATCGCCATGTCCACGCCTTTACGGATAAGGGGCTCGCCGCTCTTGCCAATAATGCGGTTGAGCGAGCGCGACAGGCTGGCTTCGTTGTGCGTCGAGACCAGACGGCCCGTAAACAGCAGGCCCCAGGTGGCGGCGTTGACAAACAGCGACGGGCTGCGGCCAATGTGCGACTGCCAGTTGCCGTTGCTGATTTTGTCGCGGATCAACGCATCACGCGTGGCTTTATCCGGGATACGCAGCAGCGCTTCGGCAAGGCACATCAGCGCCACGCCTTCCTGCGAGGAGAGCGAAAACTCCTGTAACAGGCTCTGCACCATACCGGCGCGGCCGGAGGCGGTTTTCTGGTTGCGCAGCTTCTCGGCGAGGCTCCAGGCAAGCTGGTGGGTTTTCTCGGCGACCGGCTGCGGCAGACGGGCCTGCTCCAGCAGCATCGGCACCGCGTCGGTTTCCGCACGACGCCAGGCGGCAGTGATGGCCGCACGGCTGACGGACTGCGGCTGGATCTGCTCGGCGAATTCAAGGAACGGCTGGTGAGTTTCTTCCACTGGCGCTGGTACTTCATCGCTTTCGTTCGCCGCGCCCGCCAGCAGCGCAGGCAGCTCCGGCAGGCCGTCGCTGTTCTCCAGCTGTTCCAGATAATTAAAGATGGCCTGTTTAATCAGCCAGTGCGGCGTGCGGTCGATTTTCGTCGCGGCGGATTTAATGCGCTCGCGGGTGGCGTCGTCCAGCTTGACCCCCATCGTGGTGGTGCCCATGCCCTTACTCCTGTGTCTCGGTCTGTATAAAAAAGGCGAATGATCGGCAATATCTATCATGTTGCAACTTTGTGCAACCTTGTTAAATGTGACCTCGCCAGCAAGCTTAAAAATGAATGAAATGTTAAATATGAAATTGCTATGACGCACCGAAGAAAGGGCGGTTATAAGCTCAGAATCCGGGCCTGGTTAACATTTTTAACAGGTGCAACCGGCAAAAGCGTGAGCGAGTGCAACCTCTCAAAAAATGTACAGGTTTCACAGATGCAAAACATGTGAATGGTGTGTTAAATCGATTGTGAATAAAAAACGCTTCCGGCAGGATACTGCCGCCACACGACATGACAATAACGCCACCGCTACGTTCCGGCGGTGATAAACGGGGCGACCCGGCCATAACGCGGAGAAGTGAAATGACGACGAGTACACCGATGCTGGTGACTTTCATTATTTATATTTTGGGGATGATACTGATTGGGTTTATTGCGTGGCGCTCCACCAAAAACTTTGATGACTACATTCTCGGCGGGCGCAGTCTCGGGAGCGTGGTGACCGCGCTCTCTGCGGGCGCGTCGGATATGTCTGGCTGGCTGTTGATGGGCCTGCCGGGCGCGGTGTTTCTCTCCGGGATCTCCGAAAGCTGGATAGCCATCGGCCTGACGCTGGGTGCCTGGATCAACTGGAAGCTGGTGGCAGGGCGCCTGCGTGTTCACACCGAGCACAACAATAACGCCCTGACGTTACCGGATTATTTCACCGGCCGTTTTGAAGATAACAGCCGTCTGCTGCGGATTATCTCGGCGCTGGTGATTTTGCTGTTCTTCACCATTTACTGCGCTTCAGGCATCGTGGCGGGCGCGCGCCTGTTCGAAAGCACCTTCGGCATGAGCTATGAAACCGCGCTCTGGGCGGGTGCCGCGGCGACGATTCTTTACACCTTTATCGGCGGGTTCCTGGCGGTGAGCTGGACCGATACCGTGCAGGCGAGCCTGATGATTTTTGCGTTGATCCTGACGCCGGTGATTGTGATTTTCGCGGTCGGCGGGCTGGACGATTCGCTGGCCGTTATTAAGCAGAAGAGCATCGAAAATATCGACATGCTCAAGGGCCTGAATCTGGTGGCGATTATCTCGCTGATGGGCTGGGGACTGGGCTATTTCGGCCAGCCGCACATTCTGGCGCGCTTTATGGCGGCGGATTCTCACCACACCATCGTCAACGCGCGTCGTATCTCGATGACCTGGATGATCCTGTGCCTCGCGGGCGCAGTGGCCGTTGGTTTCTTCGGCATCGCCTACTTTAACGAGCATCCTGACCAAGCGGCCGCGGTGAACCAGAACGGCGAGCGCGTGTTTATTGAACTGGCACAGATCCTCTTTAACCCGTGGATTGCCGGTATCCTGCTGTCGGCAATTCTGGCGGCGGTGATGTCAACGCTGAGCTGCCAGCTGCTGGTCTGCTCCAGCGCCATTACCGAAGACCTCTACAAAGCGTTTCTGCGTAAAGGCGCGAGCCAGAAAGAGCTGGTGTGGGTCGGGCGTATGATGGTGCTGGTGGTGGCGCTGGTCGCCATTGCGCTGGCCGCGAACCCGGAAAACCGCGTGCTGGGCCTGGTGAGCTACGCGTGGGCGGGCTTTGGCGCGGCCTTCGGCCCGGTGGTGTTGTTCTCGGTGATGTGGTCGCGCATGACGCGCAACGGTGCGCTGGCGGGCATGATCATCGGCGCGGTGACGGTTATCGTCTGGAAACAGTTCGCGTGGTTTAACCTTTACGAAATCATTCCGGGCTTTATCTTTGCAAGCCTCGGTATCGTGGTGGTGAGCCTGATGGGCAAAGCGCCGTCGGCCTCCATGCAGGCGCGCTTTGAAAAAGCGGACGAGGAGTATCACACGCCTGCGCCGTCTAAGCTTCGCGCCAGCTAAGCGTCTTAACAAACCCGCCACCCGGCGGGTTTTTTCTTTTTCATCAATCCGGTAGCTTGCCAGACGCCGCGATTTACGCTGTTATCGTCGCGTTCACCCATAACAAAAAAGGACAGGATGATGGCGATTCACAAGATTATTGTTTCACTCGCGCTGGCGGCGACGCTCGCCGGTTGCGCGCCGCACGCGCCAGAACAGGCGCCGCGCTGCGCGGCGCAAAACCGCATGACGCAAACCACGCTGTACTTTGGCCTCAACCGGCCCTCCGGCCCGGCAATTACCGCAGACGAGTGGCAGCGTTTTGTGGATAACGACGTCACGCCGCGCTTTCGCGACGGGCTGACGGTATTTGACGCGCGCGGGCAGTGGCTCGGTAACGATGGCAAGGTGGCGCGCGAGCCAAGCAAGGCGCTGATGCTGATTCACGCGAATGACAGCGTGAGCGAGAAGGGGATTGAAGCTCTGCGCGGAATTTACAAATCGCGCTTTGCGCAGGAGTCGGTCATGCGCGTCGATGAAAGCGTGTGCGTACAGTTCTGAAAAAGGCGGGGGAGACCCCGCCTTTTCTTTTACAGCACCAGCCCGGCGAAGGCCGCGGAGAGTAAACTCACCAGCGTCGCGCCATAGACCAGACGCAGGCCAAAGCGCGACACCGCGTTGCCCTGCGGCTCGTTCAGCCCCTTAATCGCCCCGGCCACAATGCCGATGGACGCGAAGTTGGCAAACGACACCAGGAAGACCGACAGAATACCGAGACCGCGCGGGGAGAGCGTCGCGGCGATTTTTTGCAGCTCGATCATCGCCACGAACTCATTGGCGACCAGCTTGGTGGCCATAATGCCGCCCGCCGTCAGGGCATCCTGCGCCGGAATCCCGATAAGCCAGGCGAGCGGGTAAAACACGTAGCCCAGCAGTTGCTGGAAGCTCTGACCGAACAGCGTCAGGAACAGCGCATTCACCGCGCTGATAATGGCGATAAAGCCAATCAGCATCGCGAGAATAATCATCGCCACCTTAAAGCCCGCCAGAATGTACTCGCCGAGCATCTCGAAAAAGCTTTGTGATTCATGCAGCTTTTCAAGCTTCACTTCCGGCTCATCCTGCGGGCGCGTCGGGTTGATAACCGAGAGAATGATGAACGTGCTGAAGAGGTTAAGCACCAGGGCCGCCACCACATATTTCGCCTCGATCATCGACATATACGCGCCAACGATGGAGAGCGAAACGGTGGACATGGCGGTCGCCGCCATTGTGAACAGCCGACGCGAGGAGAGATCCGCCAGCACGCCTTTATAGGCGATAAAGTTTTCCGACTGGCCGAGGATCAGTGAACTGACAGCGTTAAAGGATTCCAGCTTACCCATGCCGTTAACTTTCGACAGCAGCGTACCGATGACGCGGATAAAAATTGGCAGAATGCGCCAGTGTTGCAGAATGCCGATGAGCGCGGAGATAAACACGATAGGGCAGAGCACGCCGAGAAAGACAAACGCGAGACCTTTCTGGCTCATGCCGCCGAAGACAAAATCGGTGCCCTGGGCCGCGAAGTGCAGCAGCGAGGAGAACGCGCCGGCAATCGACTGGATAACCAGCAGCCCGGCCTGTGCATGCAGGAAGAACCAGGCGAGCGCCGCTTCAATCACAATCAGCTGAAGAATATAACGCAGGCGGATCTTTTTACGGTCAAAGCTTGCGAGCCACGCGAGCAGGAGGATCGCCACCACGGCGAAAATAAAATGCAGTATGGTTGTCATAGTTACGCAGGTGTCTGAAAGAAAAATAGTTAGCCACATAAAAACGGGCCGGTAAACAGCGCGCTAAGCATAATTTCCCGCATCGTTATCTGGCAAATGGAATAAGAAAAAGCGATGGCTGGCTATTTTTCAGGTGAATGTTTTCAGAGGGCGGTGGAAAGAGAAAACGCGGCGCCGGGCCAGCCGATTTCGCTTATGGTTTCATCAGGTGACTACTCAACTTCGCAACTTTTACACTTCGTCATACTTATCCCCACATTTCGCTTGTTTTTCTTTTGGCGGTAATGATAATCACTTTCACTCCCGTTTACGTTTCTTTGCATCAGTTGACCTGATTTCACACTTACAGGTGCCCGAATGTTTGTTCCTTTTCTGATTATGCTGCGTGAAGGCCTTGAAGCGGCGCTCATCGTCAGCCTTATTGCGAGCTATCTTAAACGCACGCAGCGCGGCAACTGGCTTGGCGTAATGTGGGCGGGCGTGTTTCTCGCCGCCGCCCTCTGCTTAGGCCTCGGTATTTTTATCAATGAAACTACCGGCGAGTTCCCGCAAAAAGAGCAGGAGCTGTTTGAAGGGCTTGTGGCGACGGTGGCCGTCGTGATCCTCACCTGGATGGTGTTCTGGATGCGTAAAGTCTCCCGCAACGTGAAAGGCGAGCTGGAACAGGCCGTGGATCGCGCGCTGAAACGCCCCGGCGGTCACGGCTGGGCGCTGATCATGATGGTGTTTTTTGCGGTCGCGCGCGAGGGTCTGGAATCGGTCTTCTTCCTGCTGGCGGCGTTTGGCCAGGATGTCGGCGTCTGGCCGCCGCTCGGCGCAATGCTTGGGCTTGCGACCGCCGTGGTGCTCGGTTTTCTGCTCTACTGGGGCGGCATTCGTCTTAATCTCGGCGCGTTTTTCCGCTGGAGCAGCCTCTTTATTCTGCTCGTCGCCGCCGGGCTCGCGGCGGGTGCCATTCGCGCGTTTCATGAAGCCGGACTGTGGAACCACTTCCAGGCCGTGGCGTTTGATTTCAGCAATGTGCTCTCCACGCATTCGCTCACCGGCACGCTGCTGGAAGGCATTTTCGGCTACCAGGAAGCGCCGACCGTCAGCGAAGTGGCGGTATGGTTTATCTATCTGATCCCGGCGCTGGCGTTTTATGCGCTGCCAGCGCGCGCCGAAGCGCGCGTCTCCGGGAACGCCTGATTTTTTGCCGCGCCCGTGCGTGGCTTAGTTACAACATACTTTTAGAGGGATGGTCATGACGAATCAACTTCGCCGTAGCGCGCTTTCCGTGACGCTGCTGGCGCTTATCAGCTCCGCCTTTGCCGCCCGCGCGGCGGATATTCCGCAGGTGAAAGTCACCGTAAACGACAAACAGTGCGAGCCGATGACGCTCACGGTAAACGCCGGTAAAACCCAGTTCATCATCCTGAACCACAGCCAGAAGGCGCTGGAGTGGGAAATCCTTAAAGGCGTGATGGTCGTCGAAGAGCGCGAAAACATCGCGCCAGGCTTTAGCCAGAAGATGACCGCTAACCTGGAGCCGGGTGAATATGACATGACCTGCGGCCTGCTGAGCAACCCGAAAGGCAAGCTTATCGTCAAGGCCGCCGGTGGTGAAAAAGCGGCGGCGAAGAGCGAGCTGATGTCGCTGGAAGGCGCTGTGACCGAGTACAAAACCTGGGTGAGCGCCGAAACCGCCGCGCTGGTTTCCGGCACCAAAGCGTTTACCGACGCGGTAAAAGCAGGCGATATCGCCAAAGCGAAATCCCTCTACGCGCCCACTCGCCAGCACTATGAGCGTATCGAGCCTATCGCCGAGCTGTTCTCCGATCTCGACGGCAGCATCGACGCCCGCGAAGATGATTACGAGCAGAAAGCAGCCGACCCGAAATTTACCGGCTTCCACCGCCTGGAAAAAGCGCTGTTTGGCGATAACAGCGTCAAAGGCATGGAGCAGTATGCCGACAAGCTCAACAGCGACGTGCTGGAGCTGCAAAAACGCATCAGTGAACTCGCCTTCCCGCCGGGCAAAGTCGTGGGCGGCGCGGCAGGCCTTATCGAAGAAGTGGCGGCCAGCAAAATCAGCGGTGAAGAAGATCGCTACAGCCACACCGATCTGTGGGATTTCCAGGCCAATATCGATGGCGCGCAGAAAATTGTGAATCTGCTGCGTCCGCAACTGCAAAAAGAGAACGCGCCGCTGCTCGCGAAAGTGGACGCGAACTTCAAAAAAGTGGATGCGATCCTTGCGAAGTACCGCACTAAAGACGGTTTTGAGACCTACGACAAGCTGACCGACGCTGACCGCAACGCGCTGAAAGGGCCGATTACCTCGCTTGCTGAAGATCTCTCGTTACTGCGTGGCGTGCTCGGACTGGACTAAGCGTAATGCAAGAACATGATACTCACGGCGTGCCGCAACCGGCGCGCCGCCGTCTGCTGAAAGGGCTGGGCGCGCTGACCGGCGCGCTCGCGGTCACCGGCGGTTGTCCGGTGGCGCATGGCGCGCAGGTACAGAGCGCGCCCGGCACGCTTCCCCCGGATGCGCGTCAGGAGACGCAGCCGTTTTACGGCGCGCATCAGGCAGGCGTGCTGACGCCGCAGCAGGCGTCGATGATGCTGGTGGCCTTCGATGTGCTGGCGGGAAACAAAGCCGATCTCGAACGGCTGTTCCGTTTGCTCACCGACCGCATCGCGTTTTTAACCGCGGGCGGCCCGGCGCCGCAGACGCCGAACCCGCGTCTGCCGCCGATGGATTCCGGTATTCTGGGGCCGGTGATTGCGCCGGATAACCTGACGATCACCGTATCGCTGGGGCGTTCTTTATTTGACGATCGCTACGGCCTTGCGCCGCAGATGCCGAAAAAGCTGCAAAAGATGGAGCGTTTCCCGAACGATTCACTGGACGCGGCGCTGTGTCACGGCGATCTGCTGCTGCAAATCTGCGCCAATACCCAGGATACGGTGATCCATGCGCTGCGCGATATTATTAAGCACACGCCGGATCTGCTGAGCGTGCGCTGGAAGCGTGAAGGGTTTATCTCAGATCACGCGGCGCGCAGCCGTGGCAAAGAGACGCCGGTGAATTTGCTTGGCTTTAAAGACGGCACCGCGAACCCCGATACGCGTAATACCGCGTTAATGGACAGCGTGGTGTGGGTAACGCCGGATCAGGGCGAGCCCGCGTGGGCGGTGGGCGGCAGCTATCAGGCCGTGCGCATTATTCAGTTCCACGTGGAGTTTTGGGACCGCACGCCGCTCAAAGAGCAGCAGACGATTTTCGGGCGCGACAAACAGACCGGCGCGCCACTTGGTATGCAGCATGAGCATGACGTGCCGGACTACAGTAAAGATCCTGACGGTAACGTGATTGCGCTCGACAGCCACATCCGGCTCGCGAACCCGCGCACACCCGAGACGCAGTCCAGCCTGATGGTGCGCCGCGGCTACAGCTATTCGCTCGGCGTGACCAATTCCGGCCAGCTCGACATGGGCCTGCTGTTTGTCTGCTACCAGCACGATCTCGAAAAGGGATTTTTAACGGTGCAAAAACGGCTTAACGGCGAGGCGCTGGAGGAGTATGTGAAGCCTATCGGCGGCGGCTATTTCTTTGTGCTGCCGGGGGTGGCGGATAAATCCCGCTTCCTTGCCGACGGCCTGCTGAAAGCCTGACGAAGCCCCGCCATAACGGCGGGGTTTTTGTTTTCATTTGCTAACAATTTTCGCGCGAACGTGGCAGAGCATTTTCGCGGCGGCTATTCTGTTGATACATTTCTGTAATATTTTTCTGTCATAAAAGATGCATCAGACGTTCAGTCTCAAAAGTTATCTTTTAGTAAATATTATGTTGCAAAGTTGATAATTTTTGTTGTACTTAAAGTGTTAGCGGTAGTTCCCCTCTGTGGCAGCAGTAGCACGATGGAGATCGCGAATGGTAGCGTCCAGAACTGGACTTAAACGGAAAACAACCCGCACCACCCGGCGCGGAGGAGCCTCCTCCGGCAGCGTTATCTCCACCCCCTCAGAAACGTTCAAAGCTTCTCACCCTGTTCCAGACGATGCGGTAAGCGGTGCGCGTAGCCGTACTACCGCGTCTTTTCGACCGGCAATCTATGGCTTAAAAGGAAGCCAAACCTCAAACGTTTGTGCGCATAATCGCGTCCATCAGCAGGACGCGGCTCATGTAAACCAACTTAACAAGGTGCCATCCATGGGAAGACAGAAAGCAGTGATCAAAGCTCGTCGTGAAGCAAGACGCGTTCTCAGACGAGATTCACGCAGCCACCGGCAGCGTGAAGAGGAATCGGTCACCACGCTTGTGCAAATGAGTGGCGTTGAAGCAATCGGCATGGCGCGGGACAGCCGCGATAACGCGCCGATTGTCGCTCGTACCGACGCTCAGGCGCATTATCTTGAGGCTATTGAGAGCAAACAGCTGATATTCGCCACCGGTGAAGCCGGATGCGGCAAAACGTTTATCAGCGCGGCGAAAGCCGCTGAGGCCCTGATTCATAAGGATGTCGACAGGATAATTGTCACCCGCCCGGTTCTGCAGGCCGATGAAGATCTCGGCTTCCTGCCCGGCGATATCTCTGAGAAGTTCGCCCCGTATTTCCGCCCGGTGTATGACGTGCTGGTGCGCCGTCTTGGTGCTTCCTTCATGCAATATTGCCTGCGCCCGGAAATCGGGAAAGTTGAGATTGCGCCGTTCGCCTATATGCGCGGACGTACCTTTGAGAACGCCGTCGTGATTCTGGACGAGGCCCAGAACGTGACAGCCGCGCAGATGAAGATGTTTTTAACCCGCCTCGGGGAGAACGTGACCGTGATAGTCAATGGCGACATCACGCAGTGCGATTTGCCGGCGGGCGTGCAGTCCGGCCTGAGCGACGCGCTGGCGCGTTTTGAGGAAGATGAAATGATTGGCATCGTGCGGTTCGGTAAAGCCGATTGCGTGCGCTCCGCGCTCTGCCAGCGAACGCTTAACGCCTACGATTAAGCTCGCCTGATATCACCACGTAAAAGCCCAACGTGTGTTGGGCTTTTTTTGTTTTTATCTTTTGCGTTTTCTCTGTGGCTGGAAGGTGGGTGCGCTTGCGCTTACCCACCCTACGGCAGGTTTTGTAGGGCAGGTAAGCGGAGCGCACCTGCCAATGCAGGCGAATGGTGGGTGCGCTTGCGCTTCCCCACTCTACGGAAGGTTTTGTAGGGCAGGTAAGCGGAGCGCACCTGCCAATGCAGGCGGTCGGTGGGTGCGCCTGTGCTTACCCACCCTACGGAAGATTTGTAGGGCAGGTAAGCGAAGCGCACCTGCCGTTTTCCTGGCGCGATATAAAAGCAAAAAATCCCGTACTTGCGTACAGGCTCTTTCTTTAAATATGGCGGTGAGGGAGGGATTGATTCGGCCCGTTAGGCCTCACCCTGCGGGCAGTCAGCTCGCGTGGCTCGCAGACTGTCCCCCTGGCTGCGCCAGTGGTCGAACCCTGGTCGAGGCTTCTCATCCCTCCCGGGTCGGCGCGATATAAAAGCAAAAAAGCCCGTACTTGCGTACAGGCTCTTTCTTTGAATATGGCGGTGAGGGAGGGATTGATTCGGCCCGTTGGGCCTCACCCTGCGGGCAGTCAGCTCGCGTGGCTCGCAGACTGTCCCCCTGGCTGCGCCAGTGGTCGAACCCTGGTCGAGGCTTCTCATCCCTCCCGGGTCGGCGCGATATAAAAGCAAAAAAGCCCGTACTTGCGTACAGGCTCTTTCTTTGAATATGGCGGTGAGGGAGGGATTGATTCGGCCCGTTGGGCCTCACCCTGCGGGCAGTCAGCTCGCGTGGCTCGCAGACTGTCCCCCTGGCTGCGCCAGTGGTCGAACCCTGGTCGAGGCTTCTCATCCCTCCCGGGTCGGCGCGATATAAAAGCAAAAAAGCCCGTACTTGCGTACAGGCTCTTTCTTTGAATATGGCGGTGAGGGAGGGATTGATTCGGCCCGTTGGGCCTCACCCTGCGGGCAGTCAGCTCGCGTGGCTCGCAGACTGTCCCCCTGGCTGCGCCAGTGGTCGAACCCTGGTCGAGGCTTCTCATCCCTCCCGGGTCGGCGCGATATAAAAGCAAAAAAGCCCGTACTTGCGTACAGGCTCTTTCTTTGAATATGGCGGTGAGGGAGGGATTGATTCGGCCCGTTGGGCCTCACCCTGCGGGCAGTCAGCTCGCGTGGCTCGCAGACTGTCCCCCTGGCTGCGCCAGTGGTCGAACCCTGGTCGAGGCTTCTCATCCCTCCCGGGTCGGCGCGATATAAAAGCAAAAAAGCCCGTACTTGCGTACAGGCTCTTTCTTTGAATATGGCGGTGAGGGAGGGATTCGAACCCTCGATACGTTGCCGTATACACACTTTCCAGGCGTGCTCCTTCAGCCACTCGGACACCTCACCATATTGTCTTGCTGCCTCGCGTAGCGGGGCAACGGGGCGCTACTATAGGGATCTGCATGAAAACGGTCAAGCAGATTTTTTTCTTTCTTTATCGTTCGGTTAAGGGTTAAACGAAATGGCGTTTTCTCCTGCAAAACCCGCCATTACAGCCCTCAATACCGCCTGATATCCCTTCATTCGCTTCGCTTATCGCATTTTCTGTACCAGGCTTAAACCACAACTATGAGACAGAGAATGTGGAGCACTATGAAAGAGCGAAATCGTACTATCGGCATCGCGCCTTATGGCGGATCGGCGGGCGGCTGGGGCGCACTGAAGGCCGTTGCTGACGCTATCCGCGGCCAGATGTCGATGAAGCAGGACGTGATTGCCCTGTTCAAAGTCAATCAGCCGCAGGGGTTTGACTGCCCTGGCTGTGCCTGGCCCGATCCGCAGCACGCCTCGTCGTTTGAGTTTTGCGAAAACGGCGCGAAAGCGGTCTCCTGGGAGGCCACCAGCAAACGCACCACGCCGGAATTTTTCGCGGCGCATACCGTCAGCGAACTGTGGGAGCGCAATGCGTTTGAGCTGGAAGGCGAGGGGCGGCTGACGCACCCGATGAAATACGACGTGGCTAGCGATACCTATCAACCCATTGAATGGGAAACGGCGTTTCAGGAGATTGGCGAGCGCCTGCGCAGCTATGACGACCCCGACAGCGTGGAGTTTTACACCTCGGGGCGCGCCTCCAACGAAGCGGCGTTTCTGTGGCAGCTGTTCGCCCGCGAATATGGCACCAACAACTTCCCGGATTGCTCGAATATGTGCCACGAACCGACCAGCGTCGGCTTGCCAGAATCTATCGGCGTCGGCAAAGGCACGGTAGAGCTTGACGATTTCGACCACTGCGACCTGGTGCTGTGCATCGGTCATAATCCAGGCACTAATCATCCGCGTATGCTCGGCACGCTGCGCGAAGTCTCGAAGCGCGGCGCGACTATTGTCGCTATTAACCCGCTTCGCGAGCGCGGTCTGGAACGCTTTACCTCGCCGCAAAGCCCTATTGAGATGCTGTCGTTGAGTTCCACTGCGCTCGCCTCGACCTACTATAAAGTGCGTGTCGGCGGAGACGCGGCCATGCTCAAAGGCGTAATGAAAATTTTGCTCTCCATGCATGAAGAGGCGCTGGCGAACGGTGAGCCGGGCATCATTGATGAGGCGTTTATCCGTGAGCATACCGAAGGGTTTGAGGCGCTGAAGGCGGATCTCGACGCGACCGAGTGGGATCACATCCTGAAAGTCTCCGGTATGGAGCGCAAAGAAATCCAGAATGTCGCGCGTCTGTATGCAAAAGCGGAGCGGACCATTATCTGTTACGGCATGGGGATAACCCAGCATCAGTACGGGACCCAGAACGTGCAGCAGATCGCCAACCTCCTGCTGCTGCGCGGCAATATCGGCAAAAAAGGCGCAGGCATCTGCCCGCTGCGTGGGCATTCTAACGTGCAGGGCGACCGCACGGTGGGCATCACGGAGATCCCGCCGCAGTCGCTGCTTGACAGTATCGAGCGCGTGTTTGGTTTTAAACCGCCGCAGAAACACGGCCATGGCGCTGTCGCTGCGATTCAGGCGATGCGCGACGGTAAAGCAAAAGCGTTGCTGTGCCTGGGCGGTAACCTGGCCGAGGCGATTTCCGATCCGCAGGTTACGTTTCCGGCCATGCGCAATCTCGATTTAGTCGTACATATGGCGACCAAGCTTAATCGTTCGCATCTGCTGCTCGGCAAGCACAACTATATTCTGCCGGTGCTGGGCCGCACGGAAACGGACGTGCAGGCGTCGGGCGAACAGAGCATTACCGTTGAGGATTCGATGTCGATGGTGCATGCCTCGCGTGGCATGCTGCAACCTGCGTCGCCGTACCTGCGCTCAGAGCCCGCTATTGTTGCGGGGCTTGCCAAAGCGACGCTGCCGGAGACGGTCGTCAACTGGGACAAAATGATCGGTGATTACAGTTTTATCCGTGACGCCATCGAGGCGGTGTTCCCGGCGTTCGCGAACTTTAATGAGCGTGTTAAGCAGCCGGGCGGTTTTCGTCTGCGTAACGCGGCCTCGGAGCGCGTCTGGAATACGCCATCCGGCAAGGCGGAGTTTAAGGTGATGCAGGGGATTAATGAGGATCCGCGATCGCTTAAGTGCCACGATCTGGTGCTGACCACGCTGCGTAGCCATGACCAGTACAATACGACGCTGTATGGCCTGAATGACCGCTACCGCGGCGTGACCGGGCGGCGTGACGTGTTGTTTATCAACCCGGATGAGGCAGAAAAACGCGAGCTGCGCGTGGGCGATCAGGTAAACGTGACCGCGCTTGATCCGGACGGCAATCCGACCTCGCGGCGGCTCAATAACCTGACCGTGGTGGTTATCGATATGGCTCCTGGCTCGGTAGGGGCTTATTACCCCGAAGCCAACGTGCTGGTGCCGCTGGACAGTCACGACACGCAAAGCGGGATCCCGGCTTACAAAAGTATCCCAATCGCGATGGAGCGCGTCGCCGAGCCGGTGACGACGTCGGGGGCGCGGCGCTAACCGGTGGGCACCTGCCTTCTCGCGGGCGTGGTGGGTGCGCTGGCGCTTACCCACCTTACGAAAATGTCTCTGACAGGCAGCTGGTGGGTGCGCTGACGCTTACCCACCCTACGGCAGGTTTTGTAGGGCAGGTAAGCGGAGCGCACCTGCCGTTTTCCTGGCGCGATAAAAAAACAAAAAAGCCTGAGGGTTAGCTCAGGCTTTTTCTTTGAATATGGCGGTGAGGGAGGGATTGATTCGGCCCGTTGGGCCTCACCCTGCGGGCAGTCAGCTCGCGTGGCTCGCAGACTGTCCCCCTGGCTGCGCCAGTGGTCGAACCCTGGTCGAGGTTTCTCATCCCTCCCGGGTCGGCGCGATATAAAAACAAAAAAGCCCGTACTTGCGTACAGGCTCTTTCTTTGAATATGGCGGTGAGGGAGGGATTCGAACCCTCGATACGTTGCCGTATACACACTTTCCAGGCGTGCTCCTTCAGCCACTCGGACACCTCACCATATTGTCATCCCGATGCTGTCGGGACGGGCGCTAATGTAGGGGAAAGGCCCATAGGCGTCAACGTAAATTTAGCGCTTTTCGGCGCGTTTAAACAAACTTCATACAAAATGCGCTTAAAACAACCACTCTTTCTCCAGTCCCGTTGTCCGTTACAGGAATGAATATATGCGTTTTTTTTAATCGCTTACATTGACAGATTTCTTTAATCTGTGCGACGTAATCAAAAGCGATAAATAATTTTCATGGCAAATAATACAAAAAATAATGACTAAATCGCATGAATACAAGCCGAAGAAACTATCATCTATAGACTAATGAAACAGGCGTGCTGAAATAATCCGAGAGCAAAATAATATTCAATCAATATATATTTTAATTGAATGAAACAATGTAACTAATACAAAACAAAGTTTGCTATTTATCTGGAAACTTTAACGAAAAATGAGGCAGGGAATTGTCAATTTATTTATCTGCGGATAATATGCGCGAGCATTTGGTTACAGCGGATATTTATCTGTAAAACATATGATTTTGGATAAACAATCAAGGAGAAGATATGAAAAAAAAGCTCTGTTGGATGGCGCTTGCAGGCGCGCTATCATTTCATGCCGCTTCAGTTTTAGCCGCGGATGGCACAATTAATTTCACAGGCACAATTACCGATCAGGCATGTGAAATTGATGATGACGATAAAGTGCTGGATGTGGATCTGGGTGTCTATTCCGTTAATCAGTTTAACGCGACCGTTGGTGTTAAGAGTCCTCCAACACCGATTAATATTAAGCTTAAAAATTGTCCTATAGTGGAGGAGGGGGAGAACCCACACTTCACTGTTTATCTTACAGGTGATTCTGATCCTATAAATAAAGATTATTTAAAAGTGGCTGACGGTGGAGCTACAGGGGTCGCTATAGTTATTACTGATGATAAAGGAGAAACAATTCCGATGAATCAGTTTACTCAGCGTAAATATGAGTTAACCAGTACAACTATGGATCTCAATCTCATTGCCTATTATGAGTCAACAAGCACCACGGTTGGCGCAGGGGTAGCTAACGGGACAACCGATATTACTTTTGATTATCGCTAATTAAGCAATTATTTAACGTATCATCAAGCCGTTAACACGGGTTAGCGGCTTGTTATTCTTCTTTCAAACTGAGTTGACTATGCGTGCGATGAGAAAATTTATTCTCAGGGTGAATCTTTTTATCTTTCTGCTCTTCATGGTAAATAACGTCACCGCCGGTGGTATTGTCGTTGGCGGTACTCGTATCATTTATGAGGGAAATAAAAAAGAGGCGGCACTGGGCGTTAAAAATAACAGCACTGAGAGCCCCTTTTTATTGCAAACGTGGGTGGATAACGGAGACGGGAAAACGCGCGGCCCTTTTATGGTCACACCGCCGCTATTTCGTATCGAGCCTTTAGAAGATCATGAATTGCGTATTGCGAAAACGGGTAGCCTGCCGGAGGATCGCGAATCGTTATTTTATCTGAATATCCGGGCCATCCCACCCTCATCTCAGGATGCGGTCAATACTCTCAAGCTCGTGGTGAAAACCCGCCTCAAGCTGTTTTACCGCCCGCAGGCGCTGGTTGCCGACGCGCGGACGGCTTATAAACAGCTCACATTTCATCTCGCCGGTGGTCAACTGGTGGCCGAAAACCCGACGCCCTTTTACATGGTATTTGACAGCCTGAAGGTGGGAACAACACGCATTCAGAGCGCTGATATGCTCGCGCCTTTCGCAAACCAGCACTTTACGCTGCCTGCAACGGAAACCGGGCGAGAAGTGAGCTGGCGCGTCATCAATGATTATGGCGGCGTGACAAAACCCGAGACTCGCCATCTGTGAGCCTGACAGCAAGGAATGCGCCAGTGAAAGTAAAAAAGAATACCTTAAACCAAGGGTTGCCCGGGCGTGTGCGTGCTCTCGCTTCGTTGCTTGCCGCCACGCTGACGTTCGCCGCGGGTGGCTTTTATCACGCCCGTGCGCAAGAGAGAGTCTGGTTTGATCCGACGCTTATGGAGCAGGGTGATCCGGGCCAGCGGGGCGTCGATCTCTCCATTTTTAGCGTGAAAGACCAGCTCCCCGCGGGCAACTACCCGCTGCGCATTCGGCTTAACGACAGCGAAATGTTTATCCGAACGATTCCTCTGACGGTGGATGCGAGCGGAGAGACCCATCCGGTTATTACGCCTGCGCTGCTACAGGAACTCAACGTCAAAACCGACGCCTATCCGGCGCTGGCGGCCCTGGCACCGCTGGCACCGATTGAGGATATTGGCGCGCTGATCCCGGCGGCATCGGTGCGGCTTAATACGCATCGGATGGCGCTGGAAGTCAGTATTCCTCAGGCGGCGTTGCGCCACACTGCCCGGGGCTATGTCGATCCACAGTACTGGGATGACGGCGTCCCGGCGTTATTTAGCAACTACACGTTTAACGGTACGGATACGCATAGCGACGTGGGCGAGAGCGATTCTTCACGGTATCTCAACCTGCAGAACGGACTGAATATTGGCCCGTGGCGCGTTCGTAACTATTCCACCTGGAACAAAAGCGACGACGAGGCGCACTGGGACTCGATCTACACCTACGTGCAGCGGGATATTAAACCCTGGCGTTCACAGTTAACGCTTGGAGAAAGTTATTCCCCGTCAGCCATCTTTGACAGCGTGAAATTCAAAGGCGCGCAGCTCGCATCCGACGATAATATGCTGCCTGACAGTCTGCGCGGGTTTGCGCCGGTTATCCGGGGCATCGCAAATTCCAGTGCCGAAGTGACGGTACGCCAGAATGGCTACATCATTTTTCGCGATACCGTGGCGCCGGGGGCGTTTGAAATCAGCGATCTCTATCCCACCTCGCATAGCGGCGATCTGGAGGTCACCATTAAAGAGGCTGATGGCAAAGAGCGACGTTTCATTCAGCCCTTTTCCGCCGTACCGATCATGCAGCGGCCTGGTCAGGTGAAATACAGCCTGACGGCGGGTGAGTACGATCCAAACAGTGCTGAAGATGCTACACCGACGTTTACGCAGGGGACGATGATTTATGGCGTCAATAATCAGCTGACGCTTTACGGCGGTGCAATGGGCGCTGATACCTGGCAGGCCGCCGCGTTAGGGGTAGGCGTTGGGCTGGATGAATGGGGTTCGGTCTCACTTGATATCACGCATGCGCGCAGCCAGTTACAGAATGACACCACATCGTCAGGCGAGTCTTATCGTTTTCAGTACTCCTAAAACATTGCGCTGACGGACACCTCCATCACACTTGCCGGATACCGGTATTCCACCAGTGGTTACTTCGGCTTTGACGAAGCAAACCATGACGCATCCTGGTTCGACGATCGCTACGGCGGGTACTATCAGCAGCGTAGCCAGCTACAAATCAGCATTAGTCAGACGCTCGACAGCATGGGTTCATTTTACCTGAACGGCTATCAGCGTGATTTCTGGAATCGCACGGATAAGGAACAGAACCTTTCTACCGGTTTCGCCTTCTCAGCAGCAGGTGCGACCTGGTCGCTCTCCGCCACGTGGAATAAAACGCAAGAGCAGACTGACCGGCAAATTGCACTCAGCGTTAGCGTGCCGTTGAGCCGTTGGCTCTCTAACAGCTGGGCGACGTTTAACGTGAGCCAGAATCAGGATGGCGACACGCGTTACCAGAGCGGCCTCAGTGGCACGCTGATGGATGACGGCAGGCTTAGCTATTCGCTTCAGCAGAGCTATAACCAGGCGGGACAAGAAGGCGATAACACCGCCGACAGCAGCGCCGATGTGAATTACAAATCACGTTTCGCCAATATGAGCCTGGGGTATTACCACGCCGATGATTCGCAGCAGTGGAATTACGGTGTCTCTGGCGCGCTGGTGGTCCACCCTCATGGCATCACCTTTTCTCAGCCGCTCGGCGACGCTTTCGCGCTGGTGGATACCAATGGCGCAGGCGATATCCGCTTTAAAAATCAGGCCGGGGTGGCAACCGACTGGCTGGGCTATGCCGTCATTCCCTGGCTCACACCCTATGAGAGAAATGAACTGTCGCTTGATACCACCACACTGCCCGCGGGTGTCGATGCCGACAACACTCACATGACGCTTATCCCGAACAAAGGCGCACTGGTTTATGCCCGTTTTGACGCGCGTAAAGGATCTCGGGTGTTGCTGACCCTGCGACAGGCGAACGGTCAGCCTGTGCCGTTTGGCGCACTGGTCACGCTTGAGGGTATTGAAAACTATGAAAGTATGGTGGATGAGGGCGGCGTAGTGTATCTGTCCGGCGTTAAAGAGAACGGTATGGCGCAAGTGAAATGGGGCAACCATTCCGGGCAACATTGTCAGGCATCTGTCGTGTTACCTGAGAGGACGGCAGACGAGGGCGAATTGCTTCCTCTCATGGCCGTGTGCCGATAAACAAGAGAATATAATTATGTTTAGAATGATAATAGGCGGGATATTGATATGCTGCATTTTCAATAGCATAGCAGCAAAGGGAATGAATTATCCAGATGTTGCAGATGGATATTGTATCGCTGACGCAGGTCCAAAAATATTTAGCATTGATGTGACTACAACTGTGGCAAATCCTGATAATAATTATTCAGGAAAGACGTTTACCATCCCTTTCGGTTCTAATGAAACCTATAATGCGCATTGTAATTGTTCAAAAAATGATGCCAGTGAATCACCTGGTATCTATTACAAAGCTAATTATCTTATGCCCGCTATCAAGGATAGTGAGGGCACATATGTACATCTCAACGATTATCTTGATGTTGCCGCATTTATTCATATTGCAAACGTTGGCGATCCTGGGGTTCCATTTATTGATATCTGGAATACAAAAAATACTGGATGTGAATTAACTGAATTTTCTACGGGTCGACAAGGCTCATTGACGTTTCGTATTAATAAACCTTTTATGGGGCAGGTCATCATACCTCAGACTCCAATAGTTGCGCTTTATGGCACAGTACGTCCGGGCCAATATTCGACAGAACCATTAGCTAAGGTTTTCGTGCAGGGTTCTATCACCGTGCCGCAAAGCTGTGAAATCAATGCAGGCGAGGTGATCTCCGTAGATTTCGGCACGATTTTTGCCAAAAATTTCGCGACACGCGGCCATAAACCGGAAGGATTCGTGGATAAAAAAACAACCATTGCCTATATCTGTAAAAATATCAGCGATGGCGTGACGTTAACCATGACGTTTTCCGGCGCGCCAGCGAACGGCATCCCGGAGGCGCTCGCCACTACAAACCCGGATGTCGGAGTATTGATTAAAGATGACAGCGAGCAGGTCATCCCGGTCAACACAGGAGAAGTGCCAATGCCGCTGGATCCGTCAACCGATATGACAAACCGCACTGGCAATGTCGATATCCTTACGGCACCGGTGAACCTTAGCGGTAATACGCCGCAAATGGGTGAATTTTCCGGCTCAGCATCAATCACCATCGATATTCGCTAATCCTTTTCGCTTTTCCTCTGACAGCCGCCCCAAAGGCGGCTGATTTTGTTATGGTTAATCCCATTGACCTGTCAGGAGAAGCGCCGTGGACATCCTCTTTTACCATCCCACTTTTGATATCAGCGAGTGGGCGGCTTTACTGCAACGCCATCTGCCGCACGCGCGTCTTCGCGCCTGGCAGCCCGGCGATAACGCCGCCGCAGATTACGCGCTGGTCTGGCATCCCCCGTATGACATGCTGCGCGGGCGCGTGGATCTGAAGGCGATTTTCGCCCTCGGCGCGGGCGTCGATTCGCTGTTAAGTCGTTTGAATGAATACCCGGATCTGCTGCCGTCCGGCGTGCCGCTGTATCGGATGGAGGATGCCGGTATGGCCGGCCAAATGCAGGAGTACGCCATAAGCCAGGTGCTGCACTGGTTCCGCCGCTTCGACGATTACGCCGCGCTACAGCGCGAGGCGCGCTGGGAGCCGCTTGAGGAGTATCGCCATGCGGACTTCCAGGTAGGCGTCCTCGGCGCGGGCGTGCTCGGCGGCCAGGTGGCGCAGAGTCTGAGCCGCATGGGGTTTCCTGTGCGCTGCTGGAGCCGCAGCCGCAAAGCGCTGCCTGGCGTTGAAAGCTTTGCGGGGCCCGATGAACTACCAGCTTTTCTGCGCGGCACACGGGTGCTGATTAATCTTCTGCCTAACACGCCGGAAACGGTGGGCATTATTAACGCGCACTTGCTGGCGGCGCTTAACGACAACGCGTATGTCCTGAACCTGGCGCGCGGCGTTCATCTGGTGGAAGAGGATCTACTGGCCGCGCTGGATCGCGGGAAAGTGAAGGGCGCGATGCTGGATGTTTTTCAGCAGGAGCCGTTGCCGCATGAGAGCCCGCTCTGGCACCACCCGCGCGTGCGCATTACGCCACACGTCGCAGCCGTTACCCGGCCTGAAGAAGCGGTGGCCTTTATCGCACAGAGTATCGCGCGCATTGAGCGCGGCGACATGCCGCAAGGCCAGGTCGATGTGGCGCGCGGCTACTAGCACCCCGGCGATTCGGCTAAAAATCGCCGGGGATACCTGTTATCCTTGCACAAAATCACAGAGGAGAGCGCCATGTATCCCGTTGACCTGCATATGCACACCGTCGCCAGCACCCATGCCTACAGCAACCTGCATGATTACATCGCCGCGGCGAAGCAGAAAGGTGTCCGGCTTCTGGCTATCACCGATCACGGCCCGGACATGGCGGATGCGCCGCATCACTGGCACTTTATTAATATGCGTATCTGGCCGCGCGTCGTGGATGGCGTCGGCATTCTGCGCGGTATCGAAGCGAATATTAAAAACCGCGAAGGCGAGATTGACTGCACCGGCCCGATGCTCGATTCACTCGATCTGATTGTTGCGGGCTTCCACGAGCCGGTATTTGCGCCGCAGGATAAAGACGCCAATACCGAAGCGATGATCGCGACGATGGCAAGCGGCACGGTGCATATCATCAGCCACCCCGGAAACCCAAAATATCCCGTCGATATTCCGGCTGTCGCCGCTGCCGCCGCGAAATACCAGGTCGCGCTTGAAATTAATAACTCATCGTTTACCCACTCCCGTAAAGGCAGCGGACCAAACTGCAAAGCGATCGCTGCCGCGGTACGCGATGCGGGCGGCTGGGTGGCGCTGGGTTCGGACTCCCATACTGCGTTTACGCTCGGCGATTTCCATGAATGCCGCAAGGTGCTGGATGAGGTCGATTTCCCGGAGGATCGCATCCTTAACGTGTCGCCGCGCCGTCTGCTCGATTTTCTTGAAACCCGCGGAATGACGCCGATTGCTGAATTTGCCGCCCTTTAATTTTGTCTGAAATGGAATCTGTTAATGAATGAGTTTTCAATAATTTGCCGCCTGCTCGGCTCGCTCTGGTACCGTGCGCCGCAGGATCCGATTGTGGCACCGATTTACGGTCTTATCCGCGAAGGCAAGCTCGCGCAGAACTGGCCGCTTGAGCAGGATGAGCTACTGGCGCGGCTGCAAAAAAATGCCCAGCCGGACGCCGTCGAGGCAGATTATCAGGCGCTGTTTGGTCAGGATGACGCCCGCGTGTCGCCGCTGCGTTCGGCCTGGGTGGCAGAAAGTAGCGAGCAGGAGATTCGCGCCTTTTTAACCGCGCGCGGCATGCCGCTCGGCGAGGCGGCGGCGGATCATTTTGGTCTGCTGCTGCTGGCGGCCTCATGGCTTGAAGATCAGTCTGCAGAAGATGAAATTGAAGCGCAGGAAACCTTATTCGGCGAGTTCCTGATCCCGTGGTATGAAACGTTCCTTGGCAAAGTGGAAGCGCACGCCGCCACGTCATTCTGGCGCACGCTGGCGCAGATCACGCGTGAAGCCATCCAGGCGATGTGGGAAGAACTGCAGGAAGAGGAAGAAGAGGGGGATGCGGAGTAACTTTTAAATGTAATTAATATCACATTTAAAATGTAACTCACTGTGCGTTATTTCATGTGACGTGCGGCAGATCGCATTTCTCTGGCGGCGTTTTGTTAAGATACGCCGCCATGAACAGACACTTTTCTCTAGCATTAACGACAGGCCTGCTTTCCGCCCTCTGGGCGTGGGCCGCCGTCGCACTCGGCCTGCCTTCCTGGGCAGGCTTTCTCGGCTGTACGGCCTGGTTCGCCAGCCCCAAAGGTGGCGTTACTGGCTTTCTGACTATTCTCTTTACGCTTGGCAGCGGTGTGCTGTGGGCGCAGGTAATTATCGCCGGTAGCGCTGTAGCGCCTGGAATCGCGTGGTTAAGCTACGCCATGACCGGTGTAGTGGCGTTTCTGATGTGTATTCAGTCGCGCCAGACGCTACTCAGTTTCGTACCGGGGACGTTTATCGGTGCCTGCGCCACGTTTGCCGCACAGGGCGACTGGACAAGCGTGCTGCCCGCGCTGCTGCTGGGCCTGCTCTTTGGTGTGGCGATGAAAGCGAGTGGGCAATGGCTTGCCGGACGCGCAGCGCCAAAAAGCACCACGGTTGCTGAGTGAAATAAAACCCGCTTATGCGGATTTTTTCTTATCCCGCTTCTGTTTATGAATTTTCTCCTCGCAGCCTTTACTCACCTTTATGGGCGCGATGCTTTTACCTGCCAGTCACAATTTTTGCGTTGAATACTTTCCTGAAGCGTAATTGTAACTTATATGTTAATTACAAGTTAAAATACCTCTGGGGAACTATTATCATGGTTAATTGGTTTCGTGTTGCTGTGATGAGTGTTGCAGTTGCAGGTTTCTCTGGCGCAACCCTGGCGCAGTCGGGTGGAACGATTACCTTTCATGGCGCGATTGTCGAAGAAGGCTGTGCGGTCGCGCACCAGGCGACGCACATTGAAGTATCGTGCTCGCATGGCACTAAGATGTACCGACAGACGCTCTCTCTGCGCGGCTCGGGTGTACGCGAACGCCATTCTGAGTGGGTGCATAGCCGCCTCGATTACCTCAATCCCTCGCATACGCTGGGTATCCTGACACTGACCTACCGCTGAGCAGGTTTTGGCGGCAGTCTCATGGCGTGCTGTTCTACACTTTAAGGAACAGTAGAAAGTCAGGAGAGGAGTATGTCCGGACGTATTAACGTGGTGCAGGGCGATATCACCCGCATTAATGTCGATGTTATTGTCAACGCCGCCAATCCCTCATTGATGGGCGGCGGCGGGGTGGATGGCGCAATTCATCGTGCCGCCGGACCGACGCTGCTCGCCGCCTGCAGACAGGTGCGCCAGCAGCAGGGCGAATGTCAGCCAGGCCACGCGGTGATAACCGAAGCGGGCGATCTCGCCGCGAAAGCCGTCGTACATACGGTGGGCCCGGTCTGGCGCGGGGGGCAGGATAACGAACCGCAACTGCTGGCGGATGCCTATCGCAACAGCCTTCAGCTTGTCGCCGCCAATGGTTACAACAGTGTGGCGTTCCCGGCGATCAGCACCGGCATCTACGGTTACCCGAAAGCGGCAGCGGCGCAAATCGCCTTTGAGACCGTTTCAGACTATCTCACCAGGCACCCTCAACCGAAGCAGGTATACTTTGTCTGCTATGACGAAGAAAACTTCCTGCTTTACCAGCGGTTACTGGGACAATACGACGAACAGCCGGGCGCATAACACCCGGCTCGGACGCGCTATTGCGCCGACGACGGCGCAGCACCCCAACCACAGTGGTTTACATCCGCTTGATGACAGCCTCGACGCCTTCGCTGCCCGCTACCTGCTGGCGGAGATGGCGGAGCAGACTATCGACGTCCAGTACTATATCTGGGAAGACGATATGTCCGGGCGGTTGCTGTTTGGCGCACTGCTGGCGGCGGCGCGACGCGGCGTGCGGGTGCGTATTCTGCTGGATGATAACAATACGGTAGGCATGGACAGCACGCTGCGGCTGCTGAATGCCCATCCGAATATTGAAATCCGTCTTTTCAACCCTTTCTCTTTTCGAACGCTACGCGCGCTCGGCTATCTCACCGATTTCGCCAGGCTCAACCGCCGGATGCATAACAAAAGCTTCACGGTGGATGGCGAAGTGACGATCATTGGCGGGCGCAACGTCGGCGATGCCTATTTCGGCGCGGGCGAACAGCCGCTGTTTTCCGATCTCGATGTCCTGGCGATTGGCCCGGTGGTGGAGGAAGTCACGCAGGATTTCGAACGCTACTGGCGCAGTCGGTCAGTCTCCACGCTCGATAACGTGCTGGATGTCGAGGCCGAAGATATAGACGCCCGCGTGCAGTTGCCGCCGCACTGGAAGGACGATCCGGTGGCGCAGCGCTACCTTGAGCGTCTGGAGAGTACGCGTTTTGCGAGCTATATCGAAACCCGCACACTCCCGCTGGTGTGGGCCAAAACGCGGCTGTTAAGCGACGATCCGCGCAAAGGGCAGGGGAGAGCGCGCCGACATACCCTCCTTCCGCAGCGCATGATGACGCACATCGGCGAGCCCAAATCGCAGTTCGATATCATCTCCTCCTATTTTGTGCCGACGCGCGGCGGCGTGGCGATGCTACTGGCGCTGCGTCGTAAAGGTGTGAGGATCGCCATACTCACCAATTCGCTGGCGGCGAACGATGTCGCGGTCGTTCACGCGGGGTACGCACGCTGGCGTAAAAAACTGCTGCGTCACGGTGTCGAACTGTATGAGCTGAAACCGACGCGTGAGGCCGGGCGTGTACCGCATGACCGCGGGCTGACCGGCAATTCCGGCTCCAGCCTGCATGCCAAAACCTTCAGCGTCGATGGAAATCAGGTGTTTATCGGCTCGTTTAATTTCGATCCGCGCTCGGCGATGCTCAATACCGAAATGGGTTTTGTGATTGAAAGCGAAACGCTGGCGGGTGCGATTCATAAGCGCTTTACGCGTACGCGGCGCGAGGCGGCCTGGGCGCTACGTCTCGACCGCTGGGGGCGCATCAACTGGATAGAAGAGAAAGACGGTCAGGAGATTGTCTGGAAAAAGGAGCCGAAAACGCGCTTCTGGCAGCGCCTTTTGGTGCGCCTTGTGTATCGTCTGCCGGTTGAGTGGATGCTCTGAAAGCACGCGCCGCGAGGGCGCGTGTCACTATCACCCCGTCGCGGTACCCGGCGACGGGGTTTTATTTTGCGGCTTGCCTGAGAACAGAAAGCGCAGTAGCGGAATGCGCAGATGGGCCTCATACAGCGCCACCGCAATGCCAATCACAAACACCAGGCCTGCGATAAAGCCCAGCGCGTTCGAGTGAATGTGTGGCGTGATATACGCGCCGAAGAACAGCGTCAGCGGGTGGTGCACCAGATAGATAAACAGCGAAGCGTTAACAAAATAGGTGACCCGCGCTGATTTGAAATTCAGCAGGCGGTGGCCGAGCGAAAACACCACATTCACCATCCACAGGCCCATCAGCATGCTGATGACGTTGTCGGTTTCATACATCCAGGCGTCGCCGCTGCCGTATCGCTGGTTCAGCAGATAGGCGACAAAGGCCACGGTCGAGCCCACCGCGCAGCCAGGCGAGAACGTCGTAAAACGGTTTTTCAGCGAGGCGTGTTTAAACGCCAGCGCGCCGAGAATAAAAAACGGCGAATAAAACAGGGTCTGCATCACCACAAAATTAAACAGCCCGTCGCTTAATATCGGCGCGTAGACGATAAAAATAAAACGGCGCAAAGCAGCAAACGCGACGCCAAAAAGTAAAAACAACGCTGAGAGTTTTCCTAATGTCAGTCGTTCAGCCAGCGCCGCGCTTTTTTCTTCCGGGACGTTTTTTATCCACTGAAATATCAGCAGACCGAGCGTCGTGAAAACCACCAGCACTAACAAAAACCATAAATGCGACGTGAGTTCCCACACCAGCGTATTGTATTTGTCGTAACCGGAAAGCGTATGCCAGCTATCGGCGCGGCCTTTGACATATTGCAGCATCAAAAATTGCGGCAGCGTCAGTAGGGGAATGGCGGTCAGCATCGGAATGCCGACACGCTCCACGCGTACTTTCCACCAGCGTTTTCGCGGGTAGCGCAGGAACAGCATGTAGGAAAAATATCCTGAAATAACAAAGAAGACCTGCATGCGGAAGGCGTGGATGAAGTCGTTAAAGACGGTCAGACCCGCAGACGGCGTCAGGCTGTTGACATGCCACTGATGTGTGGAATAGATCAGCGAAATATGAAACGGGATGCCAAGGAGCATCAACCATGCGCGTATGGAATCGAGAAAAAATTCTCTCTGTGTTGGTGTCGTCATATCACTCCATAAAATCTCGGACTATTCGCCTTATCCCTCAGGCTGATTCTGTTTTAGATTCGGCCCCCACCCTACAGGAAGGCCGCGACACAGTCTCCAGGACAAATTCGCAAAGCGAAAATGGCGCGCATTCATTTGCTTAATCGCTGAACCGACGTGCTGAACAAAGCGGGGATTGTGTTGTCGGAAACCGCAAGTTTCCATTAAAATGGATCGGATTGATTTAAGCACACAAAGGGGGAAGTGCTTAGTTATATGAAACATAAAACACAGATGATGAAAATGGGTTGGCTGGGTGCAGCAGTGATGTTGTCACTTTATACCACTTCAGGTTGGGCCTTCACTATCGACGACGTCGCAAAACAGGCGAAATCCTTAGCGGGAAAAAGCTATGAAGCGCCGAAAAGCAACCTGCCCTCCGTTTTCCGCGATATGAAATACGCGGACTACCAACAGATCCAGTTCAATCACGACAAAGCCTACTGGAGCAAAATCAAAACCCCGTTCAAGCTTGAATTCTACCATCAGGGTATGTACTTCGACACGCCGGTTGCCCTTAACGAGGTGACGGCCAATACGGTTCGCAAAATTAAGTACAGCCCGGATTATTTCAATTTCGGTAATGTGCAGCACGACAAAGACACGGTTAAAGATCTGGGCTTTGCCGGTTTCAAAGTGCTCTACCCGATCAACAGCAAAGATAAAAACGACGAAATCGTCAGCATGCTCGGCGCGAGCTACTTCCGCGTCATCGGCCAGGGCCAGGTGTACGGGCTTTCCGCGCGCGGTCTGGCTATCGACACCGCGCTGCCGTCCGGTGAAGAGTTCCCGCGCTTTCGCGAGTTCTGGATTGAGCGTCCTAAACCGACCGACAAACGCCTGACGATTTACGCGCTGCTGGATTCTCCGCGTGCCACAGGTTCCTATCGCTTCATCATAACCCCCGGTCGCGATACGGTTGTGGATGTACAGTCGAAAGTCTACCTTCGCGATAAAGTGGGCAAACTGGGCGTTGCACCGCTGACCAGCATGTTCCTCTTCGGGCCGAACCAGCCGTCGCCGGCGACTAACTACCGCCCGGAACTGCATGACTCCAACGGTCTCTCCCTACACGCCGGTAACGGCGAGTGGATCTGGCGTCCGCTGAATAACCCGAAACATCTCGCGGTCAGCACGTTTACCACTGAAAACCCGCAGGGCTTTGGCCTGTTGCAGCGTGGCCGTCAGTTCTCCCGTTTTGAAGATATTGACGACCGCTACGATCTGCGTCCGAGCGCGTGGGTCACCCCGCAAGGGCAGTGGGGGAAAGGCAAAATCGAGCTGGTGGAAATTCCAACCAACGACGAAACCAACGATAACATCGTCGCTTACTGGACGCCGGATCAGCTGCCGGATCCGGGCAAGGAGATGAATTTCAAATACACCATCACCTTTAGCCGCGATGAAGACAAACTGCACGCGCCGGAAAACGCGTGGGTGCTGCAGACGCGTCGCTCCACGGGCGATGTGAAACAGTCCAACCTCATTCGTCAGCCGGATGGCACCATCGCGTTTGTGGTGGATTTCACCGGCACTGAAATGCAAAAGCTGCCGGACAACACGCCGGTGACCGCTCAGGCGAGCATTGGCGATAACGGCGAAATCGTAGAAAACAGCGTGCGCTACAACCCGGTCACCAAAGGCTGGCGTATGATGCTGCGCGTGAAAATCAAAGACGCCAAGAAAACCACTGAAATGCGCGCTGCCCTTGTCAATGGCGATCAGCCGCTGAGTGAAACCTGGAGCTATCAGCTACCTGCCAATGAATAAGTCTACTGAGTATATCGACCTGCTGCCGCTTTCTGACGCTGAGAAAGCGGCGCTGCCGACATCGGACATGCAGGCCCTTCATCAGGCGCTGGACGCTGAAGGACGCGTCTGGGCCCGCGAGGATGATTCCCCGCTGGGCTCGGTGAAAACGCGTCTTGAACAGCGCTGGTCAGACTCGCTCAAGGGCGATCAACTGATCAAAGACGATGAAGGCCGCACCCAGATCCAGGCCATGCCAAAGGCAACACGTTCCTCCATGTTCCCGGACCCGTGGCGCACCAACCCGATTGGGCGCTTCTGGGACCGTCTGCGCGGTCGTGAAGTGCTGCCGCGCTACATGGCGGGGCTGACGAAAGAAGAGCGCGCCGCGGAGCAGAAATGGCGTACGGTCGGCACCATCCGCCGTTACATTCTGCTGCTGCTGACGCTCTCACAGACCGTCGTCGCGACCTGGTATATGAAAACCATTCTGCCGTATCAGGGCTGGGCGCTGATCAATCCGGCGGACATGAT
This sequence comes from Cronobacter sakazakii, assembly GCF_000982825.1. Classification (NCBI taxonomy): domain Bacteria; kingdom Pseudomonadati; phylum Pseudomonadota; class Gammaproteobacteria; order Enterobacterales; family Enterobacteriaceae; genus Cronobacter; species Cronobacter sakazakii. Next base: position 3,743,073 of record NZ_CP011047.1, on the reverse strand, counting down.
GGGCCAGGACTGGCTGGTGTCGCTGATGCAACTGCTGCCGTATGTGCTGCAAAGCGGCATCCTTATCCTGTTCGCTATCCTGTTCTGCTGGGTGAGCGCCGGATTCTGGACGGCGCTGATGGGCTTTTTGCAGCTGCTTATCGGTAAAGATAAGTACAGCATCTCCGCCTCGACGGTGGGCGACGAGCCGATAAACCCTGAGCATCGCACTGCGCTTATCATGCCTATCTGTAACGAAGACGTGGATCGCGTCTTCGCGGGCCTGCGCGCGACCTGGGAGTCGGTGAAAGCCACCGGCCAGCAGGCGCACTTCGACGTTTATATCCTGAGCGACAGTTACAATCCGGATATCTGCGTTGCCGAGCAGAAAGCCTGGATGGAGCTGATTGCCGAAGTGCAGGGCGAAGGGCAGATTTTCTATCGCCGCCGTCGCCGTCGTGTGAAGCGTAAAAGCGGCAACATCGACGATTTCTGCCGCCGCTGGGGCAACCAGTACAGCTACATGGTGGTGCTGGACGCCGACTCCGTGATGACGGGCGACTGTCTGACCGGGCTGGTGCGTCTGATGGAAGCGAACCCGAACGCCGGGATCATCCAGTCGTCGCCGAAAGCCTCCGGAATGGACACGCTCTATGCGCGCTGCCAGCAATTCGCGACACGCGTTTACGGGCCGCTCTTTACCGCCGGCCTGCACTTCTGGCAGCTGGGCGAATCGCACTACTGGGGCCATAACGCCATTATCCGCGTGAAGCCGTTTATCGAGCACTGTGCGCTGGCACCGCTCCCGGGCGAGGGCTCTTTCGCAGGCTCTATCCTCTCCCACGACTTCGTGGAAGCGGCGCTGATGCGTCGTGCAGGCTGGGGCGTGTGGATTGCCTACGATCTGCCGGGCTCTTATGAAGAGCTGCCGCCGAACCTGCTGGATGAGCTTAAGCGTGACCGTCGCTGGTGTCACGGCAACCTGATGAACTTCCGCCTGTTCCTCGTTAAAGGGATGCACCCGGTTCACCGCGCGGTGTTCCTGACTGGCGTGATGTCTTATCTTTCAGCGCCGCTCTGGTTCCTGTTCCTGGCGCTCTCGACCGCGTTGCAGGTGGTACATGCGCTCACCGAGCCGCAATACTTCCTCCAGCCGCGTCAGCTGTTCCCGGTGTGGCCGCAGTGGCGTCCTGAGCTCGCGATAGCGCTGTTTGCTTCAACGATGGTGCTGCTGTTCCTGCCGAAGCTTTTGAGCGTCATTCTCATCTGGTGTAAAGGCCCGAAAGAGTACGGCGGCTTCCTGCGCGTGACGCTCTCTCTGCTGCTGGAAGTGCTGTTCTCGGTACTGCTGGCGCCGGTGCGTATGCTGTTCCACACCGTGTTTGTGGTGAGCGCGTTCCTTGGCTGGGAAGTGGTATGGAATTCGCCGCAGCGCGACGACGACTCCACCCCGTGGAGCGAAGCGTTCATGCGTCACGGTTCTCAGCTGCTGCTGGGGCTGGTGTGGGCGGTCGGCATGGCGTGGCTTGATCTGCGCTTCCTGTTCTGGCTGGCGCCTATCGTGTTCTCGCTTATCCTGTCGCCGTTTGTGTCGGTGATTTCGAGCCGCGCGACCGTCGGCCTGCGCACCAAACGCTGGAAACTGTTCCTGATCCCGGAAGAGTATTCGCCGCCGCAGGTGCTGGTGGATACCGACCGTTATCTGGTGCTCAACCGCAGCCGTTCACTGGACGATGGCTTTATGCACGCGGTGTTCCATCCGTCGTTTAACGCGCTGGCAACCGCCATGGCGACCGCGCGTCACCGCGCAAGCCACGTGCTGGAAATCGCCCGCGATCGTCATGTCGAGCAGGCGCTGAACGATACGCCGGAGAAACTGAACCGCGACCGCCGTCTGGTGCTGTTGAGCGATCCGGTTACGATGGCGCGTATGCACTACCGCGTCTGGGCGCACCCGGAGCGCTATTCGTCATGGGTGAATCATTACGAGACACTGAAGCTTAACCCGCAGGCATTAAGCACGCCGTAAGCGTTAAGCGTAGTGAAATGAAAATGCCGGCCATTAAGGCCGGCATTTTTTTTGCCCGCGGGACGGGCTGTTATACTGCATACATAACGTTAAAACGCGAGGTCGCCTTTGAGAATTATCGCCGTTCTGCTTGCCGTCTGGATGCTCTGCGGTTGTGGCAGCATCATCAGTCGCGCCGTGCCGGGGCAGGGGCATGGCAACCAGTATTACCCCGGCGTGCAGTGGGATGTGCGGGACAGGCCGTGGCGTTTTATCCTGATGCTCGACCTGCCGTTTTCACTTATCTTCGATACGCTGCTGTTGCCGGTTGATATGCATCACGGCCCGTATGAGTAACGTTTAGCGGGTGGTGTCCCATTCATCCGCCGCGGTGCGTCCCTCTTCGGTGTCCAGCGGCGGCTCCAGCTGAAATTCGCCCTCATCCCATTCATGCAGGGTATTTTCTTCCTGCCACTCCTGGCGCAGCTCAATCTCATCGAAATCGCCGTCAAACACGCTCTGCGCGGCATCGCCGGTTAACACGGTCAGGCAGTCGCCTTCGTCGGTTTCATCGGCGAAGAATTCTGCCTGCCACATGATTTCCCCGTCCTGCAGCACATATTTTTGCATATTGAACAGCTCGACAACCGCGTCCTCTTCCTCAACTCCCGGATTCGCGGCGAGGAACTCTTCGCGTGCTGCGTCAATGGCTTCTTCAAGCGTGGCGTACATAGTCATAGCTTTCTCCCTGAACGGACATGGTTGTTTCAGGAAAGAATAGTCGAATATTGTGGTTTGCAAGTATGAATGGAAAAAATTTGGAAGGGGCAAGGCCCGCACGCGCCTAAGGCGTGGCGGGCGAAAAGCATTAGTAGCGGGACGGCACGCCTTCAGGGCGCGTTTTAAAGCGGCGATGCAGCCACATATATTGATCCGGCGCCATCAGAATGCACTTCTCAACGATGCTATTCATCCAGGCGGCGGTCTCTTCGGCGCTGCCAAGCGGCGGTGCGCACTCCGGCTCCAGCGCAATCAGCTCGTAGCCGCTGCCGTCCGCTTTACGGCGCGGCACGAACGGCACAATGCAGGCTTTCGACATCTTCGCCAGCATCCAGGTGCCGGACGTCGTGGCGGCCTGATCGACTGCGAAAAACGGCACAAACACGCTGTTACGCGGGCCGTAGTCATGGTCCGGCGCATACCAGATGATCTCGCCGCCTTTCAGCGCCTTGATCATCCCTTTGAGATCCTTACGGTCGAGCATCGTTTTATTGGATCGCAGACGGCCCCAGGTTTGCAGCCAGTCGAGCAGGGGGTTGTCGTTCGGGCGATAGACCCCGATGCCCGGCGTATGCATCCCGAAGATGCGTGCGCCAAGCTCCAGCGTCAGAAAATGCACGCCGATAAGCAAAATGCCCTGTTTTTGCGCCAGCAGCGCTTTCACGGGTTCCACGCCGGACACCTCTGTCCAGCGCTCGACGCGCCAGTTGGGCCAGAACCAGGCCATGCCGGTTTCCATCAGCCCCATACCGACCGACTCGAAATTCTTCACCACCAGCGCCTCGCGCTCGGCGTCACTCATATCAGGAAAGCAGAGCTCAAGGTTGCGGTGGGCGATGCGCGCGCGGCGCTTCATTAGCCGCTTCGCAATACGTCCCAGCCCGCGGCCGAGCCGCCAGATAACCGGGTAGGGCAGCAGCACGACAAGATACAGCAGGCCAATGCCAAGCCAGGTCAGCCAGTAACGGGGGTGCAGCAGTGCGCGAGAAAATTGCGGTAAATGCGTCATGAAAATTCCATTAATTGCAGGCGAAGCCCTTTCACGGCCCGTATTGTGACATTTTTTTGCGAACGACCAAAATTCTCTGCCTTTCGCGCCGCGATGCCTGACTGAAGATCACTCACAGGTAAGGTGTGGAAAATGTAGCGTAAAATGTAAGGATGTAAATTAACGGTAATTGCTATATGATGCCGGCCGTTATTTATTCCCCCACCGATAGCAGGAACGTACACCATGCCAGTGTTACACAACCGCATATCGAATGAGGAACTGAGGGCGCGCATGCTCGCCGAAACCGAGCCGCGCACCACCATCTCATTCTATAAGTATTTCACCATCGACGATCCGAAGGCCACGCGCGACGCGCTCTGGCAGGCATTCACCGCGCTGAATGTCTTTGGCCGTATCTATCTTGCCCATGAAGGCATCAACGCGCAGATAAGCGTTCCTGAAAGCAACGTCGAGGCGTTTCGCGCCGCGCTGTATGGCTTTCATCCGGCGCTCAATGGCGTGCGCCTGAACATCGCCCTGGATGACGACGGGAAATCCTTCTGGGTGCTGCGCATGAAAGTGCGTGACCGCATCGTGGCGGACGGCATTGACGATCCGACCTTTGACGCGAGCGACGTGGGCGAATATCTCAAGGCGGCGGAAGTGAACGCCATGCTTGACGATCCGGACGCCGTGTTTATCGATATGCGTAACCACTATGAATATGAAGTGGGCCATTTCGAGAATGCGCTGGAGATCCCGGCGGATACGTTCCGTGAACAGCTGCCGAAAGCCGTCGAGATGATGCAGGAGTACAAAGACAAGAAAATTGTCATGTACTGCACCGGCGGCATCCGCTGTGAGAAGGCGAGCGCGTTCATGCGTCATAACGGTTTCCAGAAAGTCTGGCATATCGAAGGTGGCATCATCGAATACGCCCGCAAAGCGCGCGAACAGGGGCTTCCGGTACGTTTCGTCGGTAAAAACTTTGTGTTCGACGAACGTATGGGTGAGCGTATCTCTGACGACGTGATCGCGCACTGCCATCAGTGCGGCGCGCTGTGCGACAGCCACACCAACTGTAAAAACGACGGGTGCCACCTGCTGTTCATCCAGTGCCCGGCTTGTGCCGAGAAGTTTTCTGGCTGTTGTAGCGAGCTCTGTAAAGAAGAGATGTCGCTGCCGGAAGAGGAGCAGCGCCGTCGCCGCGCAGGGCGTGAGAACGGCAATAAAATCTTTAATAAATCCCGCGGGCGTCTTAACACCACGCTTGGTATTCCGGACCCGGAATAACCCGCAGGCATAAAAAAACCGGTCAGTTGACCGGTTTTTTTTCGCCAGAAGCGAATTACTTCTGCTTCACGCCTTCTACCGAGATAATCAGATCCACGTCCTGAGACGCCGGGCCGAGATCGGTCGTGATGTTGAAGTCTTTGAGTTTGATTTTGCCTTCCGCTTCAAAGCCCGCGCGCTCGCCGCCCCACGGATCTTTACCCTGGCCCAGCAGTTTGGCTTCAAGAGTGACCGGTTTGGTCACGCCGTTCAGGGTCAGATCGCCGGTGATATCCAGCTCATCGCCATCTTTCTTCACGCTGGTGGAGGTGAAGGTTGCTTTCGGGAATTTCGCCACGTTCAGGAATTCCGCGCTGCGCAGGTGTTTATCGCGCTCGGCGTGATTGGTGTCGACGCTGTTAGTGTTAATGGTCACGCTGACTTTATCCGCCGCCGGGTTTTTCTCATCGAAAGTGAACGAACCGTCGAAATCGCGGAACGTACCGTAAAGCCAGCTATAACCCAGATGCTGGATACGGAAGTTAACGAAGGCGTGCTGGCCTTCTTTATCAATTTTATAGTCGGCAGCAACGGCTGAGCCGGTGGTAAACAGCAGGGCACCCAGAGTGACCCCCAGCAGGCTTTTCTTCATATTTCGCTCCATGGTTAATGTGACGCTTTCCCGAGCATCCGCTTCAGGGTGACGTCTTTGTCGACAAAATGGTGTTTCAGCGCGGCGGCGGCATGCGCAACGGAGAGCAGCACAACGCTCCAGGCGAGTCACAGGTGAATATCGCCAGCCAGATCGGCCTGCTCGCCTGCGCCGCTCACCAGGGCAGGGACTTCAAACAGCCCGAAGACGGAAATCGGTTTGCCTTCGGCGGTGGAAATCAGATAGCCGCTGATGAGGATCGTAAACAGGATCAGGTAGAGCATCACATGCACTGCAACAGCGCTGTAATGCGTGAGTCGCGAGTAACTGGCCAGCGGAGGCGGCGGCGGAGAGATAAAGCGCCAGACCACGCGTACCAGCAGGAAAATAAACAGGATGATGCCGATACTCTTGTGAATTTCCGGTGCCTGGTGATACCAGACATCGTAATAACCGAGCGATACCATCCACAGCCCGAGCGCAAACATGCCGTAAACCGTCAGCGCCATCAGCCAGTGAAGCAGTACCGAGAAATGTCCGTATCGAGTAGGTGAGTTACGCCACTGCATGGTTATGCATCCGTCAGTAAGAATGACTCAAACAGTGGCGTCTGGGGGAATGAAATGCAAACCAAAAAAACAAAACAAATTATTCAAATAATTTGAATGTAAAAATATATCCCTTATAAAACGCTTATTCATTGCTGAAACCGCTATAGCGCAGGCGAATAAGGGGTTCCGGTTAGGTTATAAAGCAAGCACCGCAGGCGGCAGGATTGTTTAGCAGCAAAATAGTTTAGCGGTTTATCAGGTTTTGTCAGCGGGAAATCAATAATTTTGACATTGAAATGTCAGGGCGCAGGCCGGGAAATCGTCCCGGCCCGCTGCCTGCTCATGCAGAAGTGGCAAAACGTGAGAGCGAAAACGGCGTCAGATCGAAATCATAAGGTTTATCGGCTGCGAACTGCGCGGCGATTTCCCCAAGCACCGAGGCGAACTTAAAGCCGTGGCCGCTCAACCCCGTGACCAGTAGTACATTTGGGGTATCCGGCAGGGTGTCGATGATAAAATCTTCATCCGGCGTGTTGTCATAGGTGCACGACGCGCCATACAGACAGCCGCCGATGCCCGGCAGGAAATGGCGCAGGAACGGGAACGCTTCTGAACCGTCGGTCGCCACCGCACCAAATGGTACACGTTCTTCCGGCTTCGAAATGACCTGTCCGCCATTATGCTTGCCGATTTTCAGCTCGTTATTTTCCGCCGGGAACCCGTAAAACTGGTCGCCGTTTGGCATTTCGCCGGTAAAGGCCGGAAAGCGGTTATTGGCGCTGTAGCGTCCGTCAGCCTGATACCAGGCGAAGATTTTACGCACTGGCGTCACGGGAAGCCCCGGCACCAGGCGCGATACCCACGTACCGGCGCTGATAAGCGCCTTGCGGGCGCGATAGACGCCATCGGCGGTCGTGACGGTAACGCCATCTTCCGTGGCCTCAAAACCGCTCACCGGGCAGTTAAAGAGCTGTGCGCAGCCCGCTTCTTCAGCGAGACGGATATAGGTGGCGATAGCTTTTTCGCTGCGCAGCACGCCGGAGTTGGGTTCAAACAGGCCGAGATAGTTTTCCGGCAGACGGATTTCCGGCCAGCGCGTCATCACCTCTTCACCGGTCAGTTTCTCCAGCGGCAGTTGCCAGCGCGCGGCGCTGCCGGCGACGTTCGCCAGAAATGCGGAATCAGTGGGGCCGAGATTGATCACGCCGGTCCGCTCGAAAATACGCTCGCCGCCAAGCTCGCCGAGCTCATCCCACAGCGCCTGCGCGCGCAGCACCAGCGGCACATAACGCTCGCCTTCGCCATAGGCGTGGCGGATAAGGCGCGTGTCGCCGTGGTGGCTGCCTTCCTGATGGGGCGGATGGGCGCTGTCTGTCATTAATACGTTGAGCCCGGCGCGGGTCGCGTAATAACCGGCCGCTGCGCCTGTTGATCCGCTACCGATGATAATCAGATCGTATTCCATGAAATTACTCCGTGAAAACCGTTGATTAGCAGAGTAATTAAGAGCAGGACAATTCTCAAGCGCGAAAAAATAAAGGCACCCCGGAGGATGCCTTTGCGTTATAAGAAAAGCACGGTATCAGTGCTTGCGATAATCGCTTTCCTGGTACTCACCGGATTCAATTTTTGCAATGCCGGCTTCTAAGATGGAAATAAATTGTCTTGCTACATCGGTCGTTAGCCATAATGTCTGGCCCACTTCGGTTGCTTCGCGATCCACCTGCGGAGAGGATTGATAGTGCAACCGCAGCATCAGTGCGTCATAGCTGTCGACGGTGCTGATGTCCCATCCAACAAGGGGATGCGTCTGTATTACTTCATTTTTTTCCATCATAACCCCCTTTATACGTGTTTATAGACAACGACTCATGAGGTTCAATGCGTGTTTTCTTATCTCTGAAGCAAATAAAGTATATCAACCAATAAAGGAAAATGGGGCAGAAATAAATACCCTGACACACATTTTTTTCGAGATCTTGAATTAACTGAACAATAAAACGGCAGATTATTCGCAAATTTTTGTTAAGAGGACGGATCAATGAGATTTCAGCTGAAAAGAAAAAATTCGGACTATCGCAGAAAAAGGCGCTACAAATAAAAAAGCCGGGCGGCGAAGCCCGGAAAAACTGACACCATAGAGAAGACAGTAATGAGGGTTAATCCGTGGTAAACCAGTCGTCAGCGCTCTCCCAGGTTTCCTGGAGAATTTCGCTGATGCGATCTTTATCTTCTTTGGCGCCACCCAGAACCGACAGTTGATTAGCGGCGGCATAGCGCACGCTCACATGATTCGGCATTTCCGGAAAATGGCTTTCAATACGGCGGGATAGCTCGCAGGCCAGCGCATCGATAGCACCCGGCGGCAGCGGCGTGGTTTTGGCGATAGTCACTTCAATACGCATAACAACCCCCTGTTAATCATACTGTATATATATACAGTTTTGCCGGGCGGCATGCAACAGGGGGCCGTGATTTTTTTAGCGCGTGCTTAGCGTTTTACGGTCCAGCGTACCGCTTCACCCGCCAGGAACGGCACCAGCGTGTCGTCGGCGATAGCGATAGTTTCCGGCATAACGCTCTCCTCGCGCACCAGCGTTACGGTGCCTTCATTCACCGGCAGGCCGTAAAAGCGCGGGCCGTTCAGCGAGGCGAACGCTTCAAAATGCGCCAGTGCGTTCATCTCTTCAAATACGGAGGCGTATGCGCCGAGCGCGGAAGGGGCGTTAAAACACCCTGCGCAGCCGCAGTTCGTCTCTTTGCGATGGCGCGCGTGAGGCGCGGAGTCGGTACCGAGAAACACGCGCTCACAGCCGCTTGCGACCAGCTCGCGCAGCGCCTGCTGATGCACATTACGCTTGAGGATCGGCAGGCAATAGAGATGCGGGCGAATGCCGCCCGCAAGCATGTGGTTGCGGTTAAACATCAGGTGCTGCGGCGTGATGGTCGCGCCGAGCAGTGAGTTCCCTTCGCGCACGTAGTCGGCGGCGTCTTTGGTGGTGATGTGTTCAAACACCACTTTCAGGCCCGGCAGGCGCTTTCTGAGCGGCTCCATCACCGTCTCGATAAAACGCGCTTCGCGATCGAAAATATCAACCTCGCTGTGCGTCACTTCGCCATGCACCAGCAGCGGCATGCCGAGTTTTTCCATGCGCTCAAGCACCGTCATAATGTTATCGACACTGGTGACGCCATGGCTGGAGTTAGTCGTGGCGTTAGCCGGGTAGAGTTTGGCAGCGGTAAACACACCCTGCTGGAAACCGCGCTCCAGCTCGTCTGCATCCAGCGTGTCGGTGAGATAGCAGGTCATCAGCGGTTCAAACGAGTGATGTTCCGGCAACGCATCAAGAATGCGCTGGCGGTAAGCGATAGCGGCTTCCACGGTCGTGACCGGCGGCGCCAGGTTTGGCATGACGATAGCGCGCCCGTAAGTTTCGCTGGTATAGGGCACCACGGTTTTCAGCATGTCGCCATCACGCAGATGAACATGCCAGTCGTCAGGGCGGCGGATAGTTAAAACCTGGGGTTGTGCAGTCATGGAAGGCTCCGGCTTGAGGAAACAGTCAGTAATGGCTGGTTTTATGCCGGGCACTAAGGATAAGCGTAAACGTTTTCCTTTGCATCCTTTTCCTGAAAAAACGGGGGCATTGCGCCCCCGGCGTGGCGTTAATCGGTCAGCGGGATGACGATTTCGCCTGGTTTTACTTCAAGCCCTTTGGCGAATTTTTTCGCCAGCGCTTCGCCTTTGGTACGGTCTTCGCTCAGCACATAGGCCGGACGCTGTTCAAAGTAACTGCGCAGGGATTTATTCAGATACGGCATTAACGTTTCCAGCACCGGCGCCATTTTGTCCGGCGTGATGCTGCTGTCGACCACTTCCATTTCGCGCAGATAAATAGCGCCTTTCTCCTTATCGAACGTCGGCAGCGCTTTCAGTTTGAGCTTCACCAGCGCCTTCTGGTTGCCGAACAGCGACGTCATATCGAGGCTCGCATCGCCGTTGAGCGTAATTTTATTCGGCTCTTCGCGGCCAATGGCGCTGTTCAGATTCGTTAAGACAATATGCGCGTCGGCAAGACCGGGTACGCCGATATCTTTGGCGTAGTTATTACGCTTTTGCAGCGCCTGATTGATGTCCTGTTCGGTGACGGTGTATTGCGTGAGCTGGTTACATCCCACCAGCAAGCCGCTGACGATAAGCGCTGCGGCGACTAACATTTTTTTCATAAGCTTCCCTCGTTCTGGTGCTGTCGGGCGATCCTGACACAAAGCAGGATGCCCCGCCAGTGGAAGCGGCAAAAGCGGATTCGGCTTAAAACGCCGGTGGAGGCCACCGGCGCTGTCGTCAGATAGCCATTTTTGACAGCAGATTAATTTGCGTCTGCTTGGCCATGTTGTCGCGGTAGTCGGCGACGCGGGTAGGGTAGTTGACGCCCGCAACCAGCGTCAGGTTGCGCAGCAGCGGGAAGAGATGAATATCATCTTCAGAAAGCTCGCCGTTCACGGCGTTCGGCTGAACGATGTGTTTATCAAGCGCACGCAGGTCGTCGCTGATGTTTTTAATCAGCCCGGCGGAGTGAGACATGTGCTCTTCAAAGGACCCAATCGCCGCCTCTTTTTTCTCGGTAAAGTAACGGCGCGCCTCGGGGGTGGCGAACTCATCGAACGGCGCTTTGGCGAAGCGCGGGAGCAGCAGGCGGTTAACGTAGCCGTTAACGCGGCGCAGCCACTCTTCAATCGCCGGGTTGCGCTTGCCGGTGAGCAGCGGTTTGCCGTCGAGATTATCGACGTAGTGAACGATATCCATGCTTTCCGGCAGGTAGCGGCTGTCGTCTTTTTGCAGAATCGGGGCCATCTTCTGGCCAATCATGCGGGTGGGCGTGGCTTCGTCATCGTTAGACATCACGATAAGCTCCACCGGAAGGTTTTTCAGCCCGAAAATCATGCGCGCTTTCAGACAGAACGGACAGTGATCGTAAATATATAACTTCACGTTTCTCCTCCTGCTCAGGTGACTGATTTTTAAGTATGGAAGAGAAAACGCAGGGGAGCAAACGCTCCCCGGTCTTAACTTTCCTGCTCCAGAAGCCCCGGCGCGAGCCGTTTCTGGCTGAACTGCCACCAGAGCATCAGGAATGTCCCGACGCCTATCACACCCAGCATCGCCCACGGCAGCTCTGGCGTATGAAGCGCGCGGCCTGCGTCAAACAGCCAGCCGCCGCCCGCGTAGCCAAGCGCGCCGCCGAAAGCGAGGCCAAGACGGCTAAAGCCCATATAGCTGCCGCGGGCGCGGGCGTCCGCGAGCGAAGCGCTCAGGGTTTCACGCGCCGGTTCGGCGATAATCGAGCCGATATAAAAGAGGTAAATTAAGGTAAAGAGTTGTTGCAGGTTGCTTGCAAGGCCAATCGGCACCAGGCTGAACGTCATCACCAGCAGCCCGGCCATCAGGCGCTGTTCAAGGCGAAAACGTTTTTCGCTCCAGCGCGCCAGCGGATAGAGTAGCGTCAGCGATAGCACGGCTTCAATGGCGTACATCCATTTCACCGCCGCCGGTTCTCCCGCGATATCGTTGACCATCACCGGCAGCATCAGCATCACCTGCACCGCCAGCATGTAATAGCCGGTCAGCGTCAGTACGTAGGTGACGAAGCGCCTGTCGCGCAGGACGCGGCCCATGCCTTCGCGCAGCGGCGTGCGCACCGTGGAGAGCTTCCAGTCCGGCAGCAGCCAGGCGTTAAAACCCGCGCAAAGCACAAACAGCAGCGCGCCGACGCCGCACACCAGCCGGAAATCGTATTGCAGCAACCAGCTGCCGATAAGCGCGCCCGTCACGGCACCGGCGCTGTCCTGCATCATCAGCAGGGAGAAAAAGCGGCCGCGCTCCTGAGGACGCACCAGCTTCACCACCAGCGCCGAGCGCGGCGGGTCGAAGAGCGTTCCGCCAAGCCCGGAGAGCACGCAGGAGAGCCACAGCACCCACGGTTCGTGAGCCACCGCCATCGTCGCAAAGCCTGCCGCGCGCAGCAGCATACCGGTGACGATCATTGGCCGCGCGCCCAGACGGTCAGCGATGGCACCGCCGAAAATCCCAAGCCCTTGCTGAACGAGCTGGCGCAGGCCGAGCGCGATACCCACCATAAGCGCGGCCCAGCCGAGGCTGTCGACAAAGCGGATGGAAATAAGCGGAAAGACCACGAAAAAGCCCAGAACCACGAGCATGTTATCAATTAACAGGAAATATTTACCCAGGCTCCTTGCCTGCGACACGCTGGACATTTCCCCTCCCGGGAAAAAAAGCGAAGAGATCGCACTATCTTACGGCCTGGCGCGTGCGGTGGTGATGTTTTGCGCGACAATATTTTTTTATCGATCGCTATGATTGATTGATGAAATTCATCGTCAGGCCGCGTGGCGCGTCAAAGAATGGCATGTTGCTGTTTTCACTGTTTTGTTCGGCGCGGTTATAGTAAAACGTAATGCCCGCGACGGCGCGCTGTCCGGGGCTGGAGTGAGGAATAATGCCGAGAAAGGAGCAGGGTATCGATGTTTGGCTACCGAAGTAACGTGCCGAAAGTAAGATTAACAACCGATCGCCTGGTGGTGCGCCTGGTGCACGATCGCGACGCATGGCGGCTGGCGGATTACTACGCCGAGAACCGCCAGTTTCTGAAACCCTGGGAGCCTGTCCGTGATGAAAGCCACTGCTACCCCTCGGGCTGGCAGGCGCGGCTTGGCATGATCAACGAACTCCACAAACAGGGCAGCGCCTTTTACTTTGCGCTGCTCGATCCGGACGAAACGGAAATCCGCGGCGTCGCTAACTTTTCCAATGTGGTGCGCGGCTCGTTCCACGCCTGTTATCTTGGCTATTCGCTGGGCGAAAAGTGGCAGGGGCAGGGGCTGATGTTTGAAGCGCTCACCAGCGCCATTCGCTACATGCAGCGCAGCCAGCATATGCACCGCATCATGGCTAACTATATGCCGCACAACCAGCGCAGCGGCGATCTGCTGGCACGCCTCGGGTTTGAAAAAGAAGGCTATGCCAAAGATTACTTACTGATAGACGGCGTCTGGCGCGATCACGTGCTGACCGCGCTCACCTCGCGCGAATGGACGCCGGGGCGCTGAGGAGAAAATCATGAAACATCAGTTCAGCGCGCTGGAAGCGCGCGTCATCGGCTGTATGCTGGAAAAACAGGTCACCACGCCTGAGCAATATCCGCTTTCGGTCAACGGCGTGGTGACTGCCTGCAATCAGAAAACCAACCGCGAGCCGGTGATGAACCTGAGCGAAGCGCAGGTGCAGGAGACGCTGGATCAGCTGGTGAAACGCCATTATCTGCGCACCGTCAGCGGTTTCGGCAATCGCGTGACCAAATATGAGCAGCGCTTTTGTAATTCTGAATTTGGCGATCTGAAATTCTCGCCTGCCGAAGTCGCGCTGGTCACGACCCTGCTGCTGCGCGGCGCGCAGACGCCGGGCGAGTTGCGCAGTCGCGCAGCGCGCATGCATGAGTTCAGCGACACGGCGACGCTCGAAAACGCGCTTGAGACGCTCGCCACCCGTGAGGACGGGCCGTTTGTCACGCGTCTGCCGCGCGAGCTGGGCAAGCGTGAAAGCCGCTATATGCATCTTTTTTGCGGCGAGCCGGATACCACAACGCTTGCCGCCAGTAACGAAACCGCAGGCGTTGATACCGACGCCTTAACCGCGCGCGTTGAGGCGCTGGAGCTTGAGGTGGCGGAACTGCGCGAGCGCCTCGAATCACTGTTAGGTCACCTGGGAGAATAATCGTGGCGAAATTACGCGTTGGGGTTGTCGGGCTTGGCGGTATTGCGCAAAAAGCCTGGTTGCCGGTGCTGTCACAGGCGACGGACTGGACGCTCGTGGGGGCGTTCTCCCCGACGCGCGCGAAAGCGCTGCCGGTCTGCGAGGCGTACCGGATGCCGTATATCGATTCGCTACAGGCGCTGGCCGCGCAGTGCGACGCGGTTTTTGTCCACAGCGCCACCAGCAGTCATTACCAGGTGGTCAGCGAATTGCTGAACGCGGGCGTCCATGTCTGCGTCGATAAACCGCTGGCGGAAAACCTCGCCGACGCCGAGCGTCTGGTGACGCAGGCGAAACAGCGCCATCTTACGCTGATGGTCGGCTTCAACCGCCGTTTCGCGCCGCTCTATCGCGATCTGAAAAACGCGCTGGGGGCGGGGGCGTCGCTGCGCATGGATAAACACCGCGCCGACAGCGTTGGCCCGCATGACCTGCGCTTCACGCTGCTGGATGATTATCTGCATCTGGTAGATACCGCGCTGTGGCTCGGCGGCGGCGAGGCGACGCTTACGAGCGGCGCGTTGCAAATCACCGCGCAGGGCGAGATGTGGTACGCCGAACACCATTTCCGCCGCGGCGATCTGTCCATCACCACCAGTATGCACCGTCGCGCCGGTAGCCAGCGCGAGTGGGTGCAGGCGGTCACCGACGGCGCGCTGATTGACGTGACCGACATGCGCGAGTGGCGCGAAGAGCGCGGCGCAGGCGTGGTGCAGCGTCCGGTGCCTGGCTGGCAGAGCACGCTGGAGCAGCGCGGTTTTGCGGGCTGTGCGCGGCACTTCATCGACTGCGTGCAGAATCAGACGGTTCCTGAAACCGCAGGCGAGCAGGCGCTTCTTGCCCAGCGCGTGGTGGAGCGGCTCTGGCGCGAGGCGATGCGCGAGTAACGGTGAGCGCATCTGCCAGTAGTATTTCCCTTTCAGTCGAGTAGACTAAGCGCTTCGCTGAAAAGCCCCTGACGCCTGCCCTGCAGGCGTCGGTGTTTATGGGAAAGAACAACAATGAATTTACTGAAGTCGCTGGCTGCGGTCAGCTCGATGACGATGTTTTCCCGCGTGCTCGGGTTTGCGCGCGACGCCATTGTGGCGCGGGTATTCGGGGCCGGGATGGCGACCGACGCCTTCTTCGTGGCGTTCAAACTGCCGAACCTGCTGCGTCGTATCTTCGCCGAAGGCGCGTTCTCGCAGGCGTTTGTGCCGATCCTCGCCGAATATAAAAGCAAGCAGGGCGAAGACGCCACGCGCGTGTTTGTGGCCTATGTCTCTGGCCTGCTGACGCTGGCGCTCTTTGTGGTGACGATAGCCGGCATGCTGGCCGCACCCTGGGTGATTCTGGTGACCGCGCCGGGTTTTGCTGATACGGCCGATAAATTCGCGCTCACTTCGTCGCTGTTGCGTATTACCTTTCCTTATATTCTGCTGATTTCGCTGGCCTCGCTCGCGGGGGCGATTCTTAACACCTGGAACCGCTTTTCGGTGCCGGCGTTCGCGCCCACGTTTCTTAATATCAGCATGATTGGCTTTGCGCTTTTCGCCGCGCCATATTTTAACCCGCCGGTGCTGGCGCTCGCGTGGGCAGTCACGGTCGGCGGCGTGTTGCAGCTCGTTTATCAACTGCCGCACCTGAAGAAAATCGGCATGCTGGTGCTGCCGCGCATTAACTTTAAAGATGCGGGCGCGATGCGCGTCATGAAACAGATGGGGCCGGCCATTCTCGGCGTGTCGGTGAGCCAGATCTCGCTCATTATCAACACGATTTTCGCCTCGTTTCTGGTCTCCGGCTCGGTCTCCTGGATGTATTACGCTGACCGCCTGATGGAGTTTCCGTCCGGCGTACTGGGCGTGGCGCTCGGGACTATCCTGCTGCCCTCGCTGTCGAGAAGTTTCGCGAGCGGCAACCATGACGAATATTCGCGCCTGATGGACTGGGGCCTGCGCCTGTGCTTTTTACTGGCGCTGCCAAGCGCGGTGGCGCTCGGCATTCTTGCCAAACCGCTGACCGTTTCGCTGTTCCAGTACGGCAAATTCTCCGGTCACGACGCGCTGATGACCCAACAGGCGCTGGTGGCGTACTCGGTCGGACTGATGGGGCTGATTGTGGTGAAAGTGCTGGCGCCGGGGTTCTATTCGCGCCAGGACATCAAAACGCCGGTGAAAATCGCCATCGTGACGCTCATCATGACGCAGGTGATGAACCTCGTGTTTATCGGGCCGTTGAAACACGCGGGGCTGGCGCTCTCGATTGGTCTTGCGGCCTGTCTTAACGCGAGCCTGCTCTACTGGCAACTGCGTAAGCGTAAAATTTTCCAGCCGCAGCCGGGGTGGGGCGCCTTTTTGACGCGGCTGATTATCGCGGTGCTGGTGATGTCCGCGGCGCTTATCGGCGTGATGCATTTCATGCCGGACTGGGCGCAGGGCAGCATGCCGCTGCGTCTGCTGCGTCTTGCGGGCGTGGTAGTCGCAGGCGTTATCGCGTATTTCGCGACGCTCACCGTGCTTGGCTTCCGCGTGCGGGATTTCGCGCGTCGTACGGTGTAAACCGAACGGCGGTAAACGCTATTACAAAAACGCGCCGGTGAATTTTCCCGGCGCGTTTTTTTATACGCGATTTTCAGCGTGCTTTTATTGAGATGTGAAAAAACCTTCCGGCAGGATTTCCCTGCCGGAATGGCGTTTTTTACCCGTAACCTTGCGGTCAGATGGCGATTTTCTTCCCGCCGCGATGCATATTCGCGGCAGTCTGCCCGTTCGCGCCGTAAAGCGCTGGCTCTTGCATCGGCTTTAACACCGCCAGCGCCTGCTGGTTACGCGCCATTTGCCCTTCGAGCAACCAGCCGTTATGCATATTTAAATCGCGCAGGTGCAGGGTTTTCTGAGTGATCGTCTGCCAGCGTTGCGCCATGTCCGGCGGCGCGTCACGGTGCGTTTTCTGTTCGCTGCGGCGCTGCTGTTCAAGATAGTCCAGCGTGGCCAGCAGCGAGCTTTTCTCTTCAGTGATGCGCTGAAGCGCACTGCTGTTGAGACTGCCCGCGGATAACTGCTGCTGCTCCGCATCCATCACAGATTTCAGCGAATTCAGGACAGTTGTCATTTGGTCTAACACTTCTGACAGACGGCTCATAGGTTATTTATCCTGCAAGAAACTCTGAGCTTCCTGGATAAGCGCATCGGCGATTTTGCCGGTGTCCATTTTCAGCTCGCCATTACGAATGGCGGCCTTCAGCGCTTCCACACGCTCAACGTTGATATCATCAGCGCCTGGCTTCATCAGTTTTGCCTGGGCGCCGCTTAAGGTGACGCTGGCGCTGCCAGCCGCCGCGGTTTCCGTCGGACGGGCTTTCGGTGCCTGCGGTTCACTGTTTTCGCGCGGTTGCACCGTACTCACTGGTTTCAGGGGTGACGTGCGTTCAATGCTCATTGATTTTTTCCTCATAGAGGGGCTCGCGGCGTAGAGCCGATATTCATCGTTAGTTGATTAACTATATCGGCAGCCACGATGAATTCTTTATAAAGATTACAGGTTAATCAGAATAATCCCATCAGAACCCACGATGCCGCTGACCACCTGGCCTGAGGCCATTCTGACCCGGGCGTTTTGCGCCACCGCCGCATTGTTGAGGGCGCGGCCTTCGCCATTGATGCTAAAGCCTTCGCCGTTGGCGAGGATCTGGACTTGCTGACCCGCTTTTACGCGCCAGGACTGACGCACCATCGACAGCATCACCGGCTGGTTTGCCGCGAGGTCACGCAGAGTAACAGCTTCGCGCGCCTGGTCAAGATTGAGCATAGCGTTTGGCGGCAGGAGATCCAGACGGCCGCGTTCCAGGCGGACGTTAGACTCATCCAGCATGCCGCCGCGCGCGACAGGCTGACTGGCCACCACGTAGTTTCCGAAGGCCTGAACATTCACCTGCATGTACCGTTTCTGCTCGCCGCAACGCACCTGCACGCTGAGGTTTCCCCATAAACGCGCGTTGCCCGGCAGGCTGAAATCAGGATTGTCACAGGTGAGTCTCTGCGGCTCCGGCGTTTTCACCGTCACCACTACCGCATCGCTAATTCCTGCCAGACGCTGCAGAAAAAACGGCGTCAGCTGCGCGTTGAGCGCATCGGCGAAAATGCCGGGACTTAACAGCAGTAAACCCGCGGCGAGACAGAATTTCAGGCTCTTCATTGCACTTCTCCACTTTCGGAACAGGGAGGATTCTACTCCGCTCTGTTTTTGTTCAAGGCAACAAATAGCGACGCATTTTGCGTTTATTCCAACGATAACGCACGCGTGAGGAACAGTAAGCTGTGCACACTCACCAGACTAAGTGGAGGAATCATGCTCGATAAACTGGACGCCGCGCTGCGCTTCCAACAGGAAGCTATCAATTTACGCGCTCAGCGTCAGGAGATTCTGGCGGCCAATATCGCCAACGCCGATACCCCCGGTTATCAGGCGCGCGATATTGATTTCGCCAGCCAACTGAAAAAAGTGATGGATCAGGGCCGCGCGTCAGGCAGCACCATGACGCTCGCCATGACTTCATCGCGCCATATTCCGGCTCAGGCGTCGACCGGCGCTTCTCTTGATTTGCTGTACCGCGTGCCGGATCAGCCGTCTATGGATGGCAACACCGTCGATATGGACCGTGAGCGTACCCAGTTTGCTGACAATAGCCTGAAGTATCAGACCGATCTGCAGGTTCTTGGCGGCCAAATCAAAAGCATGATGTCCGTGCTGCAGCAACAGTAAGGGTTAAAAAGCGATGGCGCTTTTAAATATTTTCGACATTGCCGGTTCCGCGATGACCGCGCAATCCAAACGCATGAACGTGGCGGCAAGTAACCTTGCCAACGCCGACAGTGCGACCGGGCCGGATGGTCAGCCTTATCGCGCAAAGCAGGTGGTTTTCCAGGTTGACGCCGCACCAGGTGCTGCGACCGGCGGTGTAAAGGTGACGGATGTCGTGGAAAGCCAGGCTCCGGACAAACTGGTCTACGAGCCAGGCAACCCGCTGGCGGATGCCAAGGGGTATGTCCGTATGCCGAACGTTGACGTGGTCGGCGAGATGGTGAACTCCATGTCCGCCTCCCGCAGCTACCAGGCCAACGTTGAAGTGCTGAACACCGTGAAAAGCATGATGCTGAAAACGCTCACGCTCGGTCAATAAAGGAGAAAACAATGTCGGTTACGTCCAGCATTAACGAAAGTTACAGCACCAGCAGTACCAGCAGCGCAACCGCAGGCAGCAGTCTGACCGGGAGCAACGCCTCGGATCTGCAAAGCAGCTTCCTGACGCTTTTGGTGGCGCAGCTGAAAAACCAGGACCCCACCAACCCGATGCAGAACAACGAACTGACCACGCAGCTTGCGCAGATCAGCACCGTGAGCGGCATCGAGAAACTGAACACCACGCTCGGATCTATCTCCGGCCAGATCGATAACAGCCAGTCGCTTGCGGCGAGCGCGCTTATCGGTCACGGCGTGATGATCCCGGGCAGCACCATTCTGACCGGCAAAGAGACCACGACACCGTTTGGCGTCGAGTTGCAACAGGCCGCAGATAAAGTTACCGCCACTGTCACTGATAAGAGCGGGAAAGTCGTTCGTACCATCGAAATCGGCGCGCTGAGCGCTGGCGTTCATACCTTCTCATGGGATGGCACGATGAGCGACGGCACTAAGGCGCCGGATGGCTCCTACAACGTCTCCATTGCCGCAAGCAACGGAGGCACCCAGCTGGTCGCACAGCCGCTTAACTTCGCGCTGGTGAACGGCATTACGCGAAGCAACGGCGCGAGCCTGCTGGATCTCGGCACCTACGGGACCACCACACTCGACCAGGTACGGCAAATTATTTAAGCCTTCAATCTTATCAGGAGTAAGAAATGGCCTTTTCACAAGCGGTCAGCGGTCTGAATGCTGCCAGCACCAACCTCGACGTTATCGGCAACAACATTGCCAACTCCGCCACTTATGGTTTTAAGTCTGGCTCCGTCTCTTTCGCCGACATGTTTGCCGGTTCGAAAGCAGGGCTCGGCGTTAAAGTTGCGGGTATCACCCAGGACTTCGGCGACGGTGTGACCACCAACACTGGCCGTAAGCTCGACGTGGCTATCAGCCAGAACGGTTTTTTCCGTCTGCTCGACAGCAACGGCGGCGTGTTCTACAGCCGTAACGGCCAGTTCAAACTGGACGAAAAAAGCAACCTGGTGAATATGCAGGGTATGCAGGTGACCGGCTATCCGGCAACCGGCACCCCGCCGACCATTCAGCAGGGCGCAGACCCGATTCCGCTGACCATCCCGACCGCGCAGATGCCGGCAAGCCAGACCACCAGCGCGAACTTCGTGATGAACCTGAACTCCTCTGACGATGTTCCGGCGCAGTCTCCATTCGATCCGGCTAACTCCAGCACCTTTAACAAAAGCGTGCCGCTGACCGTTTACGATAGCCTCGGTAACGAACACAACCTGAAGCTGTACTACGTGAAAACCGCGGATAACCAGTGGGATGTCTATAACAACGACACCAGCGTAAGCGGCTCAACACCGACCAAGCTGACCAGCCTGACTTTCAGCGACAGCGGCGCTCTGACCAGCATCACCAACGCGGCGCCGGCGGGCTCCCAGCAGGTGCCGATTTCTGTGGCGTCCCTGAACGGCTCTGCGGCATTCACCTTCAGCATGAACCTGACCGGCACCACTCAGCAAAACTCCGGCGCTAACGTCCTCCTGACCTCCAACCAGAACGGCTACAAGCCGGGCGACCTGGTGGGTTATCAGGTAAACGAAGACGGCAGCCTGGTGGGTAACTACTCCAACGAGAAGAGCCAGCTTTTGGGTCAGATCGTGCTGGCGAACTTCGCCAACCCGGAAGGTCTCTCTTCCCAGGGCGATAACGTCTGGTCTGCAAGCACCGCCTCTGGCGTGGCGCTGCTGGGCTCTGCCGGTACCGGCAACTTCGGCAAGCTGACCAGCGGCGCGCTCGAAGCGTCCAACGTCGACCTGAGTAAAGAACTGGTCAACATGATCGTCGCGCAGCGTAACTACCAGTCGAACGCGCAGACCATCAAGACTCAGGACCAGATCCTCAATACCCTGGTTAACCTGCGCTAATTGTCTGAAGGGATGGCTTAATGGATCACGCAATTTATACCGCCATGGGCGCCGCCAGCCAGACGCTGAACCAGCAGTCTGTCACGGCGAGCAACCTGGCCAACGCATCAACGCCTGGCTTTCGTGCTCAGCTCAACGCGCTGCGCGCCGTGCCGGTAGAAGGGCTGTCATTGCCAACCCGCACGCTGGTCACGGCGTCCACCCCTGGCGTGAATATGAGCCAGGGGTCGCTCGACTACACCTCCCGTCCGCTGGACGTTGCCATTCAGGGCAGCGACGGCTGGCTGGCGGTGCAGGCACCCGATGGCACCGAAGCGTATACCCGCAACGGTAACATCCAGCGCACGGCGACCGGCCAGCTCACCATTCAGGGAAATCCTGTGATGGGTGAGGGCGGTCCGGTCGTGGTGCCGGAAGGCGCGGAAGTCACGATCGCCGCCGACGGTACGATTTCCGTACTGAACCCGGGCGACGCCCCGAACACTATCGCGCCGGTGGGCCGTCTGAAGATGGTTAAAGCCAGCGCGAAGGAAGTGGTTCGCGGCGACGACGGACTGTTTCGTTTAAACCAGCAGGCGCAGACCGCCCGCGGCGCGACGTTGCAGGCCGACCCGACTGTCACCCTGATGTCCGGGGTGCTGGAAGGCAGTAACGTGAAACCCGTGGAAGCCATGACCGACATGATAGCCAACGCCCGTCGCTTCGAGATGCAGATGAAAATCATCACCAGCGTCGATGAAAACGAGCAGCGCGCTAACCAGTTATTGTCGATAAGTTAATCAACAGGACGACACTATGATCAGTTCCTTATGGATTGCCAAAACCGGCCTCGACGCCCAGCAAACCAATATGGACGTTATCGCCAACAACCTGGCGAACGTCAGCACCAACGGTTTTAAACGTCAGCGCGCGGTGTTTGAAGATCTGCTTTACCAGACCATCCGCCAGCCGGGCGCGCAGTCTTCTGAACAGACGACGCTGCCTTCCGGCCTGCAGATTGGTACCGGTGTGCGCCCTGTCGCCACCGAGCGTCTGCACACGCAGGGCAACCTGTCTCAGACCAACAACAGCAAAGATGTCGCGATTAAAGGCCAGGGCTTCTTCCAGGTTCTGCTGCCGGACGGCACCTCCGCGTATACCCGCGACGGTTCTTTCCAGGTGGATCAGAACGGCCAGCTCGTGACCGCGGGCGGTTTCCAGGTTCAGCCGGCTATCACCATTCCTGCGAACGCGCTGAGCATCACCGTCGGTCGCGACGGCGTAGTGAGCGTGACCCAGCAGGGAACGGCGGCGCCGGTACAGGTCGGCCAGATCAACCTGACCACCTTTATGAACGACAGCGGTCTGGAAAGCATTGGTGAAAACCTCTACACCGAAACCCAGTCCTCCGGCACGCCGAACGAAAGCACGCCGGGCCTGAACGGTGCAGGGCTGCTGTATCAGGGTTATGTCGAAACCTCTAACGTCAACGTGGCGGAAGAGCTGGTCAACATGATCCAGGTACAGCGCGCTTACGAGATCAACAGTAAAGCGGTTTCCACCACTGACCAGATGCTGCAAAAACTGACGCAACTCTAAAGCCTGTTTCGGTGTGGCGTAATGCCACACCGAACGCCACTACGAAGATGAAAGCAATGCAAAAGACCGGTGCGCAACTCTGCCCTATCGCGATAGCTCTCGCATTAACCCTGTCGGGCTGTGCGTGGGTGCCTTCTACTCCGCTGGTTCAGGGCGCGACGACCGCGCAGCCCGCACCTGCCCCCGCGCCGGTGGTGAACGGTTCCATTTTCCAGTCCGTACAGCAGATTAACTACGGTTATCAACCGCTGTTCGAAGATCGTCGTCCGCGTAACGTCGGCGATACGCTCACCATTGAGCTGCAAGAAAACGTCAGCGCGAGCAAGAGTTCGTCGGCAAACGCCAGCCGCGACGGCAAGACCAGTTTTGGTCTCGATACTGTTCCTCGCTACCTGCAGGGCCTCTTTGGCAATGCGCGCGCCGATGTCAGCGCATCCGGCGGCAATACCTTTAATGGCAAAGGCGGCGCTAACGCCAGCAACACCTTCAGCGGCACGCTGACCGTGACCGTCGATCAGGTTCTCGCCAACGGCAACCTGCACGTGGTCGGTGAAAAACAGATTGCCATTAACCAGGGCACAGAATTTATCCGCTTCTCGGGCGTGGTTAACCCTCGCACCATTAGCGGCAGCAATACGGTACCGTCCACGCAGGTGGCGGATGCCCGCATTGAATATGTCGGCAACGGCTACATCAACGAAGCGCAGAACATGGGATGGCTACAGCGTTTCTTCCTTAATTTATCGCCGATGTAACAGAGGTGAAAAATGTTTAAATCGCTTACAGGATTCCTGCTGTTGCTCGTCGCGACGTTCGCGCAGGCTGACCGCATTCGTGACTTAACCACCGTACAGGGCGTGCGTGAAAACTCCCTGATCGGCTACGGCCTGGTGGTGGGCCTTGATGGCACCGGTGACCAGACGACCCAGACGCCGTTTACCACCCAGAGCCTGAACAACATGCTCTCGCAGCTCGGGATCACCGTTCCGGCGGGCACTAACATGCAGCTGAAAAACGTGGCGGCCGTGATGGTCACCGCCTCTTACCCGGCGTTCGCACGCCAGGGGCAGGCCATCGACGTGGTGGTCTCCTCAATGGGTAACGCCAAAAGCCTGCGCGGCGGTACGCTCCTGATGACGCCGCTGAAAGGCGTCGATAACCAGGTGTACGCGCTGGCGCAAGGCAACATTCTGATTGGCGGCGCGGGCGCTTCCGCAGGCGGCAGCAGCGTGCAGGTGAACCAGCTTAACGGCGGGCGTATTACCAACGGCGCGGTAATCGAGCGCGAACTGCCGACCCAGTTCGGCTCCGGCAACACCATTAACCTGCAACTTAATAATGATGACTTTACACTGGCGCAGCAGATTGCCGACACCATTAACCGCGCGCGCGGCTATGGCTCCGCGGTACCGCTGGACGCCCGTACCGTTCAGGTACGTGCACCGACCGGCGGCAGCTCGCAGGTGCAGTTACTGGCAGGCATTCAGAACCTTGAAGTGAATGTCGCGGTGCAGGACGCCAAAGTCATTATTAACTCGCGCACCGGCTCGGTGGTGATGAACCGTGAAGTGGCGCTCGACAGCTGTGCGGTCGCACAGGGCAACCTCTCTGTGACGGTTAACCAGCAGGCCAACGTCAGCCAGCCGAATACGCCATTTGGCGGCGGCCAGACGGTCGTGACGCCGCAAACCCAGATCGATATGCGCCAGAGTGGCGGTGCGCTGCAACGCGTTACCTCCAGCGCCAACCTGAACAGCGTGGTACGTGCGCTTAACGCGCTGGGCGCCACGCCGATGGACCTGATGTCGATTCTGCAATCCATGCAAAGCGCGGGCTGTCTGCGCGCCAAACTGGAAATCATCTGATGCTGACTGATAGCAAATTACTGTCCAGCGCCGCCTTTGACGCGCAATCACTGAATGACCTGAAAGCGAAGGTTTCAAAGGATCCGAACGGCAACCTGAAATCGGTTGCCCGTCAGATGGAAGGGATGTTCGTGCAAATGATGCTGAAAAGCATGCGCGAAGCGCTGCCCAAGGATGGGCTGTTCAGTAGCGATCAGACCCGGCTTTACACCAGTATGTACGATCAGCAAATCGCCCAGCAGATGACGGCGGGCAAAGGCTTAGGCCTCGCTGACATGATGGTCAAACAGATGGGCGGCGAGGCGGCTTCCACCGAGCAGCCCGCTGCCGCGGCGGATAACGTGGCTCAGGTGCCGATGAAGTTTGATATCGACACCATGAACAGCTACCGCAACCAGGCAATTACCCAGATTGTGCGCCAGGCGATGCCGAAAGCGCCGACCAACGAAGAGCCGCTCTCCGGCGACAGCAAAGACTTCCTGGCGCAGCTTTCGCTGCCTGCGAAACTTGCGAGCCAGCAGAGCGGCGTGCCTCATCACCTGATTCTGGCGCAGGCTGCGCTGGAATCCGGCTGGGGCCAACGCCAGATCCGCAAAGAGAACGGTGAGCCGAGCTTTAACATTTTCGGCGTGAAGGCGACATCGTCCTGGAAAGGGCCGGTGACCGAAATTACCACCACCGAATATGAAAACGGCGAAGCGAAAAAAGTGAAGGCGAAGTTTCGCGTTTACGGCTCTTATCTTGAGGCGCTGTCCGATTACGTGGGCATGCTGACGCGCAACCCGCGCTATGCGGCGGTGACTACGGCCGCGTCGGCGGAAGAGGGCGCGCAAGCGTTACAGAACGCCGGTTACGCGACCGATCCGAACTACGCCCGCAAGCTGACCAGCATGATCCAGCAGATGAAATCGTTCGGTGAAAAGGTGAGCAAAGCGTACAGCCAGGATATCTCGTCGCTGTTCTGAAACCACTCAAGTTCTCTTAAGCGCTGCCGATAATTATCGTCAGGACCCGCATATGAATGTTCAAAAGGAACCTCCATGTCCAGTAGCTTAATTAATAGCGCCATGAGTGGCCTGAGTGCGGCACAAACCGCACTGAGCACGGTGAGCAATAACATTTCTAACTATAACGTCGCAGGCTATACCCGCCAGACCACCGTTCTGGGGCAGTCTAACAGCACCATGACGCAGGGCGGCTGGGTCGGCAACGGCGTTTATGTTTCTGGTATTCAGCGTGAATATGATGCGTTCATCACCAATCAGCTGAACGCCGCGCAAAACCAGAGCAGCGGCTTAACCACCCGCTATGAGCAGATGTCGAAAATCGACGATATGGTCTCTGGCACCACCAACAATATCTCCACCACTATGCAGGATTTCTTCAAAAGCCTGCAGACGCTGGCTAGCAACGCCGAAGATCCGGCAGCGCGTCAGACCCTGCTCGGTAAAGCTGACGGTCTGGTAAACCAGTTTAAAGTGGTGGATCAGTATCTGCGCGACCAGGATAAACAGGTCAATACGGCCGTGACCGCCAGCGTCCAGCAGATCAACAACTACGCGACCCAGATTGCGTCGCTGAACGAACAGATCACCCGCCTGACCGGTATGGGCGCGGGCGCGTCGCCAAACGATCTGCTGGATCAGCGCGATCAGCTGGTGAGCGAACTGAATAAAATCGTCGGCGTGGATGTGTCCGTTCAGGACGGCAACACCTTTAACGTGACGATGGCGAACGGCTATAACCTGGTGCAGGGCAGTAAGGCAAGCCAGGTGGCTGCCGTGCCGTCCAGCGCCGATCCGTCTCGTACGACGATTGCATTTGTCGACAAGACCGCCGGGAACATTGAGATCCCGGAAAAGCTGGTCACCAGTGGTTCACTGGGCGGCCTGTTCGCCTTCCGCAGCGAAGATCTCGATCAGGCGCGTAATAACCTTGGCCAGATAGCGCTGGCTTTTGGTGACGCGTTCAACAAACAGCACGAAGCGGGCTTTGACGCTAACGGCGACGCCGGTAAGGCTTTCTTTAAGCTCGGTTCTCCGGCGGCCATGAGCAACGCGCGTAACACGGGCTCCGCTTCGCTGACGGCAAGCATTACCGACAGCACGGCGGTGAAAGCCAGCAACTACCAGATGGCGTATGACGGCACGAACTGGAAAGTGACGCGTCTGTCTGACAACGTCACCGTGAACGCGACGCCGACCACCGATGGTGCCGGCAACGTGACCGCGCTGGAGTTTGACGGCCTGAAGATCGGCATTACGGGCGCGGCTGCGAACAAAGATACCTTCATCGTGAAGCCGGTTAACGACGTCATCATCAGCATGGATGTGAATGTCCATGACGAGTCTGAAATCGCGATGGCGTCAGACGCGACCTCTGGCGAGAGCGACAACCGTAACGGCAAAGCGCTGCTGGATCTGCAAAACAGCAAAGTCGTCGGCGGCAGCAAAACGTTTAACGATGCTTACGCGGCGTTTATCAGTGAAGTGGGTAACAAAACCAACACGCTGAAAAGCTCCAGTACGACCCAGACTAACGTGGTCACGCAGTTGACTAACCAGCAGCAGTCCATTTCCGGGGTTAACCTGGATGAAGAATACGGCAACCTGCAACGCTATCAGCAGTACTACATGGCGAATGCTCAGGTGCTGCAAACCGCGTCCGCGCTGTTTGACGCGCTTCTCCAGATTCGCTAACAGGGAACCGAACGATGCGTATTAGTACACAAATGATGTATCAGCAGAACATGCGGGGCATTACCGACTCGCAGAGTACCTGGCTGAAATACGGTGAGCAGATGTCCACCGGTAAACGCGTTAACCGTCCGTCTGACGATCCGATCGCCGCAGCCCAGGCTGTGGTGCTCTCCCAGGCACAGGCGCAGAACGAGCAGTACACCCAGGCGCGTACCTTCGCGACGCAGAAAGTGTCGCTGGAGTCGAGCGTCCTGTCTCAGGTGACAAGCGTTATCACCTCCGCGCAGGAAAAAATCGTTTACGCGAACAACGGTACGCTGAGCGACACTGACCGTGCGTCGGTCGCAACTGACCTGCAGGGGATGCGCGATCAGCTGCTGAACCTGGCAAACAGCACCGATGGTAATGGCCGCTATATTTTCGCTGGCTATAAAACCGATGCCGCGCCGTTCTCCGGTACGCCTGGCAACATCACCTATAACGGCGGCACCGAAAACATCACGCAGCAGGTGGATTCCGCGCGCACGATGGTTATCGGCCATACCGGCGATCTGGTGTTCAACCGTATCACCAGTAACGCCAAGCCGGAGCCGGATGGATCGCCGAGCGAAACCAACCTGTTTAAAATGCTCGACTCCGCTATCGCCGCGCTGAAAACGCCGATGGAAGGCGCGGATGAAACGACCCAGCAGGGCCTGCTGGACGCCGTATCTAAAACTTCGCGTGGGCTTAGCAACGCACTGGATAACGTCGGCACCGTGCTGGCGGAAGTCGGTACTCAGCATAAAGAGCTGGAAAACCTCGATCAGCTGGGCGCGGAACGTACGCTGGGCCAGACGGCGCAGATGAGTAACCTGGTGGATGTGGACTGGAACTCGGCCATCTCCTCCTACGTGATGCAGCAGGCGGCGCTTCAGGCTTCCTACAAAGCGTTTAGCGATATGCAGGGCATGTCGCTGTTCCAGTTAAATAAGTAAGTTTGTCGATTTGAAGCATGTCATGAAACTGGGCATGCTTGATGTGCCCGCCTCGTTATTCTGAGGCGGGCTTTTTTTTGCTTATTGTGCAGCCTGTTGCGCTGCAATTTCTGTCGGACGCGCTTTCTGTGTGAGGCGAATCACCAGCGCCACGCCGCCTGCAAGCGTTGCCAGCGCCACCACGGCAGGCCAGCCGCCCAGCGCCCAGGCTTTACTGCCGAGCAGTGAACCGAGGGCCATACCCACAAACACACCGGTAAAGAGCAGGGCGTTAAGACGACCGCGCGCTTTCGGCTCAAGGCTGTAAACCAGCGTCTGATGCGCCACCAGCGACGACTGCAACCCTAAATCAAAACCGACCGCCGCGACGGCAATCAGCACCAGTTGCATGGAAGGCGAAAGCAGCGGCAGCGCAAACATGGCAGCAAATGAGATCATCACCAGAAGGCTGCCGAGCTGCGTGACACGCGCCGGGCCAAAACGATCGGACAGCGCGCCCGAGAGCGGAGCGGCCAGCGCGCCCGCAGCCCCCGCCAGACCGAAAGCCCCCGCGACGGCGCTTCCCATGTGGAATTTATCGGCCAGCATCACCGCGAGCATCGACCAGAACGCGCTAAAGCCAATCGACAGAAACCCTTGCGCCATCGCCGCGCCGCGCAGCGTCGGGTAGCGTTTCCACAGACCACCCATCGAGTGCAGGAGGGCCGGATAGCTCAGCGTTGCATGGGTTTCAAAACGCGGCAGTACGCGCCACAGCACCAGCCCAATGAGCGCGATGCTGGCGGCGGCGAGCTGATACATTACCCGCCAGCCAAAGGCCGCGCTGATAACGCCGCTCACCGAGCGGGAGAGCAGAATGCCAAGCAACAGACCGGTCATCACGGTGCCGACGATTTTACCCTGCTGGCCGGCAGGGGAGAGGATCGCGGCGGCGGGCACGATATCCTGCGCCATAGTCGCCATCATGCCCACCAGCAGGCTTAATACCAGCAGGCTGTGCAATCCGCCGCTCAGGCTGTAGAGCGCCAGCATCACGGCGAGCGCCAGGCATTTCACCAGAATCAGCGTGCGGCGGTCATGGCGATCGCCCAGCGGCAGCAAGAACAGAATACCAAGCGCGTAGCCCGCCTGGGTCAGCGTCGGGATAAGGCCCATGCCGTCAACGCTCAGATGCAGATCGCTGCCGATAAGCGGCAGGATGGGCTGCGCGTAGTAAATCGAGGCGACGCTCAGGCCCGTCGCCATCGCCAGAATCAGTATCAGTAATCGTGAGAGCCCAGGGGCGGGTTGTGCAGCGTTGTTATGGTTATTCATGGTGAAACCCTCGTAAGTAGTCAGTGCGAAGGATTGTCCGCCCGCGGCGGCTGGCGCGGTAGAGGGCGACATGATAAAACGGTTATACGTCTGGCGTATGACAGAGAGAAATAAGATGGGTATTGAGCGTATAGACCGCGTGGAGCTGATGCATACCTTTGTGCGCATTATTGAGAGTGGCTCGCTCTCCGCCGCCGCGCAACAGATGAATACCACCCAGGCGACCGTCAGCCGTCGGCTGAAATCGCTGGAAGATTTACTTGGGGCGAGGCTCCTGCTGCGTACCACGCACGCCATGAAGCTCACCGATGACGGCGAGCGCTGCTATCAACATGCGCGCAGCGTGCTGGCGAGCTGGCAGGCGCTTGAGGATGAAATCAAAAACGCCGAAGGGGAGCCGGTTGGCGTCCTGCGTGTGCGTGCGCCGCACGCGTTTGGTCAGGATCAGCTTATCGCGCCGCTTACCGCGTTTTTAAACCGTTATCCGGGGCTGTGCGTCGACTGGATGCTGAACGACAAATCGCCGGACTTTATCAGCGATAACATCGACTGTGCGCTGCACGTCGGCCCGGATATCGACCCGTCGGTGATTGCCGTTGAGCTCGCCGAGGTGCCGCGCATCGTGGTGGCGTCGCCTGAGCTTCTGGCGCGTCACCCGCCTGTCGAGGATATTGACAGTCTCGCCGCGCTGCCGTGGGTGGCGCTCAGCACGTTTTACCGGCGTGAAGTCACGCTGCATCATACCGGGAGTGGCGAGCGGCAGGCGTTTACGGTGCTGCCGCGGCTCAGTTCCGACAGCCTGTACGCTATCCGTCGCACGATCCTTAACGGGCTTGGCGTGGGGATGATTTCCGCGTGGGCGGTGGAGGAGGATTTGCGCGAAGGGCGTCTGGTGCAGCTGTTACCGCAGTGGCAGGCACCCGCGCTACCGGTGTATCTGCTCTATCCGTGGGCGCGTTACTATCCTGCGCGGCTGCGCCGTTTTCTGGAACTGATGAAAGCCGTGATGCCCGAGCTTGCGGGAATGCGGCAGGTGACCGCCACCAAAAAAACAGGGGAAAGCAGGCAATAAAAAAGCCGGTCATTGACCGGCTTTTTTGTGCGGGGAAGGTTACTCCACCGGCTGAGGACGCGTTGCAGGGGCAGAGGCCTGATGGGTGGCGCTGTGGCCGCCCGCAGCGCCTTTACCGCTGAACTCGAACGCCGGGCGAACCCAGTCGCTATGACGCGGCGGCTCCGGGACATATTCCGGTGCCGGTGCGCGGGTCATTGGTGCTGAGGCGACGCTTGCGGACGCGACAGCCACCACCGGCGCTTTGACGTCGTCTTGCGGCGTTTCAACCGGCGCGGCTTCCGCGGCTTTCACCGGCTCATCAGCAATCACTTCCGGCTGAGGTGCCTGTTCAGGCGCGCTTTCTGCGATGACAGCAGCGGCTTCTTCACGAGGCGCTTCTTCAACAACCGGGGCGTCAGCCGGAACGGCTTCCTGTGCGACCTCCTCAGCGACGGCCTGATCCTGCGGCTCGATAAGCTGCGGCTCGGCGTCGACCGGCGCGGCAATCGCTTCAGGATGCGTGGTTTCCACCACCGGCTCCTGCGGTGCAGTTTCCACCACAGACGGCTCGACCACCACGGCTTCAGCGACCGGCGCAACCGGTGCTTCAGTCGCCAGGGTTTCAGCCACCGGTGCGGTGTTCTGCTCCAGCTGCTCTTCCTGCTCCTGTACACGCGGCAGCGGGTAACGGATCCAGACTTTACCGGACGCCATCTCCGGCGACGCGCACGCGACGGTCAGCGGCATCGGCGACTGGGTCGGGTAACGCTCGTCACGGTAGCGACGACGGCGCTGGCCACTAACGCGCAGGTGACGCGGAGAACGGCGGGAGCGACGCGGCATACCGGCGTTTTCGCTGCCCGTCTGGTTGGTCTCTTCAGCGACGGCTGGCGTTTCCACGTTGGCTGGCAGCGCCAGCGGTGCGGCTTCTTCGCGCGGTTCAGCGACCGGCGCGTCGGTGGTGCCGACAGCCTCTGCTTCCGCTGCGGATTCGATACGCACTTTCTGGCTCAGCTGGCGCGGTTTACGGCGCGGCATCACCTGAACAACCCGATCTTCCTGTTCCGTCTCTTCCACCGCTTCATCACGGTTCAGCGCGCTGACTTCCTGCTGCGCCTGACGTTTTTCGTCAGAGCGACGGCGGTTACGTTCGCGGCGCGGAGACTGCGGCTGATCGTCACGGGATTTCTGCTTTTCAGCGGCTTCTTCAGCGACCGGGGTGCGGGTTTCACGCGCCTCGGCGTTCTGCTGCTGCTTCTCACGACGATTACGGCGGTTCTCTTCGCGCGCTTCGCTGTTGTCACGATTCTCGCGATTATCGCGATTATCTCGGGACGGACGCTCGCCGCGTTCACTGCGATCGCCACGCTCGTTACGGTCGCGACGGTTGTTCTGACGACGACCGTTGCGGCGCTCTTGTTGTTTCTCGTCGCGGTTTTTCGCAGGCTGCTGCTCCGGCTCGCTCGCGACAGGCTGTGCCTGCGGCTCGCTGGCGAAGAGGCTCTTCAGCGCGCTGATGGCGCGGCTCAGGAAGCTTTCTTTGGCAGGCGCTGCGGCGTTGACCGGCGCTTTCGGCGCGGCGGTTTCGGCTTTCGGTGCGGCGGTTTCCTGCGGCACTGGCGGTACGTCCGGCATCACGAACGTGGCGAGCGCAGGCTGCTCAGGACGTTTACGCTCGGCGTATTCGTCTTCAGACGGCAGCGCCATCGCTTCTTCATGCAGCTTCGGCAGCATGTAGCTCAGGGTATGCGTCTCTTCGCCTTTACGCACGCGCAGTACGGAGTAGTGCGGCGTTTCCATCTGATCGTTTGGCACGATCACGCAGCGCACGCCGCCCTGACGGGTTTCGATAGCGGTGATGGCTTCACGCTTCTCGTTAAGCAGGTAGGAGGCGATAGGCACCGGAACGATAGCGTGAACTTCCCGGGTGTTCTCTTTCAGCGCTTCTTCTTCAATCAGACGCAGAATGGAGAGCGACAGAGATTCGTTATCGCGGATGGTGCCGGTGCCGCTACAGCGCGGACAGACGTGATGGCTGGATTCGCCAAGCGACGGGCTCAGGCGCTGACGGGACATCTCCAGCAGGCCGAAGCGGGAAATATGGCTAATCTGGATGCGCGCGCGATCCTGACGCACCGCTTCGCGCAGACGGTTTTCCACCGCGCGCTGGTGGCGTACCGGCGTCATATCGATGAAGTCGATAACGATAAGACCGCCTAAGTCACGCAGGCGCAGCTGGCGGGCGATTTCATCCGCCGCTTCCAGGTTGGTGTTAAACGCCGTCTCTTCGATATCGCCGCCGCGGGTCGCGCGGGCGGAGTTGATGTCGATAGCGGTCAGCGCTTCGGTGGTGTCGATAACAATCGAGCCGCCGGACGGCAGACGCACTTCGCGCTGGAAGGCGGACTCAATCTGGGATTCTATCTGATAGTGGCTGAACAGCGGAATTTCACCGGTGTAGAGCTTAATTTTGCTGCTGAAATCCGGACGACCCAGTGCCGCAATGTGCTGGCGGGCCAGCTCAAGCACTTTCGGGTTATCGATAAGGATTTCGCCGATGTCCTGGCGCAGATAGTCGCGAAACGCGCGCACGATGACGTTACTTTCCTGATGGATAAGGAACGGTGCCGGGCGGTTTTCAGCGGCTTTTTTAATGGCTTCCCAGTGCTTGAGGCGGAAGCTTAAATCCCATTGCAGCGCTTCGGCGGATTTACCGACGCCTGCGGTGCGCACGATAAGCCCCATGCCATCCGGCAGTTCGAGGCTTGAAAGCGCTTCTTTAAGCTCGGTGCGATCGTCGCCTTCGATACGGCGAGAGATACCGCCCGCACGCGGGTTGTTCGGCATCAGCACGAGGTAGCTGCCTGCGAGGCTGATAAACGTCGTCAGCGCTGCGCCTTTGTTGCCACGCTCTTCTTTGTCTATCTGAACGATGACTTCCTGGCCTTCGCGCAGGACATCTTTAATATTCGGACGACCATGAGAGGCGTAGTTTGCGGGGAAATATTCGCGGGCGATTTCTTTTAAGGGGAGGAAACCGTGTCTTTCGGCGCCATAATCCACAAATGCGGCTTCGAGACTGGGTTCAATGCGGGTGATTTTGCCTTTGTAGATGTTCGCTTTTTTCTGCTCGTGTCCAGGACTTTCGATATCCAGGTCGTACAGACGTTGCCCATCCACGAGGGCGACGCGCAACTCTTCCTGCTGAGTTGCGTTAATTAGCATTCTTTTCATCGTAACTTACTCGTTATTCTTACATTGACGACAAAGCTGCGGGCATGGTGACGCTGACCGGGAGTGAACCGATGGCCTCGTGACTGTTCGCGCCGTCAACCTCCCGGTTGTCGAACGCTTAAGAGGCGCAGAGTGTCGGTAGCCTGTATTTCAGGTGGAAATACAGCGCAATTATCAGAGGAATGACCGGGATTGTTTCTCCGGAAGCTTCCCTTTACCGGCCAGGCTGCAACCCGCAGCCCGCTAACTGCCTGAAAGTTCAACACGTCTTACGCCATTGCCGCGTGGAAGGACTGTCAGGCAAAACTGGTAATTCCGCAAAATTCCTTGTCTAAACAAGTCTCAACACGGAAAACAGTCGCATTATTCCATTGCTAAGCTTGATATAGCAAGCTGACTTTTGCCCTTTATCACCGACTTACTCACAGTTTTTTAACTTCTTGTTCGTCAGTTCCGCCGAAGCGGTGACAAAACGAACTCATTAGCTGTGTGAATCGATGAGTTAGTAAATATAAGCATATAAAAATGTGTGGCGCTACGGGCATCCGGTATTTAGAATCGCGCACCATGAAAACAGAGACTCCATCCGTAAAAATCGTTGCCGTTTCCGCCGATCAGGCCGGGCAGCGTATCGATAATTTTTTGCGCACCCAGTTGAAAGGCGTGCCAAAAAGCATGATTTACCGCATCCTGCGCAAAGGCGAAGTGCGCGTGAACAAAAAACGCATTAAGCCAGAATATAAGCTCGAAGCGGGCGATGAGGTGCGCATTCCGCCGGTTCGCGTAGCGGAACGCGAAGAAGAGGCGGTTTCTCCACACTTACAGAAGGTGGCGGCGTTAAGCGACGT
Organism: Cronobacter sakazakii; assembly: GCF_000982825.1. Taxonomy (NCBI): domain Bacteria; kingdom Pseudomonadati; phylum Pseudomonadota; class Gammaproteobacteria; order Enterobacterales; family Enterobacteriaceae; genus Cronobacter; species Cronobacter sakazakii. The sequence continues at coordinate 3,708,334 of NZ_CP011047.1, read as the reverse complement.
TATCCTTTATGAAGATGACCATATTCTGGTGCTGAATAAACCGTCCGGTACGGCCGTACACGGCGGCAGCGGGCTGAGCTTCGGTGTTATCGAGGGGCTGCGCGCGTTGCGCCCTGAGGCGCGTTTCCTTGAGCTGGTACATCGCCTCGATCGCGATACCTCCGGCGTGCTGCTGGTGGCGAAAAAACGCTCGGCGCTGCGTTCCCTGCATGAACAGTTGCGCGAGAAAGGGATGCAGAAAGATTATCTGGCGCTGGTGCGCGGACAGTGGCAGTCGCATGTGAAAAACGTGCAGGCGCCGCTTCTGAAAAATATTCTGCAAAGTGGCGAGCGTATCGTGCGCGTGAATCAGGAAGGGAAACCCTCCGAGACGCGTTTTAAAGTGGAAGAGCGCTTTGCCATTGCGACGCTGGTACGCTGTAGCCCGGTGACAGGACGCACGCATCAGATCCGCGTTCATACGCAGTACGCGGGCCACCCAATCGCGTTTGACGATCGCTATGGCGACCGCGCGTTTGACGCGCAGCTGGCGTCAACCGGCCTTAACCGGCTTTTCCTGCATGCGGCGGCGCTGCGCTTTGAGCATCCAGGCACTGGCGAGACGATGCGTATTGAAGCGCCACTGGATGACGAACTTAAGCATTGTCTGAAAGTGTTACGCGCGGGCGGCTGACAGCCTCCCGAATGTAGTAGTTCTCAGGTTTGCCTCCCCGCGTTGCGGTTTGAAATGCACTATACTGAACACCCGGCTTCGGCCGGGTGTTTTTTTATACAATTACAACCGCATGGAGATGAAAATGGCCTGGTTACAATCCCGGACATGGAAACGTGTTTTCTTTACCCTGTTTCTGACAGGCATGGTGTGGCAGCTCGCTGGATGCGATAACGATAAAGAACCGGAGCAGCGCAAAGCGTTTATCCAGTTCCTCCAGACTCGCATTCTGCCGTCTGAAAAACTGTCCGTCCCGACGCTGACCGCGCAGGAAAAAGAGAGCTTTGGCAAGTACGCTGATGATTATGCCATCCTTAGCGATTACTCCAGCGAAATGACCACGGCGTTTTCCGGCAACGATCAGGCGATGCGCCAGATGCGCAGCGTGACCAGTGCGAAAGATATGGTGGAAAAGCGCGACACTATCGAGAAATCCCGCAAAGAAGTGGGGAATATCGAGTCAAAACGTGCCGACGCCATGAAGAGCGTGGAAGATCGTTATTCCAAACTGAAACAGCCGGACGACCTGAAAGCGGTGTTTGACCAGGCCTATCAGAAAACCGTGGTGCGCCCGAACGCGCTGCTGACCCAGACGCTGTCGCTGACCGACGCCATTCTTGGCCAGGCGCTGGATATCGGCAACTACCTGAACAGCCTTGGCAATAAAGTGCAGTACACTGGCGCGATGGCGCAGTTTACCGACCAGAAACAGCTGGATCTGTTTAACGAAAAACTGAGCGCGATGCGTGAGAAGCAACAAGAGCTGCTGACCGTTGCGCGCCAGCTGGCAGGCATGCAGTAAGCCTCGCTCTGCACTATAAAAAAGCCCTGCATTGCAGGGCTTTTGCGTTTTAAGCGCTCAGCGATGGGCGAGAGGATCGACCCCTTCGTTTCTGAGCATTTCACAAAGCCGAATGAGAGGCAGGCCCACCAGCGTGTTCGGGTCGCGCCCGTCAAGACGCTCAAAGAGCGTGATGCCAAGCCCTTCGCTTTTAAAACTGCCCGCGCATTGCCACGGCGTTTCGCGATGCAGATAGTTTTCGATTTCACTTGTACTGAGCGAGCGGAAATGGACGTGAAAGGGCTCGCAGTCGACCTGATACGCGCCGGTCTCGCTATTAAAAAGCGCGAGGCCAGTATAAAACGTCACAACGTTACCGCTGGCCTGTTGCAACTGCTTAACCCCATTTTCAAAGGTGTGTGGTTTGCCGGTAATGGTATTATTCAGCACGCAAACCTGATCGCTGCCGATAATCAAATGCCGGGGATATTTCTCCCGCAGCGCTTGCGCTTTTTGCAAAGCCAGCCTTAATACTAATTGTTGTGCGGTTTCATCCGCGTAAGGGGTTTCGTCGGTCTCGGGGGCTGCGGTTTCAAAAGGTAAACCGAGCTTTTCTAACAGGCTACGGCGGAACGGCGACGTGGAAGCAAGCACGATTGAGGTCATATTTTTCAGGGAAAGATAGCGAATCGATGAGCGCTATTTTAAACTGTCGGCCGCAATGTGTGCGAATAAATGGTAAAAGGTGTTTCAAACCCGCCTTTTTCTTTGACTCTATGACGTTACAAAGTTAATATGCGCGCCCTATGCAAAAGGTAAAATTACCCCTGACTCTTGATCCGGTTCGTACGGCTCAAAAACGCCTCGATTACCAGGGTATCTATACTCCTGAACAGGTAGAGCGTATCGCCGAATCTGTGGTCAGTGTGGACAGCGATGTCGAATGCTCCATGTCGTTCGCTATCGATAACCAGCGTCTCGCCGTAATGAAAGGCGATGCGACGGTTACGGTAACGCTCGCGTGTCAGCGTTGCGGCCAGCCGTTTAGTCATCAAGTCCACACAACGTATTGTTTCAGCCCGATCTCTAACGACGATCAGGCGGAAGCACTCCCGGAAGCGTATGAGCCGATTGAAGTTAATGAATTCGGCGAAATCGACCTGCTGGCAACGGTTGAAGATGAACTCATCCTCGCTCTGCCTGTAGTTCCGGTGCATGATTCTGAACACTGTGAAGTGTCCGAGGCGGACATGGTCTTTGGCGAACTGCCTGAAGAGGCACAGAAACCAAATCCATTTGCCGTGTTAGCCAGTTTAAAGCGTAAGTAATTGGCGTTTCCCGCGCGAGCAGGAATAAGCCGTAATTGAGGAGTAAGGTCCATGGCCGTACAACAGAATAAACCCACTCGTTCCAAGCGCGGTATGCGTCGTTCTCATGACGCGCTGACCGCTGTCACCAGCCTGTCTGTAGACAAAACTTCTGGTGAAACCCATCTGCGTCACCACATCACCGCCGACGGTTACTACCGCGGTCGCAAGGTTATCACTAAGTAATCACGCGCAAGCGTGGTTGAGCTTAGTGCGCTTTCCCCGCTTAAGCGGGGATAACCGTAACCTGGCGATATCTTGACACCTCTAACCCTGGCGTTAGATGTCATGGGCGGGGACTTTGGTCCTGCCGTGACAGTGCCTGCAGCATTGCAGGCACTGAATTCTGATCCACATTTGCATCTTCTTTTAGTCGGCGATCCCGACGCCATCACGCCATTACTTGCCAGAGCTGATTTTGAACAACGTTCGCGGCTGCAGATCATTGCGGCAGAGTCGGTTATTGCCAGTGATGTCCGTCCTTCACAGGCTGTGCGCAACAGCCGCGGCAGTTCTATGCGTATCGCGCTGGAGCTGGTGAAAGAAGGGCGCGCGCAGGCCTGCATCAGCGCCGGAAACACCGGCGCGCTGATGGGGCTTGCTAAACTGCTGCTTAAACCGGTCGACGGGATTGAGCGGCCCGCGCTGGTGACGGTGCTGCCGCATCAGCAGAAAGGAAAAACGGTGGTGCTCGATTTAGGCGCCAACGTGGATTGCGACAGCACGATGCTCGCGCAGTTTGCGATTATGGGCTCGGTCATGGCGGAAGAGGTGCTCGGCATCGAGAATCCGCGCGTCGCGCTGCTCAATATCGGCGAAGAAGAAACGAAAGGGCTGGATAGCATCCGTGACGCAGCCGCGTTGTTAAAAACGGTGCCATCGTTGAACTATATCGGCTATCTCGAAGCCAACGAATTACTGACCGGCAAAACCGATGTGCTGGTATGCGACGGTTTTGTCGGTAACGTCACGCTAAAAACGATGGAAGGTGTTGTCAGAATGTTCCTTTCGCTGCTCAAATCGCAGGGCGAAGGAAAAAAGCGGTCGTGGTGGTGGCTTTTATTAAAGCGTTGGTTACAAAAAAGCCTCTCAAGGCGATTCAGTCACCTCAACCCCGACCAGTATAATGGCGCCTGTCTGTTAGGATTGCGCGGCACGGTGATTAAGAGCCACGGTGCAGCCAATCAGCGAGCTTTTGCGGTCGCGATTGAACAGGCAGTGCAGGCGGTGCAGCGACAAGTCCCTCAGCGGATTGCCGCTCGCCTGGAATCTGTATTACCCAAGAGTGACTGAGCGTACATGTATACGAAGATTATTGGTACAGGCAGCTATCTGCCTGAACACGTGCGGACGAACGCCGATCTGGAAAAAATGGTGGAAACCTCTGATGAGTGGATTGTCACTCGCACTGGTATCCGCGAGCGTCGCATTGCGGCGCCCGGCGAAACCGTCGCCACTATGGGCTACGAAGCGGCACTGCGCGCCATCGACATGGCCGGTATCGACAAAGAACAGATTGGCCTGATTATCGTCGCCACCACCTCCGCCACGCACGCTTTCCCGAGCGCCGCCTGCCAGGTGCAGGGCATGCTCGGCATCAAAGGCTGCCCGGCATTTGACGTTGCCGCCGCCTGCGCCGGTTTTACCTATGCGTTAAGCATTGCCGATCAATACGTGAAATCCGGTGCGGTCAACAACGCGCTGGTGATTGGCTCAGATGTGCTGGCGCGTACGCTCGATCCTGAGGATCGCGGTACGATCATTCTGTTCGGCGATGGCGCTGGAGCAGTTGTACTGGGTGCCAGCGAAGAGCCGGGCATTCTCTCCACGCATCTGCATGCCGACGGCAGCTACGGTGAACTGCTGACCCTGCCAAACCAGGATCGCGTAAACCCGGACAGCCCGACCTTCCTGACGATGGCCGGGAATGAAGTCTTTAAAGTGGCAGTCACGGAACTGGCACATATTGTCGACGAGACGCTGGAAGCCAATAAACTGGATCGCGCCGATCTCGACTGGCTGGTACCGCATCAGGCGAACCTGCGCATTATTAGCGCCACTGCGAAAAAACTCGGCATGTCGATGGATAATGTCGTTGTCACTCTCGACCGACACGGCAACACCTCTGCGGCTTCCGTGCCATGTGCGCTGGATGAAGCAGTACGCGACGGGCGTATTCAGCGGGGCCAACTGGTGCTGCTGGAAGCCTTCGGCGGCGGCTTTACCTGGGGTTCCGCACTGGTTCGTTTTTAATCGAGAAGGATAAAAAAATGACGCAATTTGCTTTTGTATTCCCGGGCCAGGGCTCTCAGGCCGTGGGAATGCTGTCTGACATGGCGGCAAATTTCCCCGTTATTGAAGCGACATTTCGCGAAGCCTCCGCGGCGCTGGGCTATGATCTCTGGGCGCTGGTGCAGCAAGGCCCGGCGGAAGAGCTGAACAAAACCTGGCAGACGCAGCCTGCGCTGCTGACCGCTTCCGTCGCGCTGTGGCGTGTATGGCAGGAGCAGGGCGGTAAAGCGCCTGCGCTGATGGCCGGTCACAGTCTTGGCGAATATTCCGCGCTGGTGTGCGCGGGCGTTATCGATTTCGCTGATGCGGTTCGTCTGGTTGAACTGCGCGGTAAATTCATGCAGGAAGCGGTGCCGGAAGGCACGGGCGCGATGGCCGCGATTATTGGTCTGGATGATGACGCGATTGCCAAAGCCTGTGAAGAAGCGGCTGAAGGGCAGGTGGTTTCACCGGTTAACTTCAACTCGCCAGGCCAGGTGGTTATCGCTGGTCACAAAGAAGCCGTTGAGCGTGCGGGCGCTGCCTGTAAAGCCGCGGGCGCCAAACGTGCGCTGCCGCTGCCGGTGAGCGTGCCATCCCACTGCGCGCTGATGAAGCCTGCCGCTGAGAAACTGGCTGCTGAGCTTGAAAAAATTACGTTTAACGCCCCGCAGATTCCGGTAGTAAACAACGTTGATGTGAAATGCGAAACGTCGCCGGAAGCTATCCGCGATGCGCTGGTGCGCCAGCTTTATAGCCCGGTGCAGTGGACGAAGAGCGTTGAATTTATCGCGGCGCAGGGCGTCACGCAGCTGTATGAAGTGGGCCCGGGCAAAGTGCTGACCGGCCTGACAAAACGTATTGTTGACACCCTGACGGCGGCGGCGATTAACGAGCCTGCCAGCCTGTCAGCGGCACTTGCGCAATAAAACGAGGAAAACCATGAGCTTTGAAGGAAAAATCGCGCTGGTCACCGGTGCGAGCCGCGGTATCGGCCGCGCTATCGCCGAAACCCTGGCCGCACGTGGCGCTAAGGTTATCGGCACCGCGACCAGCGAAAGCGGCGCGCAAGCGATTAGCGACTATCTGGGCGCGAATGGCAAAGGCCTGATGCTGAATGTGACCGATGCGGCATCCATCGAATCGGTTCTGGAAAATATTCGCGCAGAATTTGGCGAAGTGGATATTCTGGTCAATAATGCCGGAATCACCCGTGACAACCTGCTGATGCGAATGAAAGATGACGAGTGGAACGATATCATCGAAACCAACCTGTCATCGGTTTTCCGTCTGTCAAAAGCGGTAATGCGAGCTATGATGAAGAAACGTCACGGTCGCATTATCACTATCGGTTCTGTGGTCGGTACCATGGGAAATGCCGGTCAGGCCAACTACGCTGCGGCGAAAGCGGGTCTTATCGGTTTCAGTAAATCGCTGGCACGCGAAGTGGCGTCCCGCGGTATTACGGTAAACGTTGTTGCTCCGGGCTTTATTGAAACGGACATGACGCGTGCGCTGTCTGACGATCAGCGTGCGGGTATTCTGGCGGAAGTTCCTGCGGGTCGTTTAGGCGACGCAAAAGAAATCGCCAGTGCGGTTGCATTTTTAGCCTCTGACGAGGCCGGGTACATCACTGGTGAGACCCTGCACGTCAACGGCGGAATGTACATGGTTTAACCACGAATAAAATTATTTGCGTTATCAGGGCAATTGCCCGCAAAATAGCGTAAAATCGTGGTAAGACCTGCCGGGATTTAGTTGCAACTTTTTCAACATTTTATACACTACGAAAACCATCGCGAAAGCGAGTTTTGATAGGAAATTTAAGAGTATGAGCACTATCGAAGAACGCGTTAAGAAAATTATCGGCGAACAGCTGGGCGTTAAGCAGGAAGAAGTTACCAACAATGCTTCCTTCGTTGAAGACCTGGGCGCTGATTCTCTTGACACCGTTGAGCTGGTAATGGCTCTGGAAGAAGAGTTTGATACTGAGATTCCGGACGAAGAAGCTGAGAAAATCACCACCGTTCAGGCTGCCATTGATTACATCAACGGCCACCAGGCGTAAGTGAACATCTCCAGGCGGTCGCTCGACCGCCTGAGTTTTATCTTTTAGTCCCACAAGTATCTACTAATATCATCCCTCCCTGGAGGACAAACGTGTCTAAGCGTCGTGTAGTTGTGACCGGACTGGGCATGTTGTCTCCTGTCGGCAATACCGTAGAGTCTACCTGGAAAGCTCTCCTTGCCGGTCAGAGTGGCATCAGCCTGATCGACCATTTCGATACTAGCGCCTATGCAACGAAATTTGCTGGCTTAGTAAAGGATTTTAACTGTGAAGAGATCATCTCGCGCAAAGAACAGCGCAAGATGGATGCCTTCATTCAATATGGAATTGTCGCCGGCGTACAGGCCATGCAGGATTCCGGCCTTGAAGTGACGGAAGAGAACGCCACCCGCATCGGCGCGGCTATCGGTTCCGGCATCGGCGGCCTTGGCCTTATCGAAGAAAACCACAGCTCGCTGGTTAACGGCGGCCCGCGGAAAATCAGCCCTTTCTTCGTGCCATCAACGATTGTCAACATGGTGGCCGGTCACCTGACCATCATGTACGGTCTGCGCGGTCCCAGCATTTCCATCGCCACTGCGTGTACCTCAGGCGTGCACAACATCGGCCATGCGGCGCGTATCATCGCCTATGGCGATGCTGACGTTATGCTCGCAGGTGGTGCTGAGAAAGCCAGTACGCCGCTTGGCGTCGGCGGTTTCGGCGCGGCGCGTGCGCTCTCCACCCGTAACGATAACCCGCAGGCGGCAAGCCGTCCGTGGGATAAAGACAGGGATGGTTTTGTGCTGGGCGACGGCGCGGGCATTATCGTACTCGAAGAGTACGAGCACGCGAAAAAACGCGGCGCGAAGATTTACGCTGAACTGGTCGGTTTTGGTATGAGCAGCGATGCTTACCACATGACCTCTCCGCCGGAAAACGGCGCAGGCGCGGCGCTGGCGATGGTCAACGCACTGCGTGACGCCGGTATCGACGCAGGCCAGATCGGTTATGTCAACGCGCACGGCACTTCTACGCCTGCAGGCGACGTTGCCGAAGCGCAGGCAGTGAAATCGGTCTTCGGCGACGCGGCAAAACGCGTACTGGTGAGCTCCACCAAATCGATGACCGGCCATCTGCTTGGCGCGGCGGGTGCGGTAGAGTCTATCTACTCCATCCTCGCGCTGCGCGATCAGGCTGTTCCGCCGACCATCAACCTGGACAATCCGGACGAAGGCTGCGACCTCGACTTCGTTCCGCATGAAGCGCGCCAGGTAAGCGGTATGGAGTATACCCTGTGTAACTCCTTCGGCTTCGGTGGCACCAACGGCTCTCTGATCTTCAAAAAGGTCTGACAGTCGTCACAAAGGCCCGCCCCGCGCGGGCCTTTGTACATTCTCCCTTCCTCTTGCTCCCTGTCGGTCATCCTGCGAGACTAATGCGCTACCCGTTAAGGAGCCTCTATGCTGTTAATTAATGGTATCGAACAGGATTGCCTGTCGGCGACCGATCGCGCCGTGCAGTTCGGTGATGGCTGCTTTACGACCGCACGCGTACGTGATGGCGTCGTTCATTTACTGGAAGCGCATCTGGCGCGCCTGCACGAAGGCTGTGAGCGGCTCATGATCCCCGTGCCGGATATCGACACGTTGCGTAACGAAATGCGCCAGGCGGCGCAGGGACAGGGTAGCGCAGTCGTGAAAGTTATTATTTCCCGCGGCGCAGGCAAGCGCGGCTACAGTATTGCCGGTTGCAGCGCGCCCACGCGTATTGTCTCGCGCAGCGCGTACCCTGACTTTTATTGCGAATGGCGCGAGCGCGGCGTGAGCCTCGCAACAAGCCCCGTGCGCCTCGGGCGCAACCCCCACCTTGCAGGCATTAAACATCTTAACCGGCTCGAACAGGTGTTGATCCGTACGCATCTTGAGCAGACATCCGCCGATGAGGCGCTGGTGCTTGACAGCGAAGGGTGGGTTACGGAATGCTGTGCGGCTAATTTGTTCTGGCGTAAAGGAAAAGCGGTGTTCACTCCCCGTCTCGATCAGGCTGGCGTTGACGGCCTTATGCGGCGTCATATTATTGGTTTGCTGAATCAGTCAGTCTGGCGATTGTCTGAAATTAACGCGCCCGCCAGTGCGCTTGAAGAGGCGGATGAAGTCTTCATCTGTAACGCGCTGATGCCGCTGGTGCCGGTGCGCAGCATTGACGGCCACGCTTACGCCTCGCGCGAACTGTATCACTACCTCATTCCCCACTGCGAATAACCGGGTTCCCATGAAGAAAATGTTGCGCGTCGCGCTTCTGCTGGTTCTTGTGCTTGCCATCGCGGCCGGCGTCGGTTACTGGAAAGTGCGCCAGCTGGCGCAAAGCCCTCTGCCGATTACGGCAGAAACGATTTTCACGCTGAAGCCCGGCACCGGGCGTCTGGCGCTTGGTCAGCAGCTCTACGACGAAAAGCTCATCACGCGCCCGCGCGTGTTTCAATGGCTGTTGCGCCTGGAGCCGGAGCTTTCACATTTTAAAGCGGGCACTTATCGATTCACGCCACAAATGACCGTTCGTGACGCCCTGCGTTTGCTGGCGAGCGGCAAAGAGGCGCAGTTCCCGATCCGCTTCGTCGAAGGGATGAAGCTGAGCGACTGGCTGAAACAGCTGCGCGACGCGCCGCATATCAAACATACGCTTAAAGATGACGACTACGCGACGGTCGCGCAGGCGCTCAAGTTTGAGCATCCGGAGTGGGTGGAAGGCTGGTTCTGGCCAGATACCTGGCTCTATACGGCGAATACGTCTGACGTGACACTGCTGAAACGCGCTCACGACAAGATGGTAAAAGCGGTCGATAACGTCTGGAAAGAGCGTATGGACGGACTGCCGTATCAGGATCCGAACCAACTGGTGACGATGGCCTCGATTATTGAGAAAGAGACGGCGGTGGCTGCTGAACGCGATCGCGTCGCCTCTGTCTTTATCAACCGCCTGCGTATCGGCATGCGCCTGCAAACGGACCCAACGGTCATTTACGGCATGGGTAAGGATTACAACGGTAAGCTGTCGCGTAAAGATCTGGAAACGCCGACGCCGTATAATACCTACGTCATTAGCGGCTTGCCGCCAGGCCCTATTGCCATACCGGGCGAGGCGTCGCTGAAGGCGGCAGCGCATCCGGCGAAAACGCCGTATCTCTATTTCGTGGCGGACGGCAAGGGTGGCCACACGTTTACCACGAATCTCGCCAGCCATAATCGTGCGGTGCAGGATTATCTCAAGGCGCTTAAGGATAAAAATGAGCAGTAAATATATTGTTATTGAAGGCCTGGAGGGCGCGGGGAAAACCACAGCGCGCAATCTGGTGGTGGAGACGCTGAAATCGCTTGGCGTGACCGACATGACGTTTACCCGCGAGCCGGGCGGCACGGTGCTGGCGGAAAAACTACGCAGCCTGGTGCTGGATATTAAATCGGTCGGCGATGAAGTGATTACCGATAACGCGGAAGTGCTGCTGTTTTACGCGGCGCGCGTACAACTGGTGGAAACGGTCATTAAGCCTGCGCTTGCGCGTGGCGAATGGGTGATCGGCGATCGTCATGACCTCTCAACGCAGGCCTATCAGGGCGGCGGGCGCGGTATCGACCGACAGCTGCTGGCGACACTGCGTCAGGCGGTGCTCGGCGATTTCGCCCCCGATCTGACGCTTTATCTGGATGTCGATCCGCGCATCGGGCTTGAACGCGCGCGCGCGCGCGGTGAGCTCGATCGTATCGAACAGGAGTCGCTCGACTTCTTTAATCGCACTCGCGCCCGCTATCTTGAACTGGCCGCCGCCGATCCGCGCATCATCACGATTGACGCCTGCCAGCCGCTGGAGGCAGTCAGTCACGATATTCGTGCGACGGTGACGCGCTGGGTGCAGGAGCAGCAATAATGAAATGGTATCCGTGGCTGCGCCCCTCGTTTGAACATCTGGTCGGCAACTGGCAGGCCGGCAGGGGACACCATGCGGTATTGATCCACGCGCTGCCCGGCATGGGCGACGACGCGCTGATTTACGCGCTGAGCCGCTGGCGCATGTGTCAGCAGCCGCAGGGCCAGAAAAGCTGCGGCGAGTGCCGCGCCTGCCAGCTGATGCAGGCGGGCACGCACCCGGATTATTATCTGGCGGAGCCGGAGAAGGGCAAATCGACGCTCGGCATCGACGCTATCCGCGACATCAGCGAAAAGCTCTACGATCGCGCGCGGCTCGGCGGCGCCAAAGTGGTCTGGATCAAAGAGGCGGCGCAGCTGACCGAAGCGGCGGCGAATGCGCTTTTGAAAACGCTGGAAGAGCCGCCGGAAAACACCTGGTTTTTGCTGGGCTGCCGCGTGCCGGAGCAGCTGCCCGCAACGCTTCGCAGCCGCTGTTTTAGCTGGCATCTCGCACCGCCCGACACGCGCTACGCTGAGGCCTGGCTTGTGCGCGAGACGCAGGCGGAGCCGTCGCGTATCAACGCCGCGCTGCGTCTTACCGGCGGTGCGCCCGCCGCCGCGCTTGAGCTGCTCCAGCCGGAGCAATGGCAGCAGCGCGTGGCGCTTGGCGATAAAATGACAGCGGCGCTGACGAGCGGCGACTGGCTCTCTCTGTTGCCTGCACTTAATCATGAACAGGCACCATTTCGTCTGCACTGGCTGGCCGCGTTTCTGATGGACGCGCTGAAGTGGCGACACGGAGCGCAGAGCGCGCTGGTCAATACCGATTACCCGGTGCTGGTGTCGCAACTGGCGCAACGGTTTTCACCTGCCGTCATTCAGGCGATGCTCGATTCTCTGTTCCGCTGTCGCGACAGGCTGCTCAATGTCGCAGCCGTCAATCGCGAACTGCTGCTCACCGAACTGTTACTCACCTGGGAGCGCTATATGCGCCCTGACGCGGTGCTTCCTTCTTATCACCTCTGAGAGAGACGTTATGTTTTTAGTCGACTCACACTGCCATCTTGATGGCCTGGATTATCAGTCTCTGCATAAAGATGTGGATGACGTGCTGGCGAAAGCCGCCGCACGCGACGTGAAATATTTGCTGGCAGTCGCCACGACGCTGCCGGGCTATAAAACGATGCGCGAGCTTATCGGCGAGCGTGACAATGTGGCTTACTCCTGCGGCGTGCATCCGCTCAATCAGGACGAAGCGTACGATGTGGAGGAGCTTCGTCGTCTGGCCGCCGATCCGCGCGTGGTTGCGATGGGCGAAACGGGCCTTGATTACTACTACACGCCGGAAACTAAAGCCCGCCAGCAGGAATCCTTCCGCCATCACATTCGCATCGGCCGCGAGCTGAACAAGCCCGTTATCGTTCATACGCGCGATGCCCGCGAAGATACGCTCGCTATCCTGCGCGAAGAAAAAGTGACGGACTGTTCAGGCGTACTACACTGTTTTACGGAAGACAAAGAGACGGCGGGTAAACTTCTGGATCTGGGTTTTTACATCTCCTTTTCCGGCATTGTGACCTTCCGCAATGCGGAGCAGATCCGCGAGGCCGCGCGCTATGTTCCGCTCGACCGGATACTGGTGGAAACCGACTCGCCGTACCTGGCGCCGGTTCCGCATCGCGGTAAAGAGAATCAGCCAGCGATGGTGCGCGATGTGGCGGAATATATGGCGGTACTTAAGGGCGTGAGCCTGGAAACGCTTGCTGAAACCACTACCCGCAACTTCTCCACGCTGTTTCATATCGACCTCGCCACGCTGCAATCTGCCTGAAAATCTGAGTTATTTTAAAGCTCGTAATTAATGGACAAAGCGAGTAAAGTTCACCGCCGAAATTCGGGCGGTGAACGGCGTTTTATAAACATCCTGAAACACTTAATGTAAAGAATCGCAAGTTTTTGCCCAGGGCTTGTTTGAAACGTGATAGCCGTCAAACAAAGATCGCGTGATTTATTTTACTCTGCGTAATAAATAAAGGGCGCTCAGATGCCCTGTTTATGGCCCGTTTCTCCCCCGGGCTGATGCGTGAAACGCGTAAAAAAAGCACAAATACTCAGGAGCACTCTCAATTATGTTTAAGAATGCATTTGCTAACCTGCAGAAGGTGGGTAAATCGCTGATGCTGCCAGTCTCCGTACTGCCTATCGCAGGTATCCTGCTGGGCGTCGGTTCTGCAAACTTCAGCTGGCTGCCAGCCGTGGTTTCCCACGTTATGGCGGAAGCGGGCGGATCGGTTTTCGCCAACATGCCGCTTATTTTCGCTATCGGTGTTGCGCTGGGCTTCACCAATAACGACGGCGTTTCTGCGCTGGCCGCTGTGGTGGCTTACGGCATCATGGTGAAAACCATGGCAGTCGTTGCACCACTGGTTCTGCATCTCCCACCGGACGAAATCGCGGCGAAACACCTGGCAGATACCGGTGTGCTTGGCGGGATCATCTCGGGTGCGATTGCAGCCTATATGTTCAACCGTTTCTACCGCATTAAGCTTCCTGAGTATCTGGGCTTCTTCGCCGGTAAACGCTTCGTGCCGATCATCTCTGGTCTGGCGGCGATCTTCACCGGCGTTATCCTGTCCTTCATTTGGCCGCCGATTGGTTCCGCTATCCAGACGTTCTCTCAGTGGGCGGCTTACCAGAACCCGGTTGTCGCGTTTGGTATCTACGGCTTCATCGAACGCTGCCTGGTGCCGTTTGGTCTGCACCATATCTGGAACGTACCTTTCCAGATGCAGATCGGCGAATTCACCAACGCGGCAGGTCAGGTGTTCCACGGCGATATCCCGCGCTACATGGCGGGTGACCCGACCGCGGGCAAACTCTCTGGCGGCTTCCTGTTCAAAATGTACGGTCTGCCGGCTGCTGCCATCGCTATCTGGCATTCGGCTAAACCGGAAAACCGCGCCAAAGTGGGCGGTATCATGATCTCCGCGGCGCTGACCTCGTTCCTGACCGGTATCACCGAGCCGATCGAGTTCTCCTTCATGTTCGTGGCGCCGATCCTGTACGTTATCCACGCGATTCTGGCAGGTCTGGCTTTCCCGATCTGTATCCTTCTGGGTATGCGTGACGGTACGTCCTTCTCCCACGGCCTGATCGACTTCATCGTTCTGTCCGGTAACAGCAGCAAACTGTGGCTGTTCCCGATTGTGGGCGCGGGCTACGCGGTGGTTTACTACACCATCTTCCGTGTGCTTATCAAAGCGCTGGATCTGAAAACCCCGGGCCGTGAAGACGCGACCGAAGACGCCAAAGCCGCTGGCACCAGCGAAATGGCACCGGCTCTGGTGGCCGCGTTTGGTGGTAAAGAGAACATCACTAACCTCGACGCCTGTATCACTCGTCTGCGCGTAAGCGTGGCTGACGTGGCGAAAGTGGATCAGGCTGGCCTGAAGAAACTGGGTGCTGCGGGCGTGGTTGTCGCAGGCTCCGGCGTTCAGGCGATTTTCGGGACTAAATCCGATAACCTGAAAACCGAAATGGATGAGTACATCCGTAACAGCTAATCCTGGCTGACGGGGAGATAAAAAGAGGGAGGCGTAAGCCTCCCTTTTTTACGTCTGTCATAAGGGTAAAGATGAGAGCGCACAGGGATAGCATCGATAAACCTGGATCGCGGCAGACGTTAATCAGGGAATAAAAAAGGGAGCCATCAGGCTCCCTTTTGTTCGTAGTAATAAATGTCAGAAGCTGTAGCTCGCCGTCACGGAGAAGTTGCGCGGCGCGCCGTAGACGCCATACGTGCCCAGATAATCGTAATACACTTTATCGAAGACGTTGTTCAGGTTCGCCTGTACCGCAAGATTTTTGGTCGCCTGGTAGCGCGTGAACAGATCCACCACGGTATAGCCGTTCTGGGAAATGCGCGTGTCGCCATTCGGCCCTGCGATATCCTGCCAGGTTTTGGTCTGCCAGCGCGCGCCGCCGCCCACGGTCAATGCGGGCAGCGTCGGCAACTGATAACGGGTAAACAATTTCATGGTGGTGCGCGGCTGGTCCGGGTTGACGGCCACGCCATCGCCCGCTTCGGCCACATAGCGGCTCGCACCGAAGGTCAGCTGCCAGTTATCGGTCAGCGCGCCGTTCAGCTCAAGCTCAACCCCTTTACTGACGGTGCCATCAACGGATTTATACGCCGTCTGCCCGCCGGAGCCAGGGATGATCACACCGGTGTTCAACGCCACGTTATCCTGCTCGATGCGGAACACCGCGAGCGAGGCCGTCAGACGGGTGTTAAACCAGTCGGCTTTGAGCCCGGCTTCATAGGCTTTACCGGTGGTCGGATCGAGGAACTCGCTGTTTACATCACGCTGACCGCTCGGCTGGAAGATAGAGGTATAGCTGGCATACGCCGACCAGGTATCGTCGATATCGTAAATCAGGCCCGCGTAAGGCGTCACGTCATCCGCTTTGCTGCGACGAATTTCATCCGGCTTGCGCTCCAGATTGTATTTTGCGTTCCACTCGGTGTAGCGCGCGCCCAGAATCAGATGCAGCGGATCGGCAAGCGAGAGGCGCGTGGCGGCGTAAATGGATTTCTGACGAATCACGTCGCGCTGGTAAAGCGCAAAGCTGGACCACGTCGGGTTCGCCACCGTGTTGCCGTCATAATCGTGAATATTTCCGACATCCATCAGGCCGGAATTATCATTCACCGGATATGAATTGTCATAGTTGTTGCGCTGGCGGCTGTAGCTGCCGCCAAACATCATTTCATGCTGACGTCCCGCCAGCTCGTAGCCGCCGCGCACGAAGGCGTCGACCGAATCCTGCTTACGCTCGCCCACGTTCCAGCCGCCCCACGCGCCCTGCCAGAGCGCGGCATTGTAGCGACCGGTGGTTTTATCCGGGAAACCGTCGATATACATCATGCGGTTGTCGAAATTGGTTTCGGCGTGCATCGCGTTCACTTTCGCCTCCCAGCCGTTATTAAAGCGCTGCGTCAGGTTGGCGAAAATTTTGGTGGAATCGAGATCGGAGTAGGCCCAGTCGGCGGCGGTATTAAAACCGCGGCGGAAATGCGTCCGGCTGCCGTCGCTGTAAAGCGAAGGGAATCCGCCCCAGGTCGGGCTGTCTTCTTCGCTTTTCTGATAGTCATAGCCGAGTGACAGCAGCGTTGACTCGGTGATGTCGGCATCCACGACGCCATAAATGAATTTTTTGCGGTAATGGTTACGCTCAACGAAGCTTTCGTTATCCTGATAACCGGCGACCACGCGCCCGCGAACTTTACCGGACTCCACCAGCGGCGACTGCACATCCATCACGTAGCGTTGTTTGTCCCAGCTGCCATAAGTGGCAGAGACGTTGCCTTTAAACGTCTGGCTGTCAGCGTGTTTACGCACCATATTCACATACGCCGACGGGTTGCCGGTGCCGCTCATAAGCCCGGCCGCGCCGCGCACGATCTCGATTTTATCGTATATCGCCGTGTCGCCCGCGGTGTCGCCAAAGTTCCAGCGGTTATCAAGAAACGTCGGCATATCTTCATAGGCGAAATTGCTGATGTAAAAACCGCGTGCGAAAAAGTTGGTCCGGCTGGTATCGATGCGCGAGGCGGTCACGCCCGTGGTGTTTTCCAGCACATCTTCAATAGTCGTTAACTGCTGATCCTGCATGCGCTGCTGGCTAATGACGCTGACCGACTGCGGAATATCACGCGGCACCAGGAGCATTTTGGTGCCGGACGTGGTGGTTTTGACGCTGTAATCCTGTGATTCGTCAGGCGTGCCGCTGTCGGCGGCGGCATCGACCACTATCGTGTCGCTGGCGGCAGGCGCTGCGTAAGCCGCGGGCGCTGCCAGCGCGCTGGCGATACTGAGCGCGAGCAAAGAGGGAAGGGAAGACGCCGGAACGGCGCCCTGACGGAGTGCATGCTTAGCCATGTGTTGCCCTTAGAATAAGAAAATGATGCTGTGCATCAGGCTGTTGTCATACGACGCTCTCCCCAGGCTTCCCGTCCTGATGGAAAATGTTCGCAGACTAAAACAACGTTCCGCTGTCAATAAGAATGAGAAATATAATCATTTGTCTTTGCGCTGTAAACAAATGTAAGAGGCGTTACAAACTCATGCGTAAGCAGGGCGGAATAACTGTCAGGCGCAGCGGCATCAGGAGTCGCGTGTAGCGCGCTATAAATATCCGCTTTATAAAGAAAAACCGGGGCAAAGGTTGAAAGGATGCGATTATCTCGCTCATACTCTTAACGTTTATCCAAGAAGGAAAAAAACCATGGCCGAAGAAACCATTTTCAGCAAAATTATTTGTCGCGAGATC
This sequence comes from Cronobacter sakazakii, assembly GCF_000982825.1. Lineage (NCBI taxonomy): Bacteria > Pseudomonadati > Pseudomonadota > Gammaproteobacteria > Enterobacterales > Enterobacteriaceae > Cronobacter > Cronobacter sakazakii. The sequence continues at coordinate 3,690,917 of NZ_CP011047.1, read as the reverse complement.
CCCGCCGACATCGTCTATCAGGATGAGCTTGTCACCGCGTTTCGCGATATTTCTCCCCAGACCCCGACCCATATTTTAATCGTCCCGAATGTGCTGGTGCCGACGGTCAATGACGTCACGGCGGAACACGAACAGGCGCTGGGGCGTCTTTTTACTGTCGCGGCGAAAATCGCACAGCAGGAAGGCATCGCCGAAGATGGCTATCGCCTTATCATGAACTGCAATCGTCATGGCGGGCAGGAGGTCTACCACATCCATATGCATCTGGTCGGCGGCCGTGCGCTGGGGCCAATGCTTGCGCATAAAGGCCTCTGAGATGGCACGCGTACGCACAGGCTGGTTGCTGGCCGCTCTGCTGATGGCGGGGTGCCGTTCCACGCCGACCATTCCCGTCGGCGATGAGCAGGCCATTGTCATGGAATCCAGCGTGCTGGCAGCGGGCATCACCGCTGAAAAACCAGACTTTTCTTTGCAAAACGGCAAGCCTGTCGCCGCTGCGACCATTTACAATAACAAAGACGCGCCCGTTACCGTGCACTACCGCTTTTACTGGTATGACGCCCGTGGGCTGGAAGGACAGCCGCTGGAAGTCCCGCAGACAGTCGTTATCCCGGCCCAGGGACGCGTAACGGTGACCAGTCAGACTGATTATCTGGCGGCACGGAAAGCCCGTCTTTATCTCTATCTCTGAAGGGGGAAATGTTGAACAGAATGTATCGCTATGCGCTGCTGGCGACCGTCGCCCTGGCGCTGTCGGGCTGTATTTTACCCGGCGAGCAAAAACCGGCACCGGTCGAAGAAGCGCAGCCAGGCACGCAGCAACCCACGCAGCCGGTGCCGCAGCCGACGCAGCCGGTACCGACCGTGCCGTCCGTGCCGTCGATTCCGGCGCAGCCTGGCCCGATTGAACATCAGCCTGAAAACGCGACGCCTGAGCCAAAAGCGCGTACCTATGACTGGAACAGCGCGATGGCACCGATGGTCGGCAAAATGTTGCAGGCTGACGGGGTGAACGCAGGCAGCGTGCTGCTGGTCGATAGCGTAAACAACCGCACCAACGGTTCGCTGCAAACCGGCCCGGCCACCGAAGCCCTGCGCGGCGCGCTGGCGAATAACGGTAAATTCACGCTGGTCTCCGCACAGCAGCTCTCCATGGCGAAACAGCAACTGGGGCTTTCGCCGCAGGACAGCCTGGGTTCACGCAGCAAAGCCATCGGTATCGCCCGCAACGTGGGCGCGCAGTATGTGCTGTATGCCAACGCCAGCGGTAATGTGAATGCGCCTACGCTGCAAATGCAGCTGATGCTGGTACAGACCGGCGAAATTATCTGGTCAGGTAAAGGTGCCGTTCAGCAAACCCAATAATCTGAACCTGGAAGGGTTCTTAGCGCAGAGTTTCCCGGCGGCTTCGGCCGCCGGTGTCGTTTGCGCGCTACCCGGTCTCAGCGACGGTGCCTGGCAGGTGGTTGTTGATGATGAAACGCTGGTGGCGCGCCGGGATCTACGCCAAAGCCGTGCCCGTAGCCCGCGTCAGTACCGCGCGCTGAAACGGCTGCCGGCAACGCTCGCGCCGCGTCCGCGCTGTTGCGTTAACGGCTGGCTGGCGGTCACGTTTTTACCCGGTGAGATCCGGGATGTGCTGCCGCCGGTGCCGCAACTGGGTGCGCTGCTATATTATCTGCACCAGCAGCCGCGTTTTGGCTGGCGCATCGAGCTGCTGCCGCTGCTGCTGCGCGACTGGCAGCAAAGCGCGCCGTCGCGCCGCACGCGCTTCTGGCTGCGACTGTTGCACCGGTTACGTCGCACGGGCGAGCCCCGTCCGCTGCGCCTCGCGCCGCTGCATATGGACGTGCATCCCGGCAATCTGGTCTGGCAGTCAAACAGACTCATGCTTATTGACTGGGAATACGCCGGTGACGGCGACGTGGCGCTGGAGCTCGCGTGCGTCTGGCTCAATGACGAGACGCGTCAGGCGCTGATTACCGATTATGCGCATCGCGCGGCTATCAACGAGACGCAACTGCGCCGTCAGGTGGCGCGCTGGATGCCGTGGAGCGGGTTGCTGATGGCGGGCTGGTACGAGCGCCGCTATCAGGAAACCGGCGATCGTACATTTATCACACTTGCAGACGAGGCCTGGCGCCAGCTGCAAACGCGTTAACACGAAGGGAGAAAAACATGGGTCCGGTCATGCTGGATGTGGAAGGCTTTGAGCTTGATGCCGAAGAGCGTGAAATCCTCGCGCATCCGCTGGTGGGAGGGCTTATCCTCTTTACCCGCAACTATCACGATCCAGAGCAGTTGCGTGAGCTGGTACGCCAGATCCGCGCGAGCGCCCGCAATCATCTGGTGATTGCCGTAGACCAGGAGGGCGGACGCGTACAGCGTTTCCGCGAGGGCTTTACCCGTCTGCCAGCGGCACAAAGTTTCGCCGCGCTTCTGGGAATGGACGCCGGCGGCAAACTGGCGGAAGAAGCTGGCTGGCTGATGGCGTGTGAAATGATCGCGATGGATATCGATATCAGCTTTGCGCCGGTGCTGGATGTCGGGCATCTCAGCGCCGCGATTGGCGAGCGTTCCTTCCACGAAGAGCCTGAAAACGTGCTGGCAATGGCGAAGCGTTTCATTACCGGCATGCAGAGCGCGGGAATGAAAGCGACGGGCAAACACTTCCCCGGCCACGGTGCCGTCAGCGCCGATTCCCATAAAGAGACGCCGCGCGACCCGCGTCCGGCCGCAGAAATTCGCCGCCACGATATGCTGCCGTTTCGCGAGCTAATTAGTTACAACATGCTTGATGCGGTAATGCCGGCGCACGTCGTCTATAGCGACGTCGATCCGCTGCCGGCGAGCGGTTCGCCTTACTGGCTTAAACAGGTGCTGCGCAAGGAGCTCGGTTTTGACGGCGTGATTTTCTCAGACGATCTGTCGATGGAAGGCGCGGCAATCCTCGGAAGCTATGCGGAGCGCGGCCAGGCGGCGCTGGATGCCGGTTGCGATATGATCCTTGTCTGTAATAATCGTAAGGGTGCCGTAAGCGTTCTTGATAACCTGTCACCGATCAAAGCAGAGCGTGTTACACGTTTGTATCATAAAGGTGTAATTACGCGTCAGGAACTGATGGCGTCGGCGCGCTGGAAGCAGGTAAGCGGGGAGCTTACCGCGCTGCATGAGCGCTGGCAGACGCACAAGGCGGGGCAATAACGCTGCCCTGAAGCTGCTACGCTGGGATGAGAATGCGATGATAATCTACTTACACGGTTTCGATTCAAACAGTCCGGGTAACCATGAGAAAGTGCTGCAACTGCAGTTTATCGATCCGGATGTGCGGCTTATCAGCTACAGCACGCGTCACCCGAAACATGACATGCAGCATCTGCTGCGTGAAGTGGACAAAATGCTGCAACTGAATGTCGATGACCGCCCGCTCATCTGCGGTGTGGGGCTCGGCGGATTCTGGGCTGAGCGCATCGGCTTTTTGTGCGACATCCGGCAGGTGATTTTCAACCCGAACCTGTTTCCGTATGAAAACATGGAAGGGAAAATCGACCGGCCGGAGGAGTATCTCGATATCGCTACCAAATGCGTTGAGAACTTCCGTGAGAAAAACCGCGATCGCTGCCTTGTGATTCTCTCGCGCGAGGATGAAGCGCTCGACAGCCAGCGCTCCGCCGAGCTGCTGCATCAGTATTATGAAATCGTCTGGGATGAAGAGCAGACGCACAAGTTCAAAAATATCTCGCCGCACCTTCAGCGCATTAAGGCATTCAAAGCGCTGGGGTAATCCCGCCGTCGTGCCAACATTTTGCATCACCGAACAAACGGGTCAGTCAAACGCTGGCCCGTTTTTGTTTAACTTTAATGCATAAAAATTGATGCACATCAAATTTGGTATGACCAATGCACCGTTCATGTTATGCTCATATCTGTTGTGAGCCGGGTTGCTAAACTATTGTTAATTAAAAGCTATTTTTAATAACTTTGAATTAACAATTAGTTAAACACTTTAAGGGGGTCACGTTGACTACGCCATTAAGAAAGATCGTTATCGTGGGCGGCGGCGCCGGCGGACTGGAGCTCGCAACGCAGCTCGGTCACAAACTGGGCCGTGGCAAAAAAGCGAAAGTCACGCTGGTGGATCGCAACCATAGTCACCTGTGGAAGCCGCTGCTGCATGAAGTGGCAACCGGTTCGCTGGATGAAGGCGTCGACGCGCTGAGCTATCTGGCGCACGCGCGCAACCACGGTTTCCAGTTCCAGCTCGGTTCGGTGGTGGATATCAACCGCGAAGCCAAAACCATTACGCTTGCTGAACTGCGTGATGAAAAAGGCGAGCTGCTGGTGGCCGAGCGTAAAGTGCCGTATGACACGCTGGTCATGGCGCTCGGCAGTACTTCCAACGACTTCAACACGCCGGGCGTGAAAGATCACTGCATCTTCCTCGACAACCCGCATCAGGCGCGCCGTTTCCATCAGGAAATGCTCAACCTGTTCCTGAAATATTCCGCTAACCTGAACGCTAACGGCAAAGTCAACATCGCGATTGTCGGTGGCGGCGCGACGGGCGTTGAGCTTTCCGCTGAGCTGCATAACGCGGTGAAACAGCTGCACAGCTACGGTTACAAAGGGCTGACCAACGAAGCGCTGAACGTGACGCTGGTGGAAGCGGGCGAACGTATTCTGCCTGCGCTGCCGCCGCGCATCTCCAGTGCGGCGCATAATGAGCTGACCAAACTCGGCGTGCGCGTGCTCACCAATACCATGGTGACCAGCGCGCAGGAAGATGGGCTTAACACCAAAGACGGCGAATTTATTCAGGCTGACCTGATGGTCTGGGCGGCGGGCATCAAAGCGCCGGATTTCATGAAAGAGATTGGCGGCCTGGAAACCAACCGTATCAATCAGCTGGTAGTCGAGCAGACGCTGCAAACCACGCGCGACCCGGATATCTTCGCCATTGGCGATTGCGCCTCCTGCCCGCGCCCGGAAGGCGGTTTCGTCCCGCCGCGCGCCCAGGCCGCGCACCAGATGGCTTCCTGCGCGCTGGATAACATCCTGGCGCAGATCAAAGGCAAGCCGCTTAAGCCGTATGTCTACAAAGACAAAGGCTCGCTGGTGTCACTGTCGAAATTCTCGACCGTCGGCAGCCTGATGGGTAACCTGATGCGTGGCTCGATGATGATCGAAGGGCGCATCGCGCGCTTTGTCTACATCTCGCTGTACCGCATGCACCAGATTGCGCTGCACGGTTACTTTAAAACCGGGCTGATGATGCTGGTAGGCAGCATTAACCGCGTGATCCGACCGCGCCTCAAGCTGCACTAAGTTCAGCCTCCGCCTCTGTCATACAGGGGCGGATGTCATTTTGTTTCCGTCATATTTCCCCTCAGACAACTCTCAATCCGCTGATCCACCCCACGTTATCCTGTTTTTTGAGTCGTTTTCCGATATCCACTCTGTGGCCTTAATTGCAAAATTGTTACTAATTGCACAGCCGGGAGGAATTCCTGTGAATAAATCAATGTTAGCGGGTATTGGTATCGGGGTAGCAGCTGCGCTGGGCGTAGCGGCGGTGGCCAGTCTGAATGTTTTCAGCACTTCGCCAAAATATGCCCAGGTGGTTTCTGCCACCCCTATCAAAGAGACGGTGAAAACGCCGCGTCAGGAGTGCCGTAACGTCACTGTCACGCATCGCCGTCCGGTTCAGGATGAAAATCGCCTGACCGGCTCGGTACTGGGTGCGGTCGCAGGCGGCGTTATCGGCCATCAGTTTGGCGGCGGACGCGGCAGAGACGTCGCGACGGTCGTGGGGGCGCTCGGCGGTGGTTATGCGGGTAACCAGATCCAGGGCCACTTGCAGGAAGGCGATACCTACACCACAACGCAGCAGCGCTGCAAAACGGTGTATGACAAATCAGAGAAAATGCTGGGTTACGATGTGACATACCGCATCGGGGAAGAGCAGGGCAAAATCCGTATGGATAACGACCCGGGTAGCCGTATCCCGCTGGACAGCAACGGACAGCTGGTTCTGAATCAGAAAACCTGAAAATAAAATAGCTTCACATCATTATTGCCCCTCTTGCACTCAGGCGGAGGGGTTTTTTTTTTGCTTTTTTGCAGGTGAGTAACAACCAGAAAATCTGACAGGAAAACGCTCATGCCTGACAAAATGCAGGCATGAGCGTCGGAAAACCATTACATAGCATTGTGTTGTCTGAATAAGATAAAACCAGTGATCAGCACTGAGAGAAACGCAAAAAGAATAGAACCACCGCAGAACAACCAAAGGCCAAATAACAATGTTATTACTATTAACACCTTAAATAATGGTAATAGCAAAGCCATGTTCATCTTCCTTCTGTAGGTGGGTAATGACTCCAACTTATTGATAGTGTTTTATGTTCAGATAATGCCCGATGACTTTGTCATGCAGCTCCACCGATTTTGAGAACGACAGCGACTTCCGTCCCAGCCGTGCCAGGTGCTGCCTCAGATTCAGGTTATGCCGCTCAATTCGCTGCGTATATCGCTTGCTGATTACGTGCAGCTTTCCCTTCAGGCGGGATTCATACAGCGGCCAGCCATCCGTCATCCATATCACCACGTCAAAGGGTGACAGCAGGCTCATAAGACGCCCCAGCGTCGCCATAGTGCGTTCACCGAATACGTGCGCAACAACCGTCTTCCGGAGCCTGTCATACGCGTAAAACAGCCAGCGCTGGCGCGATTTAGCCCCGACGTATCCCCACTGTTCGTCCATTTCCGCGCAGACGATGACGTCACTGCCCGGCTGTATGCGCGAGGTTACCGACTGCGGCCTGAGTTTTTTAAATGGCGGAAAATCGTGTTGAGGCCAACGCCCATAATGCGGGCGGTTGCCCGGCATCCAACGCCATTCATGGCCATATCAATGATTTTCTGGTGCGTACCGGGTTGAGAAGCGGTGTAAGTGAACTGCAGTTGCCATGTTTTACGGCAGTGAGAGCAGAGATAGCGCTGATGTCCGGCGGTGCTTTTGCCGTTACGCACCACCCCGTCAGTAGCTGAACAGGAGGGACAGCTGATAGAAACAGAAGCCACTGGAGCACCTCAAAAACACCATCATACACTAAATCAGTAAGTTGGCAGCATCACCCTGTAGGTGTATAGCCAAAAAGCGTCTCGTGTCGTCCATCTGTGAAACTCGATACACCACGGATACTGTGTGGAAAAACGTCCTCGTCCCTGCACGGCCCCGTCTTCATGACGTAAATCGCTCCTGTTCTAATAATTGGTGGTGCTAATTAATTAGCACACGAATAATCATTTCTTTAACGGTAAAAGAGTAGCTATTCTGGAGGATATATTTGCCAGTTTTTACCTATTAATGATCGTCAGAAAAAGAGATCCAGAAGAAATATGGTATTCATTGCGGTTATATGTGAAGGGTGAGCGGCGGGTACCGCTCACGAAGGGAGAGAATTGCTTTACAGCAGATGCGGCCACAACCGCATAGTCATATTCACGATCTCAATTAATTCTTCCTGCGTCGCGCCTTCACGGGCACTGACGGACATGCCGTGGACCAGGCAACTGATAAAGCGCACCAGCGCAGGCAAATTGCAGTTTTCCGGGATTTCCTTTTGCGCCTGACGTTCACTGAAGAACCGCAGCAAAATGGCCTCACGTTGCGTATTACGCGCTTTCAGCGTGGCGGCGATCTCCTCTGACGAGGCGGCCAGCGCAGCGGAGGTGGTGACCATAAAACAGCCAGCGGGCGTCTCTTTGCTGGCGAAGCAGCGTGCCACCGCGCACAGATAATCGTGCAGCGCTTCGTCGACGCGTTTTTCGGCGTGAAAAAGCAGGTTTTCCTGCTGCTGTGCGAAACGCGCGATATAGCGGTCGAGCACAGCCCGGAACAAGCCCTCTTTATTGGTGAACTCCGCATACAGCGTGGGTGCCTTGGCGCCAGTCGCTTCGACCAGGTGCGCAAGTGACGTCGCTTCGTATCCGTGTTGCCAGAATAGTGCCATGGCCTTATCAAGCGCCGCTTCCCTGTCGAACACTTTTGGTCGGCCACGGCTTTTTTTAGCGCCACTGTGGGCTTCTGTAGTCATAGTGCCGTTTAACCTCTTTATGTAAACCTGCCCTCAAAATACCCCTTTTTGCCCCCGCAGTACCAGCAAAACCGCGCTGCAGGTGCGCCACAGGGGACGTGACAGGCGTTTAAGTAATTAAAATAACGATCATTAAAAATTATATTGACACGTGATGCAGATCACAACTATCATTTATCTATCGATCGTTAATTAAATAAATATTAACGACCACGTAACTAAATCCGCATTACAAACGAAAGGGTACCCACATGAAAACCGTTAAAGCACTGTTCGCCGCCGCTGTACTGAGTTCGTTGTCGTTTGCAAGCGTCGCTGCCGTTGAGGTGCAGTCCACCCCGGCAGGCCAACAAAAAGCGGGCACCATCTCTGCGACCGCAGGGACTAACCTGTCTTCGCTGGAAGCCGAGCTTGCGCAGAAAGCTGACGATATGGGCGCAAAATCGTTCCGTATCACCTCTGTTAACGGCCCGAATAATCTGCACGGCACCGCCGTCATCTATAAATAAGCCGTCAAGATCACCTGTTAAAAGGCCCTGTCTCCGGACAGGGCCTTTTTTGTTTCAGATGGCGTCGCTGGCAGGCGCTGGCGGGTGAGCAGTGACGTTAACCGGTATGCCGGAGCGCAATCGCAGCGCCTGTTCCATCACCTCTCGGTCGGTTTGCTCTGCGGCTTCAAAAGTTTTGAGCGTCGCGTTGAGAGTAATCGGCAGCGTTTTCGGGTCATCCTCGATGCGCTTTGAGAGCGGCTGATGGACTTCAACAAACCGACGCCCGTCCGGCTCGACAGACGCTTTCACCGGCGCGTTGATGATATTGACGCGCGTACCGACCGGCACTGCGCTGAACAGGTGTTTGATGTCGTCATCGCGCAGACGGATACAGCCCGAGCTGACGCGCATACCGATACCGAAATCCGCATTCGTGCCGTGCAGCAGATAGACGCCGCCGTAAGCTGCAAGGCGTATGGCGTGGTGGCCCATCGGGTTGTCCGGCCCGGCAGGCATCACGGCCGGTAAATCGATCCCTTGTGCTTTATAACGTGCGCGTATATTGGCCGTCGGCGTCCAGGTCGGGTTGGCGCGCTTTTGCGATACCGTGGTCTGCATGGTTGGCGTGAGCGTGTCGCCGTCAAGCTGGCCGATGCCAATCGGGTAGACGGTCACTGTGTTCTCGCCCGGCGCAAAATAGTAGAGCCGCAGCTCGGCAAGATTGATCAGAATGCCTTCGCGCGGGGCATCCGGCAGCAGCATCTGGCGCGGAATGGTCAGCACGCTACCCGCGCGCGGCACATACGGATCAACGCCTGGATTTGCCTGCAACAGCGCCAGAAACCCGACGTTATAGCGTTTGGCGATCGCCTCCAGCGAGCCGCCGTCGTCCGCCACCGTGTGGTAGAGGGTTTCGCCAATCAACCGGCTGCCTGGTGCGGGGAGAGGGTAAGTATTCGCCAGCGCCTGGCTTGCGCCAAACGTCATGCCAGCGACAAGCGCCAGCCATGACAGCCAGCGAGAAAAACGCGCATGTTCTCTTTTCATTTACAGATCCCAAAGGCGGAGAAGTTTTTGTAATACATAGATAAAGAGAGAAGTATGGCGGGGCTTCGTCCAGGGAAACCCTGGACGATTGCAAAGGATTGTAAAGTTACGCCCCCGTGCGGGGGCATGAAGGATTTAAGGCAGCGAGTGTTCGGCGAGTTGGGCCATAAACTGACGCACCCATTCCATTCGGGTTTTCCGCTCTTCCAGCTCGCGGAAGAATTTCAGGCGCGTCGGCCCGTCGAGGCGGTAATGCTGTGGCTCTTTTTGCAGCAGGCCGATAAGCCAGCCCGGATCGACATGATTTTTCTCGGCAAACTCAATGGTGCCGCCTTTCTCGTTAGCCTCAATTTTACGCACGCCAAGCTTCTGCGCCTGCTGGCGCAGGGCCGCGATATCCAGCAGATTGCGCGCCGGGTCCGGCAGCAGGCCAAAGCGGTCGATAAGCTCCACTTTGATCTCTTCAAGCTCCTGCTCTTTTTTGGCGCTGGCGATGCGCTTATAGAACGACAGGCGCGTGTTCACATCCGGGATAAACGCCTCCGGCAGTAGCGATGGCATCCGCAGTTCCACTTCCGTCTGCTGACTGGTGAGATCTTCAAGCGACGGCTCGCGCCCGGCTTTCAGCGCGTCAACCGCGTTTTCCAGAAGCTCCATATAGAGTGAGAAGCCGATGGTTTCCATCTGACCGCTCTGATCTTCGCCCAGCAGCTCGCCCGCGCCGCGAATCTCCAGATCGTGCGTCGCGAGCGCAAAGCCCGCGCCGAGATCTTCCAGCGACGCGATCGCCTCAAGACGCTTCTGCGCGTCGGTGGTCATCGCCTTCGGCGGCGGCGTCAGCAGCCACGCATACGCCTGATGATGCGAACGCCCGACGCGGCCACGCAGCTGGTGCAGCTGGGCGAGACCAAAATGATCGGCGCGCTCGATGATAATGGTATTGGCGGTCGGAATATCGATACCGGTTTCGATGATCGTAGTGCACACCAGCACGTTAAAGCGCTGATGATGGAAATCGTTCATCACCCGCTCAAGCTCGCGCTCGCGCATCTGGCCGTGACCGATGGCGATGCGCGCCTCCGGCACCAGATTCGCCAGCCGCTCGGCGGCCTTCTGGATATTCTCGACATCATTGTAGAGGTAATAGACCTGACCGCCGCGCAGCACTTCACGCAGGATGGCCTCGCGCACGACCAGATTGTCATACTCGCGCACGAAGGTTTTCACCGCCAGACGACGCGCGGGCGGCGTGGCGATAATCGACAGGTCACGCATGCCGCTCATCGCCATGTTCAGCGTGCGCGGAATAGGCGTCGCGGTGAGCGTCAGAATATCCACATCGGCGCGCATCGCTTTAATACGCTCTTTGTGACGCACCCCGAAGCGGTGTTCTTCATCGACGATCAAAAGACCGAGATCTTTCATTTTGACGTCGCTCTGCAACAGTTTATGGGTGCCGATAAGAATATCGACTTTGCCTTCAGCGGCCTGCTCCAGCACCTGCGCCTGCTCTTTGGCGCTGCGAAAGCGCGACAGCAGTTCAATGCGCACCGGCCAGTTGGCGAAGCGATCGCGGAAGTTGTCGTAATGCTGCTGCGCCAGAAGGGTGGTCGGCACCAGCACCGCCACCTGCTTATTATTCTCGACCGCCAGGAACGCCGCGCGCATCGCCACTTCGGTTTTGCCAAAGCCCACGTCGCCACACACCAGACGATCCATCGCCAGCGGCTGACACATATCGCTCAGCACCGCGTTAATCGCCTGCGCCTGATCGGGCGTAGTCTCAAACGGGAACCCCTCGCAGAAGAGCTGATACTGCTCTTTGTCATGCTTAAAGGCGAAACCGGATTTCGCGGCGCGCTGGGCGTAGATATCCAGCAGCTCCGCCGCCACGTCGCGCACTTTTTCCGCCGCTTTCTGGCGCGCTTTCGACCACGCGTCGCCGCCAAGCTTATGCAACGGCGCGTTCTCTTCGGCTCCGCCCGCGTAGCGGCTGATGAGATGCAGCGATGACACCGGCACATAGAGCTTCGCGTCGTTGGCATAGGTGAGCATCAGGTATTCCGCCGTGATGCCGCCTGCCTCAAGCGTCGTCAGCCCGGCGTAGCGGCCCACGCCATGCTCCAGATGCACCACCGGCTGGCCGGGGCGCAACTCCGCCAGGTTGCGGATGAGCGTATCCGGGTTAATGGTGCGGCGGCTCTCCTGGCGACGGCGCGTGACGCGCTCGCCCAGCAGATCGCTTTCGCAGATAAACGCGCGCTGGCGCAGGGTGTCGATAAACCCGCGCTCGGACGCGCCGATGCTCAGGTAGCGCTCGCCCGCCTGCGCCTCTTCAAGCCGCAGAATGCGCTTCGGCATGACTTTAATGCGCGAAAGGAGTTCCGAGAGCGCCTCGCGGCGGCCCTCGCTTTCCACCGAGAAAATCACCGGGCCGGTGAAGGACTCCAGAAAACGGCGCAGGCTGTCGAGCGGCGATTTCTGCTGCGCCTGCACCGCGATATCCGGCAGCGGCTGATACCCCAGATTGGTATTGGCGGCTTTGTCGGCCAGCGCCTCGGTTTTCAGCTGCACGCGCGGCCAGGCTTTTAATTGCGCATGAAGTTCATCGGTGCGCAGCCAGAGCTCTTCTGGCGGCAGCAGCGGGCGCATCGGGTCGACGCCGCGGTTCTCAAAGCGCGCCACGGCATCGGCCCAGAAGCGGTCGGCGCTCGCTTCCAGATCGCCCGTGCTCACCACCAGCGTATTTTTCGGGAAATAGCTGAACAGCGGCGGCAGCGGCTCGCTAAAGAACAGCGGCTGCCAGTATTCAATACCCGCGGGCAGGGTGCCTTTGCTCACCTGCTGGTAGATATGCTCCGGGTCACGCTTGACCTCGAAACGGTCACGCCACTGGCTGCGGAACAGCTCAATGGCCGCTTTGTCGGTCGGGAATTCGTGCGCGGGCAGCAGGTTTATCGCCTCAACCTCTTCCAGCGTGCGCTGGGTATCGACGTCAAACAGCCGCAGGCTGTCGATTTCGTCGTCGAAAAAGTCGATGCGGTAGGGCTGCTCGCTACCCATAGGGTAGAGATCGAGCAGCGCGCCGCGGGTGGCGTATTCGCCATGCGCCATCACCTGATCCACATGGCGATAGCCCGCCTGGTCCAGCTGCGCGCGCAGGGTGTCGCGCCAGAGCTGCTGGCCTTTTTGCATCACCAGCGCGTGACCGTGCAGGAAGCTGTGCGGACAGACGCGCTGCATCAGCGTATTCACCGGCAGGATAAGCACGCCGCGCTGCATGCCAGGCAGCTGATAGAGCGTCGACAGGCGCGAGGAGATAATCTCCTGATGCGGCGAGAAGCTGTCATACGGCAGCGTCTCCCAGTCAGCCAGGTTCATCACCAGGCTTTCGGTAAATTGTTGAATTTCATCGTGCAGACGCAGGGCGGTTTGCATATCCGGCGCGATAAGCACCAGCGGGCCGGCATGGCGTTCCGCCATTTCCGCCACCTCAACGGCGCAGGCCGCGCCGGTCAGTTCACCCAGTTGACGCTGATCGCCCGCTTTGACGGGCAGAGAGTAACGATATTGTTCAGGCATAGAAGGCGAAGCGTGCTCCGGTTGTGCCGCTTGTCCGGGATAAAAACCCGGCGACAGAGTGGGTTAGTGGTTCCATAAATCAGATCTGGGCTTTATTATCGTTGATCACTTTGCATTAGCAACCGTACAAGACGGATTTCATGTATCAACCTGTCGCGTTATTTATCGGCCTGCGCTATATGCGCGGGCGTGCAGCAGACCGCTTCGGCCGTTTCGTCTCCTGGCTCTCCACTATCGGCATCACGCTCGGCGTGCTGGCGCTAGTGACCGTGCTCTCGGTGATGAATGGTTTCGAGCGAGAACTGCAAAACAACATTCTCGGGCTGATGCCGCAGGCGCTTATCAGTTCATCCAAAGGCTCTGTCAACCCGCAGCAACTGCCTGCCGACAGCCTCCACCTGCAGGGCGTTAACCGCATCGCGCCGCTGACCACCGGCGATGTGGTGCTGCAAAGCGTCCGCAGCGTGGCGGTCGGGGTGATGCTGGGGATTGACCCGGCGCAGCGCGACCCGCTGACGCCGTATCTGGTCAACGTCAACCAGCAGGATCTGGCCGCCGGGAAATACAACATCATTCTCGGCGAGCAGCTTGCGGGCCAGCTTGGCGTGAAACGCGGCGACCAGCTGCGCCTGATGGTGCCGTCCGCCAGTCAGTTCACGCCAATGGGCCGCCTGCCGAGCCAGCGTCTCTTCACCGTTATCGGCACTTTCGCCGCCAACAGCGAAGTGGATGGCTATCAGATGCTGGTCAATATTCAGGACGCTTCACGCCTGATGCGCTACCCGGCAGGAAATATCACCGGCTGGCGACTGTGGCTGAATGAGCCGCTGAAAGTGGATACGCTGAGCCAGCAGACGTTACCGCCCGGCACGCAGTGGCAGGACTGGCGCGAGCGTAAAGGCGAGCTGTTCCAGGCCGTGCGCATGGAGAAAAACATGATGGGCCTGCTGCTGAGCCTGATTGTCGCCGTCGCCGCGTTTAACATCATTACGTCGCTCGGGCTGATGGTGATGGAGAAGCAGGGCGAGGTGGCTATCCTGCAAACCCAGGGCCTGACGCGCCGTCAGATCATGGCGGTGTTTATGGTGCAGGGGGCAAGCGCGGGCGTTATCGGCGCGCTGTTTGGCGCGCTGCTCGGCGCGCTCCTTGCCAGCCAGTTGAATAATCTGATGCCGGTGATTGGCGCGTTCCTTGATGGCGCTGCGCTGCCAGTCGTTATCGAACCGTGGCAGGTCATCGGTATTGCGCTCTCGGCGATGGCCGTCGCGCTGTTGTCCACGCTTTATCCTTCCTGGCGCGCCGCCGCCACCGAACCCGCTGAGGCTTTACGTTATGAGTAATTCTGTGCTGTTACAGTGCGACAACCTGTGCAAACGCTACCAGGAAGGCAAAGTGCAAACGGATGTGTTGCACAACGTCAGCTTCAGCATCGACGCGGGCGAAATGATGGCGATTGTCGGCAGCTCCGGCTCCGGCAAAAGTACGCTCTTGCACCTGCTGGGCGGGCTGGATACGCCTACCTCCGGCGACGTAATTTTCAGCGGCCGGGCGCTAAGTACGCTCTCTTCTTCCGCCAAAGCGGAGCTGCGTAACCGCGAGCTCGGTTTTATTTACCAGTTCCACCATCTGCTTCCCGATTTCACCGCGATGGAAAACGTGGCGATGCCGTTATTAATCGGCAAAGCGCCGAAGGCCGAGACCGAGCGCCGGGCGCTCGCGATGCTGGACGCCGTGGGGCTCGCACACCGCAGCAGCCACCGTCCGTCTGAGCTTTCCGGCGGCGAGCGCCAGCGCGTCGCGATTGCTCGCGCGCTGGTGAATAATCCGCGTCTGGTGCTGGCGGATGAACCGACCGGTAACCTTGATGCCCGCAACGCCGACAGCATTTTCGACCTGCTCGGCGAGCTGAATAAAACCCAGGGCACCGCCTTTCTGGTGGTGACGCACGATCTGCTACTGGCGAAACGGCTGTCGCGCCAGCTGGAGATGCGCGACGGGCACCTGAACCCTGAGCTGACCCTGATGGGGAGGGCGTAATGGCTTCCCCGTTATCATTACTGATTGGTCTGCGCTTTAGCCGGGGACGCAGACGCAGCGGCATGGTGTCGCTTATCTCCGTTATTTCAACGATTGGCATCGCGCTTGGCGTGGCGGTGCTGATTGTGGGCTTAAGCGCCATGAACGGCTTTGAGCGCGAGCTGAACAATCGCATTCTGGCGGTCGTGCCGCATGGTGAAATCGAGCCGGTGGAGCAGCCGTGGCGCGGCTGGAAGGATGTTGTGACGCGCGTTGAGAAGGTCAACGGCATCGTCGCGGCGGCACCATACGTCAATTTTACCGGCCTGGTGGAGAGCGGGGCGAACCTGCGCGCCATTCAGGTGAAAGGCGTTGACCCGGCGCAGGAGCAGCGTTTAAGCGCGCTGCCGCATTATGTGCAGAACAACGCCTGGCAGAGTTTTCAGGCGGGCAAACAGCAAATCATTATCGGTAAAGGTGTTGCTGATGCGCTGAAAGTGAAGCAGGGCGACTGGCTCTCTATCATGATCCCGAATTCTGACGCTGACCATAAGCTGTTGCAGCCCAAACGCGTACGTTTGCAGGTAGCAGGTATTCTGCAACTGAGCGGCCAGCTCGATCACAGCTTTGCGATGGTGCCGCTGGCCGATGCGCAGGGCTATCTGAACCTCGGTGACAGTGTCACGGGCATCGCCATCAAGGTGAATGACGTCTTTAACGCGAATCAACTGGTGCGCGACGCGGGCCAGGTGACGGACGCCTATGTCTATATCAAAAGCTGGATCAACACCTATGGCTACATGTACCGCGATATCCAGATGATCCGCGCGATTATGTATCTGGCGATGGTGCTGGTGATTGGCGTCGCCTGCTTTAACATCGTCTCGACGCTGGTGATGGCGGTGAAAGATAAAAGCAGCGACATCGCGGTGCTGCGTACGCTCGGTGCGAAAGACGGGCTTATCCGTGCGATTTTCGTCTGGTACGGACTGCTCGCCGGGCTGCTCGGCTCGGTCAGCGGCGTGGTGGTGGGTGTGCTGGCCTCGTGGCAGCTCACGGCCATCATTCACGGGATTGAAAAACTGATCGGCCATCATTTCCTCTCCGGTGATATCTACTTTATCGACTTCCTGCCATCGGAGCTGCACGCGCTGGATGTGGTTTATGTGCTGCTGACGGCGCTGGTGCTGAGCCTGCTGGCGAGCTGGTATCCGGCACGGCGCGCGAGCCGCATCGATCCGGCGCGGGTACTGAGCGGACAATAATTCAGGGAGCGGCGGATGTATTACGGGTTTGACATTGGCGGCAGCAAAATCGCCCTCGGGGTATACGATGACGCGCGGCGTCTGCAATGGCAAACCCGCGTCGCGACGCCGCATGACCGCTACGAGAACTTTCTCGACGCCATCAGCGCGCTGGTGACAGAGGCCGACCGCCGCTTTGGCGGCGCGGGGCATGTCGGCGTTGGCATTCCCGGCATCCCGGAAACGGACGACGGCCTGCTGTATGCCGCCAATCTGCCCGCCGCCAGCGGCAGGGCGGTGAGGCGCGATCTCAGCGTGCGGCTCGGGCGCGACGTGCGTATCGATAACGACGCCAACTGTTTTGCGCTCTCCGAGGCCTGGGACGATGAGTTCAGCGCGTATCCTGTTGTGATGGGGCTTATTCTCGGCACTGGTGTCGGCGGCGGCGTGGTTGTTGATGGCAAACCGGTGACCGGACGCAGCTTTATCACGGGCGAATTCGGGCATATCCGGCTGCCGGTGGACGCGCTTGCGATCCTCGGGCGCGATATCCCACTCATCCGCTGCGGCTGCGGGCAACACGGCTGTATTGAGAATTATCTTTCCGGTCGGGGCTTTGCATGGCTTTGGCATCACTTCTACCATGAATCACTGGACGCGCCGCAAATCATTGGCCGCTGGCAGCAGGGTGACACGCAGGCGCAGGCGCATGTTGAGCGTTATACCGACCTGCTGGCGGCCTGTGTCGCGAGTCTGTTGACCGTGCTGGACCCGCATCTGGTGGTGCTCGGCGGCGGGCTGTCGGGGTTTTCGCATCTGACAACGACGCTTAGCGCGAAGCTGCCTGCGTATCTGCTGCCCGTGGCGAAAGTGCCGCGTATTGAGCAGGCGCGCCACGGCGACGCGGGCGGTATGCGCGGCGCGGCTTTTCTCCATCTCACACGCTCACGGAGTTGAAATGCAATCGCGTCGTCTGCACCGGCTGGGCCGGTTTCGAAGGAATAAACGTCGGCTGCGCGAGCGCTTGCGCCAGCGTATTTTTTTCCGGGACAGAATTATGACACCTGAAGTGATGAATAAACCTGTGGTAGTGGTCTTAACCGGGGCGGGGATCTCGGCGGAATCGGGCATTCGCACGTTCCGCGCCGCTGACGGCCTGTGGGAAGAGCATCGCGTGGAGGATGTGGCAACGCCGGAAGGGTTCGCGCGCAATCCGCAGCTGGTGCAGGAGTTTTATAACGCCCGGCGCCGCCAGCTACAGCAGCCGGAGATCAAGCCTAACGCGGCGCATCTGGCGCTGGCGCGGCTGGAAGAGGCGCTCGGCGACCGCTTTTTACTGGTCACCCAGAATATCGATAACCTGCACGAGCGCGCGGGCAGCAAAAATGTGGTGCATATGCATGGCGAATTGCTGAAAGTGCGCTGTTCGCAGAGCGGGCAGGTGCTGGAGTGGACGGGCGACGTGACGCCTGGCGATAAGTGCCACTGTTGCCAGTTCCCCGCGCCGCTGCGCCCGCACGTAGTGTGGTTCGGCGAGATGCCGCTCGGGATGGATCGTATTTATGAGGCACTCGCGCGCGCCGATGTGTTTATCGCCATCGGCACCTCCGGGCACGTTTATCCGGCCGCCGGATTCGTGCATGAAGCGAAGCTTCAGGGCGCGCATACCGTGGAGCTTAACCTGGAGCCAAGCCAGGTCGGCAGCGAGTTTGAAGAGAAGCATTACGGGCTGGCAAGCCAGGTGGTGCCGGAGTATGTCGAGAAGCTGTTGAAAGGGCTTTGACGGCAGGGGTGTCAGAGGGAAACGGCGGGTGCGCTTCGCTTACCCGCCCTACACAGAACATTAACCGATTTTCGTAGGGTGGGTAAGCGAAGCGCACCCACCTTTTCACCACAACGAAACTTACCGTCCCGCCTTTAACTTCTGATAATACGACTCGTAGATCGCGCTGGCGTCGCCGACGTCGTTCTGCCATTCGCCTTTCTTGATGGTGGCTTCGTCCGGATAGAGCGATTTATCCTCGGCTACCTCTTTCTTCAGAAGCTTACGGGCCGCCAGGTTTGGCGTCGGGTAACCGATGGTCTCTGCCACCTGTTTTGCCACATCCGGGCGCAGCAGGAAGTTAATCAGCTTATGCGCGCCTTCCACATTCTTCGCATTCGCCGGGATAGCGAGGCTGTCCATCCAGAAGATCCCGCCTTCTTTCGGCCAGACGACATCCAGCGGCGTGCCCGCCTGACGAGCGACCCACGCGGAGCCGTTCCACACCATACCGAGATTCACTTCGCCTTCCAGATACGGGTTCGCCGGGTTGTCGGAGTTAAACGCCGCCACGTTTGGCATCAGTTTTTTCAGCTCGTTATAGGCCGCTTCAATCTCTTTCGGATCGGTGGTATTGCCGGAAAGCCCGAGCTTACGCAGCGCCATCTGGAACACTTCGCGCGCATCGTCGGTCAACAGCAGGCTACCTTTGTATTCCGGCTTCCAGAGATCGGCCCAGGAGGTCACGCTTTTCGGATCGATGGCGTCGCTGTTCACGCCTATCGCCGTCGCGCCCCAGATGTAGGGAATGGAGTAGTCGTTATTCGGATCGAAAGGCTTATTCAGCATCGCCGGATCCAGATTGTGAAAATTCGACAGCTTGCTCTTGTCGATCTTCTGGATCATCCCTTCTTTGCGCATCTTGTCGACAAAGTAGGTGGACGGCACCACGAGATCGTAGGCGCCCTGCTGGTAGGTCTTCAGCTTGGCGTACATGGTTTCATTCGATTCATAGGTCGAATAGATAACCTTAATGCCCGTCTCCTTCGTGAACTGTTCAAGCAGGCCCGGCGGCACATACTCGGTCCAGTTGTAGAAATAGAGCGTGTTTTTATCATCAGCATGCGCGGCGCTCATGCCGAACGCCAGAGCACCCGCAGCAAGCAGGTGGCGTGACCATTTTTTCATTTTACGTCCCCTGGGTTTAAGGCCTGGCGAGGCAGGCTTTTCGTTTTATCGCGAAGCATCAGCTGGCTTGCCAGTACGAGAACCAGCGACAGCATCAGCAGAATGGTGGCGAGCGCGTTCACTTCCGGCGACACGCCCACTTTGACCATCGAGTAAATTTTCAGCGGCAGGATTTCATAGCCCGGCCCCGTCACGAACGACGACACCACCACGTCATCCATCGACAGCGTAAAGCTCAGCAGCCAGCCCGCCGCCACCGCCGGCATCGCCAGCGGCAGAATGATTTTGCGCAGAATCGTGATTTCACTGGCGCCCAGATCGCGCGCCGCTTCAAGCATTCGCACGTCAAAGCCTTTCAGCCGTGAATAGACGGTTACGACCACAAACGGCAGGCAGAAGGTGATGTGCGAAAACAGCAGCGACCAGAAGCCAAGCTGAATGCCCACCAGCATAAAGAGCACCAGCAGGGAAATCGCCATCACGATATCGGGCGACATCATCACCACAAACAGCATGCCGCTGACAAACGGTTTGCCGCGAAAACGGTAGCGGTAGAGCGCGACCGCCGTCAGCGCGCCGATCATAGTCGCGAACGTGGCGGAGAACACCGCCATCGTCAGCGAGTGTTGCGCGGCCTGTAACAGGCTGTCGTTGTTCATCAGCAGGCTGTACCAGTTAGTGGTAAAGCCCTGCCAGTTAATGCCGAAACGCGAGCTGTTGAACGAATTCACAATCAGGATCACGATCGGAATATAAAGATAAGCGTAAATGGCGGTCATAAAACCGCCGCGCAGCAGGCGACCGATCATTCCAGTTCCACCTTCTTGTTAAGCAGGCGCGCGGCGCGCCAGTACACCAGCAGCATCAGCCCCATTACCAGCGTCAGCGTAATGCTGGTGGCCGCGCCAAACGGCCAGTCGCGGATATTCAGGAACTGGCTCTTGATAACGTTGCCGATAAGCAGGTTTTTCGCGCCACCCATCAGATCGGAGACATAAAACAGCCCCATCGCGGGCAGCATTACCAGCAGACATCCGGCGATAATCCCCGACATCGTCAGCGGCAGAATGATGCGCACAAAGGTTTGCAGTTTGCTGGCCCCGAGATCTTTCGCGGCTTCGAGCAGCGGCTTATCGAGCTTCTCGATGCTGGAGTAGAGCGGCATCACCATAAACGGCAGCAGAATATAGACCAAGCCGATAATCACCGCCGATGGCGTGTACATAATGCGCATCGGGGTGTCGATGACGCCAAGCCACAGCAGAAACTCGTTCAGATAGCCGCGCGTGCTGAGAAACAGCTTCAGCCCGTAGATGCGGATAAGCGAGTTCGTCCAGAACGGGACTATCAGTAAAAACAGCAGCAGCGGGCGCACTTTCGCGGGCAGTTTCGCCAGAAACCACGCAAACGGGTAACCCAGCACCAGACACGCCAGAGTCGCCTGCAGCGCCATATTCAACGAGTGCAGCAGCACCTGAAAATAGAGCGGGTCGAGCAGGCGCGCGTAGTTATCCAGCGTAAAGACCAGGCTTACGAAATGCGCGTCGTCGCGGGTGAGAAAGCTGGTGGCGATGATCATCAGGTTGGGCAGAAAAACAAACAGCACCAGCCAGCCGACGATGGTGGCTATCACCACATTCTGGAATTTACGCGAGCTCTTCATCGGCCAGCACCACCTCCCAGCTCTCCACCCAGGTCACGGCCATTTTCTGATCGAGCGAGTGGTCAAAATCCGGGTCATCTTCGTTAAAGAATTCGCTGACCAGCACGATTTTGCCGTTTTCCAGCTCAACGACCGACTCCAGCGTCATGCCTTTATAGTTGCGCTCGCGCACAAAGCCTATCAGGCCGTCGGCCTCGCCGTCGCCGTTAATCTCTTCAACGCGCAGATCTTCCGGGCGCAGCAGGACGTTGAGTTTTTGGCCTGCCGTCACCGGAAAGGCGACATACAGCACGCATTCGCGGCCTTCCACATTTGCGCGCACGCGCTGCGCGTCGATACGCTCAAGGACGGTGGCGTCAAAGATATTGATCTCGCCGATAAAGCTCGCCACAAACAGGTTTTTGGGTTCTTCGTAGATTTCGCGCGGCGTGCCGTCCTGCTCGATGCGCCCGTCGCGCATCACCACGATGCGGTCAGACATCGTCAGCGCTTCTTCCTGATCGTGCGTCACGAACACAAACGTAATCCCCAGCTTGCGCTGCAGCGCTTTCAGCTCGTTCTGCATCTGTTTGCGCAGTTTATAGTCGAGCGCTGAGAGCGATTCATCAAGCAGCAGCAGGCGGGGTTTATTGACCACGGCGCGGGCGATCGCCACGCGTTGCTGCTGGCCGCCGGAAAGTTGATGCGGTTTGCGCTGGGCAAATTCCTCAAGCTGCACCATCTTTAAAGCATCCATCACGCGCGGCGTTATCTCAGCGGTGGGTGTTTTTTGCATCCGCAGGCCAAACGCGACGTTCTCAAACACCGTCATATGCGGAAACAGGGCGTAGCTCTGGAAAACGGTATTGACGTGGCGATGCTCGGCGGGAACGTCGGTGATGTCCTGTGCATCGAGCGTGATCCGCCCGGCGTCGGCGTTCTCAAGGCCTGCGATAAGGCGCAGCACGGTGGTTTTACCGCAGCCGGAGGGGCCGAGGAGCGTGAGGAATTCACCATGATTGATGGTCAGTGAGAAATCAGAAATGACGGTTTTACCATCAAAGCTTTTCCCGATATCCGCCAGTTGCAGAAGCGGGGAAAGCGAGCGCGGCTGTGTATTCAATTTTTTGACTCTGTCCCGTAAAAAACGCATCAAGACGAAACCGGATGCGGGGTTTGTGATGAACCACCTTTGGGTCTGGCACGTGATAAGGGCAGGCATTCTACGGCAAACCATTGAAATCGCCAATGCCACAGACGCTTTCTTGCCGGTTTCGCGTGGTTTTCCACGTTTTCTGTCACGTCAGGCGCATGAAGAAGGAGATACCCCCTTTTTCCCCGCAGGATTATTCCTCTTCGCCGGGCGAAAGGTGACCTGAAACAATATTTGTCTTTTAATGCTTAATGATAATAACGTCACAAAATAACAGGGGTGAGAACATGGATAAATTACTCGAACGTTTCCTGCAATATGTCACTATGGATACCCAGTCACGGGCCGGGGTGAAGCATGTTCCCAGCACCGAAAGCCAGTGGAAGCTGTTAAACCTGCTTAAGAACCAGATGGAAGAACTGGGCATGGTTAACGTGTCGCTAAGCGAACACGGCACGTTGATGGGCACGCTGCCCGCCAACGTAGATAAACCCGTCCCGCCCATCGGATTCATTTCTCATGTCGATACCTCGCCAGATTTCACCGCCAAAAACGTGAACCCGCAAATCGTTGAAAACTACCGCGGCGGGGATATCGCGCTCGGCACCGGCGAAGAGATCCTCTCACCGGTGATGTTTCCGGTGCTCCATCAGTTGCTCGGCCACACGCTTATCACCACCGACGGCAAAACGCTGTTAGGCGCGGATGATAAAGCGGGTGTCGCAGAGATCATGACCGCCATGGCGACGCTTTCGCAGAAAAACATTCCCCACGGCGATATTCGCGTGGCCTTTACGCCGGATGAAGAGGTGGGCAAGGGGGCGAAGTATTTTGACGTTGAAGCGTTTGATGCGCGCTGGGCGTACACCATGGACGGCAGCGGTATCGGCGAGCTGGAGTATGAGAATTTTAACGCGGCCTCGGTGACCATCAAAATTGTTGGCAACAACGTGCACCCCGGCAGCGCCAAAGGCGTGATGGTGAACGCGCTGTCGCTCGCCGCGCGCATTCACGCGCTGGTGCCCGCCGACGAAAGCCCGGAGTGCACCGAAGGCTACGAGGGGTTTTACCATCTGCACACCATGAAAGGCTCGGTGGATCGTGCCGAGATGCATTACATCATCCGCGATTTCGACCGCGAGAATTTCGAAGCGCGCAAACGCCGTATGATGGATATCGCGAAACAGGTCGGTAAGGGGCTGCACCCGGATTGTTATATTGAGCTGGCCATCGAGGACAGCTATTACAATATGAGCGAGAAGGTGGCGGAGCATCCGCATATCATCGAGATTGCGCGCCAGGCGATTGTCGATTGCGGCATGGAGCCGCAGTTAAAGCCGATTCGCGGCGGCACCGACGGTGCGCAGCTGTCGTTTATGGGGCTGCCGTGCCCGAACATTTTCACCGGCGGGTACAATTATCACGGCAAACATGAGTTTGCGACGCTGGAAGGAATGGAAAAAGCGGTGCAGGTGATTGTGCGTATCGCCGAATTAACCGCGCAGCGGAAGGCGTAAAGGCGCAAAAGGCGTAAAAGAGGCGGGTGCGCTGCGCTTACCCGCCCTACAAATTCAGGGATCATTTATGTAGGGTGGGTAAGCGGAGCGCACCCACCATTCACATCAAACCGTTCACGTTATGTCGTAGGGTGGGTAAGCGGAGCGCACCCACCATTGACATCAAACCCATCGCGTTATGTCGTAGGGTGGGTAAGCGAAGCGCACCCACCATTGACATCAAACCCTTCGAGTTATGTCGTAGGGTGGGTAAGCGAAGCGCACCCACCGCGATACCCGCGATAACCGACGCCTTACTCCGCAAAATACCAGTACCCGCTGTTTACCAGCGCGGCCAGCATTGCCAGGAATGACGGGTCTTCCAGCGCCTCGCCGAACATCGCCTCATTCAGCACCACTTCATTGGCCAACTGATGCAGCGCCGGGCGGTGCGGTGAGTCAATCTTCTCGCCGTTTACGAACACCTCATCGCCAATACGCAACACGCGCAAACCGCCGAGACGTACCAGCGTATCACCCTGTTTCAGCGCATCGTAAATTTCATCCGGCTGGTACGGCGGCTCCGGCGGCGACACATCCAGCTCGTGACGCGACTGGGTGATAAACTCACCAAACCATTCGTTGAAATTATCCGGGTCGCGGATGAGATCCAGCATCATGTCGCGCAGCTTTTCGACTTCCGCAGGCACAATGTCTGCAGGACATTCGCGTGCGGGCACATCCGGATCGCTGTAACGATGGCTGCCGAGCTCACGCTGCAACACATAATCGGCGAACCCGCTGATAAGCTCGCGACCGCTCGGTGCGCGAAAGCCCACGGAATAGTTCATCGAGTTTTCCAGCGAATAGCCTTCGTGCGGGAATCCCGGCGGAATATAGAGGATATCGCCGGGCTCCAGCTCTTCGTCGATCAGCGCTTCAAACGGCGCGACCTGCAGCAGATCCGGGTGCGGGCAGTGCTGTTTCATCGGCACTTTTTCGCCGACGCGCCAGCGGCGACGGCCAACGCCCTGGATAATAAACACATCGTATTGATCAAGATGCGGGCCAACGCCGCCGCCTGGCACCGAAAAGGAGATCATCAGATCGTCAATACGCCAGTCCGGCAGGGCGCGGAACGGGCGCATCAGCGCGGCGCTCGGCTCGTGCCAGTTATTCACCGCCTGCACCAGCAGCGACCAGTTGGTTTCGCCTAAATGATCGTAGCTCTGGAACGGGCCGTGGCTCACGTCCCATTTGCCGTCCTGATGACTGACCAGGCGGCTGTCCACCTCGTTCTCCATCGCAAGACCGGCCAGTTCGTCCGGGGAGAGCGGGTCGACAAAATTCTTAATGCCGCGCTTTAACACCACCGGGCGTTTTTGCCAGTAGCGTTCAATGAAATCGGGCCAGTTTATCTCTACGTGGTAGTCCATATTGTATTCCGCAGGCTCTGAAGATGAGTCGGATTATAACGGACGCGCGTCACTCTGCGTGGTTGTCTGACAGGTTTTTTCGAAGCGTTGCGGAAGATTCGCCCACCGGCGGCTGCTGACGGGCGAAAATCACTTCCATGCGTGCGCCGCCAAGCGCGCTGGTGCTGGTGAGGATCTGCCCGCTATATTGCTCCACCACTTCACGGGCGACCGACAGCCCAACGCCCTGGCCCGGGCGCAGCGTATCGGCCCGCTGACCGCGATCAAACACCAGCGCGCGTTTGCTTTCAGGAATACCGGGGCCATCATCTTCCACCACCAGGTGCAGCGTGTCATCCGCCACCCGCGCGGTCACTTCGACAAACTCCAGGCAATATTTACAGGCGTTATCCAGCACGTTGCCCATCACTTCGAGAAAATCGTTTTTCTCGCCGATAAAGACAATTTCCGGCGAAATATCGAGCGTAATGCTGACGCCTTTGCGCTGGTAGACCTTATTCAGCGCCGAGGTGAGGTTATCCAGGAGAGACGCCACCGGGTGCAGCTCGCGGCTCAGCAGCATATTGCCGCTGCGCATACTGGCGCGATGCAAATAGTAGCCTATCTGCTGTGAAATACGGCTTATCTGCTCAAGCATCACCGGCTCGGCCTGTTCCACATCCGTTTTGCCGGTGCGCAACGATCGCAGCGTGCTCTGGAGCACCGACAGCGGCGTTTTCAAACTGTGGGTGAGATCGGTGAGCGTTGTGCGGTATTTCTCGTAGCGCTCGCGCTCGCTTTTCAGCAGGCGGTTGAGGTTATGGACGAGGCTCGTCAGTTCGCGGGTGGTGTAAGGGTTCAGCTGTTCACGATGGTGCTCTTCCAGCTCGCGCACTTCGCGCGCCAGCGCTTCTATGGGGCGCAGGCTCCACCAGGCGGCGAGCCACAGGAGCGGGATCACCAGCAGCAGATTCGCCGCCAGCACATAGATAAACCAGTTCCAGACGCTCCACGAGCTTTTCAGCTCGTCAGGAATGGTGTCTACCACCACGACCGTCAGCGCGGGCATATTGGTGGTTGCCGGATAGACATTGACCGCGACCGAGTGCGTGGTTTCGTCGTTTTTATCCGGGTCGTAATCATTAAGCCGCTTTTGCAGCGCCCGGTTTGCGCCAAGCAGCAGGCGCGAATCGCTAAAGCGCGTCTCCAGCTCGTGAAAACCGTTCGCGTTGAGCCACTCAGGGCGAATCGCCTTCATCAGGCGCGGCACATCGCGCTGCGACCAGAGCAGTTTGCCTTTTTCGTTATAGATAAAGGTCAGCGTCGGGCTCTGCCTGTCGATATGGTCGGGGATCTCAACGGTCAGTTTGCCGTTTTCGAAACGGGCAAGGGTATAGAAGAGATTGCTCTCACCGCGCAGCAGTCTGAAGGTGGTTTTATCGAAACTGACGCTGTAACCCACCAGCGCCACCACGCCGTAGGCGAGCGAGAGCACCAGCACCACCGCCGCGGTCGCGAGTAAAAAGCGTACCCGCAACGAGAGCGGGAGAAAGTGGCGCAGGACGTTTTTTTTCATTTAGCGTAGATCGAACCGGTAACCCTGGCCGCGCACTGTCGTGATCGCTTCGCCCGGGTATTCCGCCTGGATTTTTTTACGCAGACGGCCCATCAGCACGTCAATGGTGTGGCTTTCGCGAAGCTCCGCATCCGGGTAGAGCTGGAGCATCAGCGAGTCTTTGCTGACAACCTTGCCCGCGTTACGGATAAGCGTTTCCATAATGGTGTATTCGAAGGCGGTCAGGCGGATCAGATTGTCGTTGATGGTCACTTCCCGGCGCGAGAGATCCACCACGAACGGCGGCATAGAGATCACCTGCGAAGCGAGCCCGCTGTTGCGGCGCAAAAGCGCCTGCATTCTCGCCACCACTTCTTCGATGTGAAACGGCTTGGTGACGTAATCATCGGCACCGGCGCCCAGCACTTCGACTTTATCCTGCCAGCCCTCACGGGCGGTGAGTACAAGAACAGGCAGCGTGATCTCACTGGCGCGCCAGCGACGGATCAGGCTCAGACCGTCTTCATCCGGCAGACCCAGATCGACAATCGCCACGTCCGGCAGGTGTTCATTCAGGTAATAATCCGCTTCTTTGGCATCTTCCGCCGCATCCACCTGATGGCCAAGCTCCGAGAGCTGCACTTTCAGGTGATGCCGCAGTAAGGCGTTATCCTCGACGACCAGCACGCGCATCCGGGGTCCCCTTATCCATCAAATATATAAATAGTTTAACGCCAATTATTACTGAAAGGGCATAAACATTGGATAAACCAGCGAGGCATCAACAGGCGGGCGGAAAAGGCGAGGGGAGAAGGCAGCGCGCCACCCGCAGGTGGCGCGCAGAGGCTTATTTCAGGTCATCAACCATCTGGATGGCGCGGCCGATGTAATTGGCCGGCGTCATCGCTTTCAGACGGGTTTTTTCGTCTTCCGGCAGTTCAAGGCTGTCGATGAACTGCTTCATGCCTTCGGCGTCAACGCGTTTACCGCGGGTCAGCTCTTTGAGCTTCTCATACGGCTTCTCAATGCCGTAGCGGCGCATCACGGTCTGAATCGGCTCGGCCAGCACTTCCCAGTTGTTGTCGAGCTCAGCCAGCAGGCGATCGCGGTTCACTTCCAGCTTGCTCACGCCTTTCAGCGTCGACTGATACGCGATGAGCGAATAACCGACGCCGACGCCCAGGTTACGCAGAACGGTGGAGTCGGTGAGGTCGCGCTGCCAGCGGGAGACCGGCAGTTTGCTCGCCAGATGTTGCAGCACGGCGTTCGCAAGCCCCAGGTTGCCTTCGGAGTTTTCGAAGTCGATCGGGTTGACCTTGTGCGGCATGGTGGAAGAGCCGATTTCGCCAGCGATGGTTTTCTGTTTGAAATGGTTCAGCGCAATGTAACCCCAGACGTCACGGTCGAAGTCGATAAGGATGGTATTAAAGCGCGCCATGCAGTCGAACAGCTCAGCGATATAGTCGTGCGGCTCAATCTGGGTGGTGTACGGGTTCCACTGGATGCCGAGCGAGGTCACAAACTCCTCGCTGAACTGGTGCCAGTCCACTTCCGGGTACGCCGCGATGTGGGCGTTATAGTTGCCGACCGCGCCGTTGATTTTACCGAGGATCTCGACCTGCTGGAGCTGACGGTACTGACGCTCCATCCGGTACGCGACGTTCGCCATCTCTTTGCCCATGGTGGACGGCGTGGCTGGCTGGCCGTGCGTGCGGGAGAGCAGCGGGATATCACGGTACTGGTGCGCCAGATCTTTCACTGCGTCAATAATGTTGCGCCAGAACGGCAGGATCACCTCTTCGCGCGCGGTGGAGAGCATCAGCGCGTGGGAGAGGTTGTTGATGTCCTCTGAGGTACAGGCGAAGTGGATAAACTCAGACACCGCGTGCAGCGCCGGAACGTCAGCCACCTTTTCCTTCAGGAAATACTCAACCGCTTTGACGTCGTGGTTGGTGGTGCGCTCGATGGTCTTAATGCGCGCCGCGTCTTCTTCGCTAAAGCCTGCGACAATCGCATCGAGGAAATCGTTTGCGTTTTTGTCAAAAGCAGGAACTTCCTTGATCGCTGCGTGTGCGGCCAGCTTTTGCAGCCAGCGTACTTCAACCTGTACGCGGAATTTCAGCAGGCCAAATTCGCTGAAAATGGCGCGCAGCGCGCTGACTTTGTCGCCGTAGCGTCCATCAACGGGGGAAACGGCGGTCAGTGAGGATAATTCCATCAGTCACTCCTGAGAGGTTAACATTGAGCAAGAATTTGTTTCGCCTGGGTGGTCAGACGATTACGGGAAAACATCAGTTGCAGGCGTCCGCCGCCGACCTGCTGCCAGAGCACCGCGGCGCGGATACCGGCGAGCAGCGTGGCGCGAACTTTCGCCTGGATCTGCGGGCTTTGCAGCACGTTGGGCGAGCCGTTGACCTGAATACGCGGGCCGAGCGGGCTAATCACATCCACATAAATGCCGGCCATCGCGTTCATCAGCGTATCGGATTCCAGCTCGAAATGCTCAAGCTGGCGGCTTAAATCCGCGATGCGATTGCCAAGCGTATTCATCGCGCCTTTGCTGGCGGCAAGTTTACGCTCCAGCACCATCAGGCTTAACGTATAGCGCGTCAGTTCTGCGCCCAGGCCCTGACGGCTGCTGGTGTTCAGCATGCCAAGCAGCGTCTCCAGGCCGATTTTCAGCCCGGCTTCGCGGCCGCCGAAAACGTCAAGCGTCGACGCCGGGTTCTGATCAATCACGCTTTTAAGCGAGACGCGCAGGGCCTCGCTGTCACACGTGCCCTCATGCGCGAGCGACTGAACCAGACGTGCCGACTGGCAAATGCCCGCCAGCGCAAGGGTGATGTCGTAGAAGTTCTTTGCCACACAGACTCCTTTTTATCGCGGCTGTTCATTCATGGCCGCGCAGGCGGCATCAGGCTTAGACCGGCAGCGGCAGGCGCTGTTCGATAATACCGCCGCCGAGGCACACTTCGCCGAGATAAAACACGGCGGATTGTCCCGGCGTGACCGCGGCGACCGGCTCGTCAAACACCACTTCGATGCGATCGTCATCCAGCGGACGGACGGTGCAGGGAATATCGGCCTGACGGTAGCGCGTTTTCACGGTGCAGGTAAACGGCGCGGTGACGGGCTCGCGATCGACCCAGTGCAGTTGCTGTGCGATAAGACCGACCGACATCAGGCGCGGATGATCGTGGCCCTGAGCGACAATCAGAATATTGTTTTCGACGTCTTTATCCACCACGTACCACGGCTCTTCGCCGCCGTCTTTGGTGCCGCCGATGCCAAGCCCTTTGCGCTGGCCGAGCGTGTGATACATCAGACCCTGATGCTCGCCGATAGTATCGCCGTCAACGGTGACGATTTTACCCGGCTGGGCAGGCAGATAGCGGCCCAGAAATTCGCGGAATTTACGCTCGCCGATAAAGCAGATGCCGGTGGAATCTTTTTTCTTTGCCGTCACCAGATCTAACTCTTCGGCAATGCGGCGCACTTCCGGTTTTTCCAGCTCGCCAACCGGGAACAGGCTTTGGGCGACCTGATCGTGGCCGAGCGTATAGAGGAAGTAGCTCTGGTCTTTATTGCCATCAAGCCCGCGCAGCAGGCGGCTTTTGCCGTCCACATCGGCGCGACGCACATAGTGGCCGGTCGCGATATAATCCGCGCCGAGATCTTCGGCCGCGAATTCGAGAAAGGCTTTAAATTTGATCTCTTTGTTGCAGAGGATATCCGGGTTTGGCGTGCGTCCGGCTTTATATTCCGCCAGGAAATGCTCAAACACGTTATCCCAGTATTCAGCAGCGAAGTTCACGGTATGCAGCTCAATGCCGAGCTTATCGCACACCGCCTGGGCGTCTGCGAGGTCGGATGCGGCCGTGCAATAATCCTCGCCGTCATCCTCTTCCCAGTTCTTCATAAAGAGACCTTCCACCTGATAGCCCTGCTGTTGCAGTAACCACGCGGAAACGGAGGAATCGACGCCGCCGGACATGCCGACGATGACTTTTTTCTGGCTGTTATCAGACATTGCACCACTCACGACTTAAAACAAAGGCGGCGTATTCTAGCACGCGCTGGCGGCGCAAACACCCCCTGAGCGCGCCGGGTTTGCCTACGGGCGTGAAGAAAAGGGCTTAACGGCAAGAATTGCGACGCGCGGGCGCGTATAAAAAGAGGGGGAAAAGAGGCGGGGGCGCATCGGCCCCCGCGAGTGGGATCAGGCGTAACTTTCCTGAAGACTAAACTGCTCGACGGTCTGCGCCAGCTGTTGCGCCTGCTCTTCGAGCGAGCTGGCCGCTGCCGCCATCTGCTGCACCAGCGCGGCGTTCTGCTGCGTCACGCCGTCCATTTCGTTCACGGCGATCGTCACCTGACTGATGCCTTTCGACTGCTCATCCGAAGCGCTGACAATCTCCCCGATAATGGTCTGCACGGAATGCACCGCCTGGGTCATCTCCTGCATGGTTTTGCCGGCGTCGTTCACCAGTTGCACCCCGTTGGCCACGCGCTGGCCCGACTCTTCAATCAGCGCCGCAATCTCTTTCACCGCGTTGGCGCTGCGCTGCGCCAGGCTTCGGACTTCGCTTGCCACCACCGCGAAGCCGCGGCCCTGTTCACCCGCGCGCGCCGCCTCTACTGCCGCGTTGAGCGCCAGGATATTGGTCTGGAACGCGATACTGTTAATCATCGTGGTGATATCGCTGATTTTCTTCGAGCTGTCGTCGATCTGCGCCATCGTCTGTACCACCTGGCCGACCAGCGTTTCGCCGCGGCTGGCGATTTGCGTGGCGTTGGCGGTCAGTTCCGTCGCGTGATGGGCGTTGGCGGCGTTGTGTTTCACGGTCGCGCTGATCTGCTCCATGCTGGCGGCGGTCTGCTCCAGCGCGGCTGCCTGTTCTTCGGTGCGCGACGAAAGGTTAATGTTGCCGCTGACGATTTCGCCCGCGCCCTGACGCACGGAGTCGCTTGCCTCTTTAATCTGCCCGACAATGCCGCGCAGCTGCGCCTGCATGGTGTGAAGGGCGTAGAACAGGCTGCCGCGATCGCCCGGTTTAACGTCAATCGCGTTATCGAGCTTGCCGTCGGCCACGGCCAGCGCAATGGTCGCGGCTTCCAGCGGCTCACCGCCGAGAGGCCGGAGCACTTTGCGGCTAAAGACGATACCGAGCAGTGCGCTCACCAGCAGAATGCTCACCACCATAAGAATAATGGCGTTCATTAACTGGCGGTTCGCGGCGGCCATCACCTGGCTTACCGGCGCCACAATGCCGAGATACCATTTATCCGTGCTATTACCGATGGTGACAGGCTGCCAGGTGACCAGCGCTTTTTCGCCAAGGATCGGATCGTCCTGCTCAACCACATTGCTGGTGAAACCGGCGGTATCGCCAGGGAACGGTTTGCTGGTCAGCTTTTTATCCGGGTAGGAGACGATTTTGCCTGCCGTTGAAAGCAGCATGGCATAACCGCCGCCTTCCCAGGGTTTAATCTGATTCACTTTTTGCTGAAGCGACGCCAGCGAAATATCGGATGTCACCACGCCCTTAAGCTGACCGTCGGAGACAATCGGGGCCGCCACCGAGGTCAGCAGCGTCGGCACGCCGTTATAGGCGTAGCTGTAGGGTTCAATCAGCGTATCTTTCTGGGTTTTCTGCGGGATCAGGTAGTAGTCGCCCTGGCCCGGCGTCAGGTAGGAGAGCAGGGGGTGAAACTGGTAATTACCCGACTGACCGTGGTCGACGAAAAAGGCGTAACGGCCTTTCGGCGCCTGGCCGGGTTTGCCGTCAAACTCGGCGTCGCGACCGTCAAAAGCGTTTTCTTCAAAGATGACGGAAATCGAGAGGTAATTTGGGTTATCGCGCAGCGCGCCTTCGAGCAGTTGATCGGCGACTTTACGGTCGGTGATGCCGGCGCGGGGCAGGGACGCCATGCTGTGGCCAAGATTATGCGCCACATCGCGCGCGTAGTTGAGCTCCTGCTGGATTTTCAGCGCTTCGCTCTGGGCAATCTGGCGTAAATAGCTCTCGGCCAGGGATTTTTGTTCGTTGCTGGATTGCCAGCTCAGCACGCCGATGGTGACGACAAACCCCAGCGTGATGGTTAATGCGCCCGTCAGCAGCATTTGTGCGCGGGTACTCATCTTTTTATGAACGGATTGTCTGGCCATCACGGCTCCTCAGGATCAACCACGAAAAATCATTACTTTCCCTTCGCTACGAGCCTCCTGGTCAATCTCTTATCGGCGTCGATTTTTTGTTCTTTAATGGCATAAAAAGCGAAATGACTGGTGGAAAAACGGGCGATTTAGCGTTTGTCTGGCAGAGGTAAGGGCGGGGCAGTAGCCTGAATGGCAGATAGTGCTGAGTGTAGCGGATGGCGGCAGCAGGTTAAGCTGCCGTTAAAAGTTTCGGTGCGAAACAAATAGTGCGGTGAAGTTAACGCTGCGGCCAGTTAAACGCGCCAATCAGCGAGAGCGGATAACGCTCGCCGCGCTGCCAGGTGCGAATGCTTTCGGCCACCAGCGGAGAGCGCAGGTTGGTCGCCGAAAGAATTTCCTCAGCGCTCACCCAGCGGCAGAGATCGATATCACTGTCGTGCGGTTCGGTCGGCAGCGGCGCGTCGAGTTCAATACTGAACAGAAAGCGCAAAAACGGCGTGTTGTCGGGTGCCAGCCACTGGTGCAGACGCAGAAAATGCTGCGGTTCGGCGCGGATACCGGTCTCTTCCCACAGTTCGCGGCGCGCGGCTTCCACCAGCGTTTCGTCGGCTTCGAGATGGCCGGCAGGCTGGTTCCAGAGCGCTTTGCCGTTAATGGTCTCTTCCACGACGAGGAATTTGCCCTGCGCGTGTACCACACAGGCGACGGTGACATGGGGTTTGAACATCCGGTTCTCCTTATTTGAGCGGAACGTCTCGCCACTGGCCGCAGGCCAGAGAATCAAGAGTATAGTCGCCCATCGCGTAACGAATCAGCCGGAGCGTCGGGAAGCCCACGTGTGCCGTCATGCGCCGCACCTGCCGGTTACGCCCTTCATAGAGCGTGATTTTAAGCCAGCTGGTGGGAATCGATTTACGCTCGCGAATCGGTGGAATACGCGGCCAGAGCCAGGCGGGCTCTTCAACGCGCTCAACGCCCGCCGGGAGCGTTGGGCCGTCGTTCAGCGTCACGCCGGTGCGCAGCTGCGCCAGCGCCGCTTCCGTCGGCTCGCCTTCTACCTGCACAAAATAGATTTTGCCGGTGCGTTTGCCGGGCTGGGTTAGTTTAGCCTGTAACGCGCCGTCGTTGGTCAGCACCAGTAAGCCTTCGCTGTCGCGATCGAGACGGCCCGCGGCATAGACGCCCGCCACCGGGATAAAATCCTTCAGCGTCTGGCGGCCAGCCTCGTCGGTAAACTGCGGCAGTACATCATAAGGTTTATTGAAGAGGATCAGCCGTTTCGGGCCTTCGGGTTTGCGGCGCTTAGCGGAATGTTGTGAGCTGAATCGCTCAAGCCGGTGATTTCTATAAGAAGTTTTCTGCATACTATTTTCAGGCTTTATCAATTACCGCATTATACCCTATTCATAAGGGCGTGGCATGGGGCAGAACATTCAGGTAGTATTATCACGCCTATTACAAATCATTAACATAATGAGTCACAACCAGAAGCGCTCGAAGGAGAGGTGAATGGAAAGCAAAGTAGTAGTTCCGGCGGAAGGTGCAAAGATCACAGCGCAAAACGGCAAGCTGAATGTCCCCCACAACCCGATCATCCCGTTCATTGAAGGCGACGGGATCGGCGTGGACGTGACGCCGGCGATGCTGAAAGTGGTCGACGCCGCGGTTGAGAAAGCCTACAAAGGCGAGCGTAAAATTTCCTGGATGGAAATTTACACCGGTGAGAAATCTACCCAGCTTTACGGTCAGGATGTCTGGCTGCCCCAGGAAACCCTGGATCTGATTCGTGAATATCGCGTTGCCATCAAAGGCCCGCTGACTACCCCGGTTGGCGGCGGTATTCGCTCTCTCAACGTCGCCCTGCGCCAGGAGCTGGACCTTTACGTCTGCCTGCGTCCGGTACGTTACTACCAGGGCACCCCAAGCCCGGTTAAACACCCGGAACTGACCGACATGGTTATCTTCCGTGAAAACTCTGAAGACATCTACGCGGGTATCGAGTGGAAAGCCGACTCCGCTGACGCTGAGAAAGTGATCAAATTCCTGCGCGAAGAGATGGGCGTGAAGAAAATCCGCTTCCCGGAACATTGCGGCATCGGCATCAAGCCGTGTTCTGAAGAAGGTACCAAACGCCTGGTGCGCGCGGCGATTGAATACGCCATCACCAACGATCGCGAATCCGTGACCCTGGTGCATAAAGGCAACATCATGAAATTCACCGAAGGCGCGTTTAAAGACTGGGGCTACCAGCTGGCGCGTGAAGAGTTCGGCGGCGAGCTTATCGACGGCGGCCCGTGGGTGAAAATCAAGAACCCGAACAACGGCAAAGAGATCGTTGTGAAAGACGTTATCGCCGACGCCTTCCTACAGCAGATCCTGCTGCGTCCGGCGGAATATGACGTCATCGCCTGTATGAACCTGAACGGCGACTACATCTCTGACGCCCTGGCGGCGCAGGTTGGCGGCATCGGCATCGCGCCGGGCGCGAACATCGGTGACGAGTGCGCGCTGTTTGAAGCGACCCACGGCACCGCGCCGAAATACGCAGGCCAGGACAAAGTGAACCCGGGCTCTATCATTCTCTCAGCTGAGATGATGCTGCGTCATATGGGATGGTTCGAAGCGGCTGACCTGATTGTTAAAGGCATGGAAGGCGCGATCAACAATAAGACCGTGACCTATGACTTCGAGCGTCTGATGGAAGGCGCTAAACTGCTGAAATGTTCAGAGTTTGGCGACGCGATCATCGCGAACATGTAATCCGCCTGGCGGGTTAAAGAAGAACGGGAGCCTGATGGTTCCCGTTTTTATTATTAGCTTTCGAACGGTTATCAAAATTTTATCAAAACAAGTTATCAAAACCCCAACCCAAAAACCTAAATTGCAATCGTCGTCCAGTCCTTCCCTCGGTCGTCGTTATAACGATCGGTCTGTTGCTGCGACTTGTGGCCGAGCAACTTTTTAGTGTCAATTCCCTGCTCCTTATAAAGACGTTCAGATAGCGAGCGCTGCTCGTGGAATGTCGCAGGCGTTCCTTCCCTCCAGTCAATTTCTGCCTTATCCCGAGCCTTACTAAAATTCATGGTTAGCGTGTTCGCTTTAACTTGGGCGCCACGTTCTGCTTGCGACGTGGCCCTGAAAAAATGGACGAGGTAAGGGCTAACCGCGTAATCCCGACAGCGCGCTATAACATCCCGCAAACTCCAGTTAATGGCATTCAGGCGGAGCGATAATGGGATCGCTA
Source organism: Cronobacter sakazakii (assembly GCF_000982825.1). NCBI lineage: Bacteria > Pseudomonadati > Pseudomonadota > Gammaproteobacteria > Enterobacterales > Enterobacteriaceae > Cronobacter > Cronobacter sakazakii. The sequence goes on along the minus strand of NZ_CP011047.1, from coordinate 3,654,823 downwards.
TTTTACTTCCTGTTTTCTCCTGAATAATGTGCAACTGATCATCCCAGACATCGCTAAACTTCATCCTCGAAATATCACCCAGGCGCTGGCCGGTTACCAAAGCCAGCAACATAGCGTTACCCATATATTGGTGGTTGGCGTCTGCAATCTCGAATATCCGCTGCCATTCCTCCAGGCTGAGGCGCTGGCGGGTAATTTTTCGGCGGGGCTTTTTAGTTGCTGAAGCTGGATCGTAACCCGGAGGAACTTCACCCGCATGCTGCGCTTCTTTAAAAATATCTACCAGCACAGTTCTTACGACCTGAGCCATTCTCGGCTGACCGGCAGTGACGTACTCATCAAGCAACTGAGCAATATCGCGAACATCCACTGATGGCAGCAGCTTCATACCGACTCGCTCTCGCAATAACGAAACCGGTTTGGATTTCTGTTTGAATGTGTTCAGTTTGATGTCGCCCGTCGCCAGCCGTTCTTCCTGAATCTTCCAGTATCTATCCAGCCATGTAGAAACCGTGATTGCTTTGCCTTTGCTGGTGGCGATCCTGTCGCTGATCGCCAGAATTTGCCGGGTTCTTTGTTCCGCCAGGCGCATGTTAGCTTCTGTAGCAATCGCTATAGCTTCTGCCTCATTAGTACCCAGCGCATGGAACTTACCTGTGACGGGATGTTTATAGCGCCAGTAAACTTTGTTCACCTTTCTACTGTAGAGAGGGTAAAGGTTCGGAACAGAAACATTGTTTTTACGTGGTCGAGCTGCCATCAGCAAGAATCCTCTGAAGTATTGGCGAGTCAGTCTTTCGGATATTCGGCTTAGCCAATTCGCCTACAAGTTCTGCATCTTCCCTTACTCGCCACTTGCGACCCTGTTTCATCGCTGGTGGGGAAAACAGATTTTGCTTAGCGTATCGGCGCAGAGTATTCAAAGCTGGTGGACTGCTCCGGTATTTCTCTGCTGCCCATTCCTCAAGCGTGAGCATTTGCTTCATGACTTATTCTCCACTTTACCGGCTGCACCCGGTTTATTGCCTGTTAAAAGCGCAGGTGGAGCACCCGCCGCGGGCACCTTCCACACACACCTCGCATTTATTTGCTGGACGCCACTGGCTGGTGGTCTTAGTCGCTGCGGAGGCGCCGCGCTCAATTGCCAGCTGCCGTCGCAGGTCCGCCAGTTCGTTTGCCTGCTCCGCCATAATGTCGGCCTGCTCCATTACTCTGGCGTGTAGGTCGCCCGCTTCAGCGCGCCACCAAGCCGCATCAGATTTAATGCGGCGCCAGCGCCGCTGTTTAAGTTTGCTGGGCATCAATCGTCGTCCTCGTCCCAGTCATCGTCGTTATCCCAATCCTCTTCAAAATAGGGAGCAAAGGGGCTAGTTGCGGCCAGCATCTGGCTTGGGGCGCCGCGACGCTGAAGTCGGCGCAGGGCTTCATAAAACTCGAAAGCCTCTGTACGCTCATCGCCGATTTCGAGAGAGCAGGCGAACTTATGCGCTTCGCTGACCAGTTCCTCAAGTTTCTGGTAAATAGCTTGCTTATCCTTCACGCTACACCTCCCCCGATGCGCTTAAACTCAACTACCCAGACCCATGGGTTAGCCTGCCAGCTTTCCGCGCCGTAGATGTGTTGCCACGTCTGACCGAACCAGGAACGGGAGAAATCCGGGAAACCATAGTCGCGCGAAACTGCGTCTATTGACGGATGGCTCGGCGGTGCACCTTCGGCCATCGCATCCACCCTGCTAATGTCCTGCAACCGCTCTACGCGCACGCCGGTAATCTCAAGCGTTATGCGGCTTGCCCAGCGCGGCATGTGTATTGGTGGACGCCAGGAACCTTCAGTGCCCGAAAAGAGGTCTCCTGACCAAGCAGCAAACCAATACTTATCTAAGCGGGGATCGGCTGTATTCAGTACGCCATCCTCATCGCGGAAAGTCTCTATTTCTGCGAGAAGTCGGGTATCGCTATCAGCCCGATAAGCCACAGCAGGACAACCTTCAGAGTTAACATCAGACCACGTCTCACGAACCCACAAGCGGTCACCGACGTCACCGAAGGGGCAGGCATCACCTACAATCCCCGCCCAAATAACCTCGCTATTTTGTAGTGCCTCTTCGACGTGCAACATCGTGCGATGCTTATCGCAGGGCCACCAGTGTCCGCCGCGCGGGCAGTCCTCCGGCTGTGGCTTCATAATCCGCCGCGTCTGCGTCTTCCGGCCATCGAGAATGGCGCGCACCATCTCGGCGTTAAAAATGAGTGGACGCTCAGTCATTCCAGGCCTCCAGCTCGGCAATGATTGCCTCGTCTATCTCATCGTTGGTTGCTTCTTCGTTGAGATAATCCTGCGCCTCTTTGCGGTACATCTCGCGGCGTCGTTCGTTGTACCAAGCGGAAAACTCTGGGGACCAACCGTGCTGGTCTCCAACTTCAGAAAAGAAATCATGCATCGCATTGTTGTAAGCCAGGCTTTCCACCATGCAGTCAGCGGTGGTTAGCGCAACGCTTCGGAAAAAGCTGCGCAGATGGTGGCGCCGCCAATAGGGCGAGACTTTGGAATCGCACCAGCCGCGCACCTGCACTTTCCAGCGCCGTATGCAACGTGCTTCGAGTGATTTGCTCATGCGACACCGCCTTTGGCGCGTGTAATGGCGTCATCAGCCTTCTGAACCTCCGGGTGCTCGTCATAATCCGGCAGATAGCGGCGAGCGACAGCAGCCAGGGAAACCAGCGCCGCCAGCAACTCGTCGCTGATGTTCGTCTTTTCTTTTAACACTACTGCTAAGAGATCGAGCTGCCCGGCCATACGCTGAACAAGAGAGGCGGATTCATGCATGCCGTTCTGCGTGCCCAAAAGCACCACCAGCTGGTGGCCTGATTTCGCGAGCTCCTTCGTTTTCTCGTAGTTCAATGCGTGTTCCTCCACTTGACTTTGCGCTGCACCGCGCCGAATTTGGTTTGCAGCAACCCAACCCATGCGAGATGGGGTAGGGCTGCTTAAAAATGGTTATCGTTTGGCTTCGCCGCCCAGACCTGAAATAAGGTTTTCGGTAAGATTGCTAAGTTCACCTGTCATGAGAACGAAATCAGCGTCGTACCGCTGAGCCACCTCTTCGCGGTCTATATCATCGTTTTGCTGTGTAAGCTCATCAGCGAACTTGAGGCGTTTAAGGACGCCAGAATCATTCAGCGTGAAGTCGATGCGGCTCTGCCAGTTCAGCGCCAGCTGAGTAACTACCTTTCCGGCGTCCAGGTGGTTCAGTATTTCATCGCTGGAGAGCTCTTGCTTTTTGAACCGGCCGATTCCGCCATCTTCCAGAATGGCTTTCAGCTCTGCTTCATTGCCCAGCGCAAAACCTGATGGTGCCCCGGCTCCGCGCACCCACTCGGTGAGGGTAAGCTCTACAGGTGTTTCCATAGTCAGCGGTACCACCGGCAGGGAGCCCAGTGTTTTACGCAGCAGCGCAAGCGAGTCTTCTGCGCGGCGGGCGCTGGATGTGTCAACCATTACCAGGGCGGCGCTGAGGTTTAACCAGATGCGGATCGCGCTGCTGCGGGTAAAAGCGCGCGGAAGTAGGGAGTGAAGGACCTCATCGCGCAGGGAGTCTTTCTCAGTTTTCTTGAGGCGACGGCCCTGATCCGCTTCCAGCTTCGAAACCTTCTTATTGAGTTCCTCAGCGATGACCGCATTAGGAAGAATTTTTTCTTCGCGACGAATAACCAATAGAAGTTGGTCATTCACCAGGTGGAAGAGCTGATCTGAGAATTGGCCCAGAGGCGATACCCACCCGGAACGAGCCATATCCTGGCTGCCACACGGCTTAAAGCGGAAAGCCTCAAGCTGGCGTGCCAGCTCATCTGTATTGCCGTCACGGATGATCACCACGTCGCGGCTAAGACGGTAGATGATGAGGTTTTTGAAGAACGGGTTAAACATTGTTCTCTCCTTAAGAGGGGAGGCGGCCACCTGCACGGGCCGCCTGGTAGTTTCTCCACACAACACAGAAGAGCACCTGCGGTTAGGAATCCCGCCCGGGTGGATTGGGTTATGAACCCGTCGCCCGGCGATGCTCTTGTGTGTTGCGTAAAAAATTGCGGCGTCCTCGCGGAAAATAAGAAAGGCTCAGACGCCGCCAACTACTGCCTACTACCACGCTTGCTGCTTTTTTTGGTTGTGACACCAGGGCGCTACCCCTGCTTATTTCCTGCCGCTCTGTTTTGGTCTTGGCCGCCAGTAGTTGCGGCTCAGCCGATTTACAGGTCTTTGCGTCGGCCGGCGCTGCAGTTCGCTTGAACACATCACAACGGAGAGAGCACTGCCGGTGTCCGAATCGAACGGACCTTTTCCCTGCCCAACCCTCCCAACTGAATGGGACTGTCTGGAATCGAACCAGCTCTTATGCCTTGCTCGGCAGTGCTCTTTCCGTTGTGCGCCTGTCTTTTCACCACATCAGGCTCGGTGGATCCTGCTATTCCCCAACAACAAGGATTCGGTTAATCTGAAATCCCCAACACATTGATAGTGATAACTCATGAAGCGCTCAGATGTTTTAACCCAGTGCCTGATTAATACCGGCTGCGGACTTTCAGAAGCTGATATCCGACACGGCATTCGGACTACCTTCGCCGAAGAGTACCCAGATAAAAATTACGATTCCTGGGACATTGAAATCAGCGATCAGACCGCAAATCACATCATTAAAACCGTAGGTCGAGCCATGTGGATAAAGGTCGATCTATTTATCCAGGACCTCTGGGACGCCTACTGATTCCAAAGGGACAGAGCCAATCCCTCTAAATCCGGTAGCCAGAGTGCGACCACTTTTGTTGGCTTCAGACTCCAGCGAAGTTTTATCTTTCTCCATCGCCTCAACCACACCACCCATAAACATCAGGTAATCGGCTGTTACCGCTGATTCTGTGTTTAAGGTCTGCGTCAGAGCCCCGTTAACAAAAAGCTCAATCCTGTTTCCTGCGTGAGCATTAGGCCTGGCCTCTAACGCGCTAAATTCCTCACGCGGTAGGTTGAACGTCTTGAAAACCTTTTCTTTGTCAAATTGCATACTGAACCTCGAGTGGCTACTTCGTGGGCGTCCTGCCTGTTCGTTAATAACAACTTTAAGGTGTAATTTAGTTGTGAGGGCTACGCTTGTCAACAACTTTATGTGGTTTGATTGACGTTGTGGTTGATGCAAGGATGAGCAAAAAAGAAGAAGGAGGTTTTATGGAAGAGAAGCAGCAAGTTTTTAACTACACGCGCAACAGAGATAAGCTATTTGCAAACCTTATATCCATCATCGATGGTATTCTTTCGGATGGAAACTTGACGGATCAAGAGATTATCTACCTTGATACTTGGTTGTTAGAGGCCGACCAACTTATCGGGAATGGAATAATTAAGAGCCTGCGAATAAGAATTGCGAGCATCCTAGACGATGGAGTAATTACCGCAGAAGAAAGAGAAGAACTCAAACAATACCTTCATGAAGTACAATCTGAAATTTTAGATATTCCAGAGATAGATTTTTATTCTACAGAGTCAGATCTGCATCTTTTGAATGGATTATGTAAGGGGTTAATTTCTGACAGAGTTTTAAGCCAGGAAGAGATCAAATACCTTGACTGGTGGTTAACGCAGAATGGGGCACTCAAAGCAAACTATCCAGGAAAGGAGCTTTATCGCTTAGTAAAGGATATTTTAAGTGATGGCGAAATTACTATCCAGGAAAGCGAAGTTCTGCATAAAGCGCTTATTGATTTTACCGGTTGCGATCTTGATAGCGGAACTGTTGATGGTTTGGCAACAAGACTTCCCGTAGATGATATTGCTGATGTGAAAGTTAGCGGGAAAGCATTTTGCCTTACAGGCATATTCTTAGCAGGAAAAAGATCAGCAATAGAAGATTTAATCCAAAAACAAGGCGGAACTATCAGTAGTGGAGTTACTAAAAAAATAGATTACCTTGTCATAGGGACGCTGTCTTCACGTGACTGGCGTTTCTCCAGTCACGGAAGGAAAATTGAAAAAGCAGTTACATACCGAGATGATGGTGCTCAGATAAAAATCATCACGGAAGAAATGCTTATTGAAGCTTTACCATGAGCGAGAGGACCAAAACACACGGCCGATAACATGAATCCGTGCCAGTTTCTCTTCATAGGTGAGTACTTCATCAGGGTACTCATCTTTATTAAAACTTCTTAAAATTAAACCACCATCTGGCCGATTAATAAGTATTTTTACTCTTAATAATACGCCATCCCTTAAAGCATATAAATCACCGTCTCTAATTGGACTCGTCTGGCTCAGGTCTACAGCGACCTTATCTCCATTAGTCAGCACGGGATACAAGCTGCTTCCAAGAATATTCACGATTCTTGCACTCGAAGCGCTAACACCTGCTCGCCTAAGCTCATCTCTTCTGAGAGGATATGTAGAAAGTTCAGATTCAACGATTTCGGCTTCGCAGCCATTCCCTGCCGATAATTCAATATCCAAAATAGGAATTTCCGTAAAAAGATCAGGATCAGCTGAAGTACTTTCCCATTCCTTAACAATCATTTCTGAATAGGAACCATTAGCGTCAATATCGCCATATTGCAACCAATTAGCAGTGACTCCCAGTGCAAGAGCCAACTGTTTAATTTTTCTCGGCTGCTCCGTCACGCCATTTTCAATTTTGGCTATGGACTGTTGAGTCAGGCCAACCTGTTCAGCTAACTGAAGCTGGCTGAGCCCTGCCTTTTCCCGCGCTTTTTTTAGCCGTTCAGCAAGTGTACCCACAACTCCCCCTTTTGTTATGGCGAGACTACAACTTTATGTTTTGACTTTCCAACACCTAAAAGTTGTGATAAAAGTTGTGGTAGTTGTACAATCATCCTATCTCACAACTTTCAACCATAGGTAAAGGGGACCGTTATGACGCCTGAACAAAGCGCGTTAACTGAGGCTATTGAGATTGCTGGTGGTCAGTCTGAGTTAGCCAGAAAAATTTCTTTAGAGGCCGGCGGCCTAGTTAAGCAACAGCAAGTATGGAACTGGCTACACCGTGAAAAGAAAGCACCCATTAAGCACACCGTATCTATCGAGAAGTTAACTGGGGTTCCTAAAGAAAAGCTCCGTCCTGATGTGTTTCGTTAATTAAATAGCGAGACGGTGAAGAGTTAAACCACAGATTCAAGGAGTTAACCGTGGGTAATGAGCACTGGCAAGTAGAGAAGCAACCAGCCTGGCTGGTGGCAGCAATAAAGAAAACCATTTCAGGCCTTCATGGTGGATATGCGGAAGCCGCTGACTGGCTGGGTGTTACCGAAGATGCACTGTTTAACCGCCTGCGTACCGGTGGCGACCAGATTTTCCCGATGGGATGGGCGATGGTTCTGCAGCAGGCCAGTGGTACTAAGCACATCGCTGATGCGGTATCTCGCCATTCGAACAGCGTTAACGTACCGCTAGTGGATATCGAGGATGTCGACAACGCCGACATCAATCAGCGACTGATGGAGTCCATCGAGTGGATTGGCAAGCATTCGACATACATCCGCAAAGCAACAGCTGATGGGGTAATTGACCAGGCAGAACGCGCACAGATTGAAGAGAACAGTTACCAGGTAATGCAGAAGTGGCAGGAGCACTTAACGCTGCTGTATCGCGTTTTCTGTTCGCCGGAAAAGAGTGACGCCCGCGAGTGTGCAGCTCCGGGCGCCGTGGCGTGTCGTATCAGTGGAGAAACTAACGCATGAACAGTTTAACGGTAAATAACCGCTTACCGCAACTACGGGCCATTCCTGTGCAGGGTACCTCGTCGTTTCGGTATGAGCGCATGGTATCAGGCCGATGGGTTCCGTGTAACCACAGTCGAGTACGCCTCATCGTGGGGGCATTCAACCGCAAAGCGAAGAACCTCGTATGCAGGAGCTCAACAGACGATACCGCGACTGGCGGGGAACTGAAGTCCATGTCACCGGTTACGACCCCGAAAAGCGACAGGTTATCTTCCGGCGCGCGGGTTACCCGCACGACTGCATGCAGCCTGTTGAGCGGTTCCGCGAGAAGTTCAAAAGGGTGGATACATGAGCGTTAAGTTATCAGCGTACGTGTGGGATGGCTGCGCGAGTGCCGGAATCAAGGGCACGAAGCTGCTGATCCTGGCGCGCCTGGCTGATTTCTCCAGCGATGAAGGTATCAGCTGGCCCAGCGTCGACACCATCGCGCGCCAGATTGGCGCCGGTCGCAGCACCGTAATTACCGCAGTTGGTGAGCTTGAGCGTGACGGATGGCTGACCCGTAAAGAACGCCGTCAGGGCCAGCGCAGTGGTACCAACATCTACACGCTGAACGTGCCGCGCCTGCGCCAGGCGGCTGCCGGTGCTTATTCTCAGGGTCCAGTTTCTGAACATTCAGAATCTGGACGTTCAGAATCCGAAGGTTCAGAAGCTGGACGTCCAGAATCTGAACGTCCGGAAAACCGTAAAAACGGCGCTTCTCAGGGTCCAGAATCTGGACACGATCCGTCAGTAACTTCAAAACAAGAACCATCAGATAAAAAACCTTCTCGTCAGGTTGTCGGGCAACCCGACGCTGAGCAGCTGATCACCGATAAAGCGATTGCTGTGCTGAAGCACCTGAATCTGGTCACCGGCGCGCGTTACCAGAACTCGAAATCCTCACTGGAGAACATCCGGGCCCGGCTGCGCGAAGGTCATTCGGTGGACGACCTGCAGCTCGTGGTCGACTACAAGCACGAGCACTGGCACGACACGGAAATGTACGACTACATGCGCCCGCAGACGCTGTTCGTCCCGGGCAAGCTTGAAGGCTATCTGCTGAGCGCCACCCGCTGGAAAGAGCGCGGACGCCCGTCCCGCCAGCAGTGGAAGCAGCGCAGTGTGCAGCGCGACGACAGCGCATTTAAAGCCAGCTATGCCGGTGTTGATTACAGCCAGGTTCCGGAGGGGTTCAGATCATGACAAACGAGAAGCTCAAACACGAAGTTTTTGAAGAGCTGGCCTGCCAGCTGGAAAGACAGAATCTGTGGCGCCGCGCCGCGCATGTTTACCTGGCTGCATTCGATGCCTCGAAGAGTAACCGGGACCGCGAACGGCTGGCTAAGAAGCGCACCCAGTGCCTGAAGATGAGCAACCGCGTTGGTTACGTGGAAGGCCGTTGCTATCTGGCCGGTAATTATGTGGGGGAACTGTGATGCACCCGTTGAATGCTTACAGCCAGGCGCTGGCAGCGCTGCGCAGCAAACCGGCTCACGAACTTAAAGAAGTCGGGGATCAGTGGCGCACTCCGGACAATATTTTCTGGGGCATCAACGCCATGTTCGGCCCGCTCGTACTGGACCTGTTCTCTGATGGTGAGAACGCCAAATGTGAGGCTTATTACACCGCGGAAGATAACGCGCTGACGCAGGACTGGTCGGCGCGTCTGGCCGAACTTAACGGCGCCGCGTTCGGCAACCCGCCGTATAGCCGCGCGTCCCGGCATGACGGAGATTACATCACCGGCATGCGCTACATCATGCAGCACGCCAGTGCGATGCGGGAAAAAGGCGGGCGGTACGTCTTTTTGATTAAGGCGGCCACCAGCGAGGTCTGGTGGCCGGAGGATGCAGATCACGTCGCCTTTATCCGTGGCCGTATCGGTTTCGATCTTCCGTCATGGTTCGTCCCTAAAGATGAAAAGCAGATCCCGTCCGGCGCGTTTTTTGCGGGTGCCATTGTGGTATTCGATAAGACCTGGCGCGGCCCGGCAATGAGTTACATCAGCCGCAACGAGCTGGAAGCGCGCGGCGACGCGTTTATTGCACAGATACGCCGTCAGGCTGAACGCCTGCTGATGAGTAACCGCCAGGAATCCGATGAGGATGAAACAGATCTGCATTCAGAAACTGAGCAGCAACTGCAGGCTGCTGAAACAGAGTTGCCACTGACAGCAGCCGACATCCTGGAACGAAGCGGCGTTGAGGTATGGGCCTGTGCATGCGCGGCGTTCGGCAGCAAAGAGGCGTATGCCTTCCATGAATCCCGCTTTGCTCACAGCTGGGCTGCCGATTCTGTAGAAAACCCGATGCTGGTGACGGTGACCGCAGACGTCATTTCGCGCGCGCAGTCGCTGATTAAAGAGCACATCAACGGTGTGAAACTGCGGGCGTTCATGGACCTCAATGATTTTGTCTTTCAGGACGATGCGGAGCGGAAAGACATGCACGAACGGCTTGCGACGGTCGCTCGCGAAGCTGAAGAGCAGCATGGCCTGGCGATGGATGAGTTTCTGCTGGTTGTCGGGGCAATTGACACCACGCACTGGCGGAACATTCGGCAGCTTAGAGCCTCCATTCGCGAAATGGCTGGCGCGCGGGAGAAAGCGGCATGAATTTCACCTCTGCTTTAACCGTCCGCCAGCAGGAGGTACTGGATATGCTGGCTGATTTCCAGCGACGAAACGGTTACCCGCCGACACAGAAAGAAGTGGCCCAGCTTATGGGGGCCGCTTCACCCAACGCAGCGACCGATATGCTGCGTAAGCTGGAAAAGAAGGGAGCTATATCGGTATCAAGGGGCGTCGCCCGCGGCATCACCATCAACGGTATTGCCAAAGAAGATGAAGCGGTTTCTCTGCTGCGTGCGATGGTAGAAGGTGAGGCCAAATCGCGCGATCGCGCGGTGGCGTTCCTGAAAGCGCGGGGTGCCATTGCATGAAGCTGACCCTGCCTTTTCCCCCCAGCGTTAACAGCTACTGGCGCGCCCCGACTAAGGGGCCGCTAAAAGGCCGTCATCTCGTCAGCGCCGACGGGCGCAAATATCAGAGCAATGCCGCAGCGGCCGTTGTTGAGCAACTGCGGCGCATACCCAGGCCGGTCACCAGCCTGCTGGCGGTGGAGGTGGTGCTTTACCCGCCTGACCGGAAACGCCGCGATCTGGATAACTATCTGAAGGCACTTTTCGATGCGCTGACGCTGGCCCATGTCTGGGAGGACGACAGCCAGGTGAAAAAGATGCTAGTGGAATGGGGCCCGGTAACCAGCAAAGGGAAGGTGGAAATCACGATCAGTAACTTTGTGGCGGGTGCAGCCGCCTGACAGATGGAGAAACGTATGAACCAGACAAACCCGATTTCATTTTGCCCCAGGCATCATGTGGCGCTGGTAGGTCAGGAGATTTTTATGTCCAGCCGGGAAATAGCCTCGCTTGTAGGTTCACGTCATACCGACGTGTGCACCGCCATTGAGCGGTTAATGAAGAAAAGCGTTATTGAAGGGTATACGGCATTGCCGTACACCCACCCGCAGAACAGGCAGGAATACCACCACTACCTGGTTAACAAGCGTGACAGCTATGTCATTGTGGCGCAGTTATGTCCGGAGTTTACCGCGCGCCTGGTTGATCGCTGGCAGGAACTGGAAAGCAGCCAGCAGCCGGGCGTGCCGCGGTCGATGCCGGAGGCACTGCGCCTTGCTGCGGATCTGGCCGAACAAAAGGAAAGGCTGGCACAGGAACTCGCCGCCGCGGCGCCAAAGGTGGAGTTTGTGGATCGCTACTGCTCCGCCAGCGGTTCGCTCTCATTCCGTCAGGTGGCAAAGCTGTTAAAAGCCAAAGAGACGGATTTCCGCCTGTTCCTGATCGACAACGAGATTATGTACCGCCTCGGCGGGGTGCTGACGCCGCGCCACCAGCATATTGATGCCGGACGGTTCGAGGTGAAAACGGGCACATCCGCGACATCCAACCACGCGTTCAGCCAGGCGCGTTTCACAGCGAAGGGTATTAAGTGGATAGGTGGGCTGTGGGCTGAGCATGTGGCGAAGGGGAACGCAGCGTGAGAGCTCTGTTAACACCGGAAATCGCGCGCGGAATGGGTATCGTGCTGCTGCGCCCTGGCCCTGAACTGATGCCCATATTTGCAAACGGGCGCGTGCTGGTGGAGGTGCAGCCAGAAAGCATGGCACGGTTCCCGAGCGGCGCGGTGCCGCCGGCACACCAGCCGCTGGCTGATGACGAAGGACTGCAGGTCTTCTTTACTGATGAGCGGGTGATCCGGACTGCTGGTGGCATCAATGCATTGGAGCACTGGCTGATGAAGCAGCAGGGCGGCTGCCAGTGGCCGCACAGTGAGTACCATCACCATGAGCTGACCACGATGCGGCATGAGCCCGGCGCGCTGCGTCTGTGCTGGCACTGTGATAATCAGCTGGCCGGACATTTTACTGAGCGCCTGTCAGCAATTGCCCGTTCCAATGTGATAGCCTGGATTATCAGCGTCGCGCGCGGTTCCCTTGCCTTTGACGATACCCACGAGCTGACTCTGCCGGAGTTATGCTGGTGGGCTGTCAGGATGGATATCACTGATGCGCTGCCGGACAGTGTGGCGCGCCGCGCGCTGCGCCTTCAACCTTTACCAGTAGAAGGCGTGTCGCGGGAAAGCGATATTGTGCCGGGGCCATCGGCGGCTGAAATGGTGCAGACGAAAGCGCAGCGTGCTTGCGCTGTGAAGACGCGGATGAACTGCGACAAGCCGCAGGATCAACAGCCGCGGGTGGTTGCGCTGACAATCGACCCTGAGTCGCCTGAAAGTTACATGCTCCGGCCAAAGCGCCGCCGCTGGGAAAACGAGAAATACACCCGCTGGGTTAAGCAGCAGTCCTGCGCATGCTGCAACCAGCGGGCAGACGACCCCCATCACCTGATCGGCCACGGGCAGGGCGGGATGGGTACCAAAGCCCATGACCTTTTCGTATTGCCTTTGTGCAGAAGGCATCACGACGAGCTCCATCGTGACACCGTGGCATTCGAAGAAAAATACGGCTCTCAGCTTGAGCTGATTTTTCGTTTTTTAGACAGGGCGCTGGCAATCGGCGTTCTGGCGTAGTGGAGTGGAGACCACCGCATGAACTTAGATAGCATCGTTAAATTTTTCGCCCCGAAAGGAATGCACATTTCCGACAGCCCGCGCGCTACAGCAAGCGAGCAGTTAACCGTCACGGATGTTATGGCCGCGCTGGGTATGACTCAGGCCGAGGCGGGCATTGGCCTGGCTATGTTCCTCGGTAAAGCCGCTGTAAGCCAGCAGGACCGGGAAGCGGCAATCGCCTGGCTCGCCGAGTATGCCAAAGAAAAAGCCCCGCTGGCGCTACGCCGCGCCGCCGGGAAGAAATTCCCTCTCTGTATGCGGATCCTCGCGACGTTCGCCTATAACGATTACGCCTCATCTGCTGCGGATTCTTACGAGTGTCCAAAGTGCAGCGGCAAGGGGCTGGTAACCAAAATGACCGCCGTTACGAAAAGCCATTACACGATGCGCCTGCCGCGGTGGGCTAAAGATCTGCGGCAATCACCGTCGGACTTCGAAAAATTCCGCCAGGTAACAGACGTTGACCACCAGCTATGTAGCAAGTGCAAGGGCAGCGGGAAAATCAGCAAGCGCTGCCAGTGCGGCGGTACCGGGAAAACACTCGACAGGAAAGAGACCGAATTTCAGGGCGTGCCGGTTTATAAGGAATGCAAACGCTGCGAAGGCAGGGGGTACAGCAGGCCTAAATCCTCAGTTGCTTATCGTGGCATCCTTGGTCAGTTGCCTGCGCTGCCAGAGCGCACATGGCGCTATAACTGGAAGCCGTTCTATGAGCGTCTTGTTACCAAATGCTTTGAAGAGGAAAGCTACAGCGACGCTCAACTTAAACGCGTAACTAATAATGGTGTTAATGGTATTTTGATATAAATCACAACATTTAGCATCGCGATGCTTGCAATGTTTGCCGTTTTTGCTTAGATTTGACATTAACGATGGGCATTGTATATCCACCGTTTCAAAACCCGCCGCCCGTAGCGGGTTTTTTATTTGGCTCGCTTCATGAGCCGAATGTCAGAGCTATTCGGCTCACATCAGGTCGCCACATGGCGGCCTTTTTTATTTCCCGCGCCACGCTCGGCGCATTCAACCACAGAGCCTTTCAGAGGTGAGCCAGAGTGATGGTCGGTGTGACCGTCTCTGTGGGCTGACCATCCTGAGCGCTGGCTCACCCCCTAAAAGGAAAGTCACTATGTTTGGCATGTTCAAAAAGAAAACCCGCAAAGTTGTCACCGAAGTTAAAAAGATGGAAAACCGCGACGCTGTGGAAGCAACGGTATGGGGCGCTTATTCCATTGCATATGCGGACGGCACCTGTGATGCGAAAGAAATTGCGGTGCTTGAAAAGACAATTTCGGCACTTCCGGCGTTTGCGTCGTTCGCTGGTGAAATCGCTCAGATGAGTAGCAATATTCGCGCTCGTTATGAAGCATCTCCGCGCTCTGCAAATGCTCAGGCGCTTCGCGAGCTGGCAGACGTCGCGGGCACCAGCGACGCGGTGGATGTCCTGTGCCTTTGCCTGGATATTGCTGATCACGATGGCATCGGTGAAGAAGAGGAAGTCGCTCTGAAGAAAATCGCGCAGGCGCTTCAGCTCCCTCTGGATCAGTACCTGTGATTAGCAAGCTTCGCTGGGCCGCCGCCGGGGTGCTGCTCTTTCTGGTAGTCGCTATCGACTTCACCAGCAAAGTGATGTCTGTCCTGGCGGATGGTGTGCTGGTGGCAGGGGCAGTTCTTCTGCTCCTGCCGCTGCTTAAAACAACCAAATAACTCTCTGCAAAAGGCGTCTGCGGGCGCCTTTGACAAAGAGACCGTTTGCAGGCCCATGGCCTTTTTTATTTCCCCTCTCTGGAGAGGATGCACAGCAATAGAGGGGGCTACATGTCCGAACCTGTTTCAGGAACTATCTCGGCGGGTGCTGCGCTTACGGGTGTCAGTATCTACGGCTTGCTTACCGGCACGGATTACGGTGTCATTTTTGGCGCTTTTGCCGGAGCGGTTTTTTACGTCGCCTCCGCCGCAGATTTACCCCTGATACGGCGCGCAGCCTATTTCTTTGTTTCTTACATCGCTGGTGTATATGGTTCCGGGCTGGTGGGTTCCAAGCTTGCCAGCCTGACTCATTACAGCGAGCCGCTCGATGCACTTGGGGCTGTAATCCTCTCTGCGCTGACGATCAAAATCCTGACGTTCGCCAGCCAGCAAGACCCCGCGCAGTGGTTCCAGCGGTGGAGAGGGGGAGCCAATGGTAATAAGTGATCCGCTGGTGCTGACCAACGTGACGACGTGCTCGGCCATTGTGCTGAGGCTGATGCTGTTCCGTAAGCCTGGTGCCCGTCACCGCTGGTGGGCATCGTGGCTGGCATACCTGATTATTCTGGCATATGCCTCGGTGCCGTTCCGCTACTTCTTCGACTTTTACGTCCACACACACTGGGCGTCGGTCATCATCAATTTAATCATCTGCGCCGCCGTGTTCCGTGCCCGGGGAAACGTGGCGCGCCTGTTTCAGGTACTGAGGCCCGAATGAACCAACAACAATTTCAGCAGGCGGCTGGTTTAAGCGCCGGCTTAGCTGCGCGCTGGTTCCCGCACATTGATGCGGCGATGTGCGAGTACGGCATCACTGCGCCTGTCGATCAGGCAATGTTCATTGCGCAGGTCGGCCATGAAAGCACCGGCTTTACCAGGCTGGTGGAGAGTTTCAACTACAGCATCGCAGGGCTGAACGGTTTTGTCCGGGCTGGCCGGCTAACCCAACAGCAGGCCAACATGCTGGGCCGCCGCACGTATGAAAAGGTGCTGCCCCTTGAGCGTCAGCGCGCGATCGCCAATCTGGTTTACAGCAAGCGACTCGGTAATAACGCCTCTGGTGATGGCTGGAAATATCGCGGACGCGGCTTAATCCATATTACCGGCCTCGAAAATTACCGAGACTGCGGCGCCGCGCTGAAACTCGACCTTGTCAGCACCCCAGAGCTGCTTTCCGAAGACGTCACCGCAGCGCGCTCTGCGGCATGGTTCTATGCCAGCAAAGGCTGCCTGAAATATCCGGGAGATTTGCTGCGCGTCACGCAGATTATTAACGGTGGGCAGAACGGGCTGGAAGACAGACGGGCCCGCTATGCGGCAGCGCGCCGGGTGCTCTGATGGCTACAGTATGGGGCTTTATCCGTGCATGGTGGAAGCCGCTACTCTTCCTTGCCGCTGTGGGATTTGCGCTTTATTACCGGGCCTCACTCACAAAAGCAGAGGCATCTTTAACCAAAGTTAATCGTGAATTAAATCTGGCTAAAGATACTATCAAAGACATGCAGACTCGCCAGCGCGATGTCGCAGCGCTCGACGCCAAGTACACACAGGAGCTTGCAGATGCTCAGAGCACTATCAATCAGCTTGAGCGCGATGTTGCTACTGGCAAGCGTCGGCTGCAGCTCAACGCAACCTGCACCGCGAACGGATCGACCGGCACCACCCGCGTGGATGATGGGGCCAGCCCCCGACTTACTGACGCCGCTGAACGGGATTATTTCACCCTCAGGGAGCGCATCGAGACCGTGACCAGGCAGTTGAGCGGATTGCAGGCTTATGTTCGCGAACAGTGCCTTAAATAGCAGAGAGGAAGCCATGACCTTTAAGTTTGACCTTAACCAGTTTATAGCGATCAGCATCAGTGACGAGATGGGCCACATCAAGTCCCGCACAGAGAGTTGCAACTATTGCGATTAGTATCTGGTTCATTACAAGGCGGCTGACGGTCGCGCTGTCGAATCGTGGTTCAACGAAGATGACATTATTGCTGGTGAAGATGATGGGCATCCCGGCGCACCGATAGCCTCGATTACTCTAAAGTAAATGACGATATCCAATGATATGAAGAGCGTAGCTTTTGTGTAGTTTTTCAGCGAATAGGATTATGCGGATTTAGCATTTTTGGCTTGTATAAACTGTGGGTAAGTAGCTATAGTCACGTCATAGATATTAATTTTGCATTTTTTTCAAGCCTCTTTTGAGGCTTTTTGCACATTAAAATATGACAACAATGGCACATATGGTATACCCCCCTTGGTGCGGGCACTATATGTAGCGCTATATAGGAGCTATCATTATGACCCCAGCTGAGTTCTACGATCTTTACAATATCAAGCCAGCAGAAATGTTGGCTGGTGAAACTGTTAACAACTTCGCTTCTCGTGTAATGGCACAGCAAACTAGTACAAGTGGAAACACAGGTGTTTGGTACTCACAAGGTACAGCTACACAACCGAAGCAGAACCAAACTACAAGTCATCAACTTTACACGTACTAACCTATGCCTAATTGGAGCGACGTACTGGGCGAGATTACGGCTCTCGCCCATAAGAGTCCAATGGATGAGGTTCGCCGTAAATACTTATCGCAACTTTCAAATCACACTGGAAGAAACGTAATCACATATTACTCTGGGTGGTTACAGCACGGTGGTGCAGAAGTACGCCACCTTACTCAGATGACTGATGATGATAAGAACGGGTTAATGACAGCCATCAATGGTTTGGATGCATCAAAAGGGTTGGATTTGATACTCCATACTCCAGGTGGTGATATTGCCGCTTTGGAATCAATCGGGCATTACTTAAGATCGAAGTTTGGAACTAACATCAGAGCAATTGTTCCTATGATTTCAATGTCCTGCGGAACTATGCTTGCATGTTGTGCCAATGAAATCGTCATGGGTAAACAGTCCAACATTGGCCCAATTGATCCCCAGTTTAACGGTTTCTCAACCCATGCCATCATTGAAGAATGGAATCGTGCGCAGACGGAAATTTTTAAAAATCCCTCTGCTGTTCAGATGTGGCAGTTCATTCTTCAAAAGCTAAACCCGACGATCATCGGCGAGTGTGAGAAAGCTATCAAATGGGCAAATGAGATTGTTAAGCATTGGCTCATGACAGGCATGTTCGATAATGATCCTGAGGCAGAATCAAAAGCAGCACATGTTTGTTCAGAATTAAATAACCACCACACAACCTATACCCACTCACGCCATATTCACTTTGATAAGGCGCAGAAGATTGGATTGAATGTTACCGAACTTGAAAGTGATCAAGTACTTCAAGATTTGGTCTTAACCATACATCACAGCTACATGCATTCTTTTGGTGGGGCACCACTGGCAAAAATCATTGAAAATCATAACGGTAATGCAATGATTTGGAATATCCAGTCTTAATTTCCATTCCCGCTGCCTGATTCCAGCCTCGCTCATACGGGGCTTTTTTTGCGTGCGAAATAATCAGTGTCAAGCCCGAGGCGCTTTCGAGCGGAGCGCGTGATGATATTCTCCACTCTGCACAACAATACGGTTAGCCACACTGTGAAGTGTTGCGACGCCGATCAAATAGTGAAATATAGGCTGAATATTGGATGGAGCAAAAGTGTTAGCATTAAGTCTCTTTTAGAACGGAGACACAAAATGATAATTACCCACGCAATCATTAAGCAAAAGTTTCATGAACAAATTGAAAAACGCCAGAAAAGGAAGGTTGAGTTACAGGATGTGAGTGAAATACTCATTAAAAAATATAAAGAATCTCTTTCCACTCCCTCAGACTTGTGGGAAGACGCCAATGGCTATCCAAGAAACTACGTATCGACGGGAATTAGAAACGGGAAAGGACTCTTTCAGCCTGCATCTATATCATCTATTGATATTGATAAAGATTTTGTTTTTAGCTTCATCATTTCAACCGTTATAGACGAAATAAAATGTGATAACGTCGCATCTGCTGAGGTAGCTATCTCAATCTATAAACAAGCCGGTTCTTATTATATACTTGTTGGCGATAAGAAAAGTTCTTTCAGAGTGGTGACGGTAACTGCAGCAGATGCTTTCAACAATGTGAACAACGCGATTAAAGAAGCAGTAATCGAACTTTTTGCTGATCCAAGATTAGATTATTAAAAGCGATAAATTGGGGGAATTAATTAAGGCCTTCTCCAGGCAGACTTTTAACACAATCAACTACAGCCACCAGCAAATGCTTGTGGCTTTTTTTATTGGAGCGAATATGCAGGTCACTATTGACGGTGTCCCATATGCACCCGCCAACGCTTCGTCGTCTCGGATCGGCATTGCCATAACGACGCACAACCGCGCTGCCGTTCTAAATCGCGCCGTTAATCAACATCTGCAGTTTTTCCCTGCTGGCGCGCTGGTGGTTGTTATCGACGATGGTTCTATACCTGCAGCAGTAGTTCCTGACGGCGTGCAGTTGCTTCGGCATGAATCATCCCTCGGCATCGTCGCATCAAAGAACGCCAGCCTGACAGCGCTGATGGATGCCGGGTGCGAGCACCTTTTCCTGTGGGACGATGACGCATGGCCGACCGCCGACAACTGGCATCTACCTTACATCGAATCACCGGAGCCGCATCTGGCTTATCAATTTCTCGACCTGGCGGGCCCGCGCAAGCTGAATGACCTCTCCGTCCTGTACCGCGATGATAACCACATCGCCTACACCGGGCAGCGCGGCGTGATGCTCTACTACCACCGCAGCGCTATTGAAAAGGTTGGCGGGTTCGACCCGATTTACGGTCGCGGGATGTACGAGCACAGCGATTTAGCCCTGCGCATTCATAATGCGGGGCTAACATCATGGGCATATGCCGATGTTGTTGGTTCTGAAAAGCTGATTCATTCCCTCGATGAACATGAAGCCATTGAGCGTTCGGTACCTAAACCGGACCGGGTAGCGCTGGTGGAACGTAACGTGAAGATCCACAACGAGCGCCGTGATAACGGTTTTACGGGTTACGTTGAATACCGGCGACAGCGTGACGTGGTCATCACTACTCTGCTTACCAGTCTGCCAGATCCGCAGCGAGGCACCAAAATGGCTGCCTCGCCTGACATGCTGGCAAAATGGGCAGCCTCGCTTCGGGAGTGCGGACGTATCGCGCTGGTAGATGAGTTGCCGATAGCTCCGGCAGACGTTGAGCTGTGCCGCGTTCCTGACGTGAAAATGAATATCTACTTCCGGCGCTGGCTCCATATCTGGCAGCACCTCCGTGACCATCCTGAATATCGTTTCGTCTGGTGTACCGATGGCACCGATGTCGAGATGCTTCGCGCGCCGTGGGAAGAGATGCAGCCCGGTAAGCTTTATGTCGGTTCTGAGCCTAAGACGTACGCTGACGCCTGGGCAAAGCAGAATCATCCGGAGCGTATCTATCAGGAATTCATTGAAGCACACCGCAACGATGTGATGCTTAACGCTGGTCTGCTGGGTGGCACTCGTGCTGATGTAATGGCGTTCGCGCATGGCATCATTCGCCTTTATTACCGCATCGAGAGTTATCGCTTCTGGAAGAAAGAGCAAACTGGCGCTGCGGTGGGTGACATGCTGGCGTTCGGCATTGTGGCCAGGTCATTTGGCGATCGGGTAGTAACTGGCCCGCTCGTTCACACGGTATTCAAAAGCGAAGGCGTCGGTAGGGAGTGTGCCTGGTGGAAACATAAATGATGCCATAAAAGTATGGGGGATGAAGCCTTTGAAAGTCGTTTGAATAGAAGTACAAAAAATCAAACGTGCTGAAAATAAGAGCGGAAAGCGCATCGTTTATCGCTGTTCCGCTCGTAAAATTCAATAAAGATACTGTTTTATTGCGACTCTTCTTTTTTAAAATGTTGAACAGCTTGATCATAAATATCTAAAAGAGAATAAATATTGCCAGCGCTGCAAACCGGCACTCTCTCTGCCCTGACCAATTCAATTAATAACGCATATGCAGATTCTTCAGGTTTTTCTTTGGGATTTATAAGCCCGGACATAAGACCTCCTTGGTTAGAGAACCTCCAGCCTAAACCCATAACATAGGCATGGGTATCCTGATAAAAGCACAGTGTTCAAGGAACCAGCATGACAGAAGAAACAATTTTGTATGCGGTTGTGGCCCATCATTCGCGTATGAATACTGCACACCAGCTCGCTGCATCCTTAAATGCCTATCTAATCATTGATGAATGTGATAACGGTGCAAACTGGAACCATCGTAGGGCTCTAGGGTGGGCTGCAGGACAGAACCGCCCGGTAGTGGTATTGGAGGATGACGCCCTGCCAGTAGATGGCTTTGAAATTCTTGTTAGCGAATGGCTAATCCGCTTCCCGGATTCCCTCATCAGCTTTTATCTCGGTACCGGTCGTCCGCCACAGTATCAGCTGGAGATAGCCACAAAGCTTATCGCCGCTGACCGCGAAAGGGCAGACTACATCACCATGCAGCGTCTCGTGCATGCCGTGTGCTACAGCGTACCCCCGAAGTTAATCCCGAAGGTGCTGGCGCGCTGGGATGCGAGCAAGCCTGCTGATTATGCGGTGGGTGATGCCTGCGGCGGCCCGGTAATTTACCCGTGTAACTCGCTGGTGGACCATGCTGATGGCCTGCCTGTAGAGAAGCATCCCGACAGACAGCCGCGCCGCGAACGTCGCCGCGCATGGAGGTTACATGGCTAAGCTGACCACGTTAAAGCCACGGCTGAAGGTTATCGATACGCGCCGCATAAAGCCCGTATACGGCGAGCAACGGCGCATCAGCGGCAGCGCCCGCGTTGGTCTTAAGCGCCGCATCTGGGTGCGTGACGGTGGTCACTGCTGCATGTGTTCACGTGCGGTTGACCTGCATGAGAGCGAGCTCGACCACCGCATCGCGTTGCAGTTCGGCGGCGATAACTCAGAGCGAAACCTGTGGACATTATGCACTGACTGCCACGCCGGGAAGTCGGCACGCGAAGCGGCAGCCGGTCAGCCTGATGAAGAAGCCCTAGAGCATGCCGTGCCAGACAGTGCCAGTCATTCGGTAACGATTATCTGAGGTGATGAAGATGGAGTGGTTACTGCTGATCTTACTGGTAGCATTCGTAATTTTTTTGATGGATGCAAGCGCTGGCGCACAGCCAACATGGATGCACTGTCGGGAAATGAGAAACCGATATGGAACTCCAAAGCCGCACGACAGCAAGCGCCCCGTCGGTGGTTATCAGCCTGTAGCGGAGAGCAGGGAAAGCAGTGATCCTCTGCCTCCACTGAAGCACTAATGAGAACGATTATCGGATTCTCTTCTGAATGGTTGTCAATGCAATCATTTCAATGTGAATGATATCAATTATCATCAAGGCGGGGGGGGGTGGGTCCCGAAGTAAACATCGATCGCGCTGGACACCGCCCCCCCTCTCACGCACAGAAAAAATTCCCCTCTGGAGGGTGTAAACATGTTAACAGCGCAAAAGCGGAAATTCGCTGTCGCGCTGATGTCCGGTATGTCTCAAAAAGATGCGGCAGTAAAGGCGGGGTATTCTGAGAAATCCGCACGCTCCAAGGGGTCGCAGCTTGCAAAAGACCCGGAAGTCATCGCGTTTATTGAGCGTAAAAAGAAGGAAGTCATCGAGACGGATGATGTTCCGGCCTGCCGGCAGGATGTTTATACCCCAGCGGTAAACAACACCGAAAAAAACGATGCGCCACTGGCGCCCGCCGTAGCTGGTGCTTACGACGACCCGCTCAAGTTTCTGATGGCTGTAATGAACGATGCCAACGAAGAAATTGACGTCAGGAAGGACGCGGCGAAGGCCATGCTTCCCTATATTCACCCCAAAAAAGGGGAGACAGGGAAGAAAGAGGCGCGCAACGCCGCGGCAAAAGCTGCATCCGGTGCCAGCAAGTTCGGTGCGATGGCGCCGCCGAAACTGGTCGTGAACAACAAGGGGTAATTTATGGCGCAGTGGTCTACAGCCTGTACAGACTGGGAATCGCGCCTGGTTGCAGGTGAATCCATCATTCCGCCGCCTATCTTTCCCCACCAGGCGGAGCAGGCGCTGGGTATCTTCCGTGAATTGCGGGTTTCTGACCTGCCGGGCAAGCCTACTTTCGGCGAGTGCTCTGAAGAATGGGTGTTCGACTTCGTGAAAGCCATCTTCGGCGGATACGACGCCGAGACGGGAAACCAGCTCATCCGCGAATACGGCCTGCTGATATCGAAGAAAAACACAAAATCGACCATCGCAGCGGGCATCATGCTGACTGCGCTGATCCTCTGCTGGCGCGAGGATGAAGAGCATCTGATTCTCGCGCCCACCAAAGAGGTGGCCGATAACAGCTTCAAGCCCGCCGCCGGCATGATACGCGCCGACGACGAGCTGTCCGATATGTTCCAGATCCAGGACCATATCCGCACGATTACGCACCGGGTGACGCGAAACACGCTGAAAGTGGTAGCCGCGGATACGGATACCGTTTCCGGTAAAAAGTCTGGGCGCATTCTGGTTGACGAGCTCTGGCTGTTTGGCAAGCGCGCCAACGCAGAGGCGATGTTTATGGAAGCGCTCGGCGGGCAGGTGTCGCGTAATGAAGGATGGGTGATATTTCTCACCACGCAGAGCGACGAGCCGCCGGCAGGCGTTTTCAAAGAGCGCCTCGATTACTGGCGTAATGTCCGTGATGGCAGGATAAACGACCCTAAAACGCTGGGTATCCTTTACGAGTTCCCGGAACGGATGGTGCAAAGAAAGGCTTATCTCGATCCGGAAAACTTCTACATCACCAACCCGAACATCGGCCGCTCGGTCAGCGCGGAGTGGATAGCCGACCAACTTCGCAAGAACCAGGCGAAAACGGACGGCACGTTGCAGCAGTTCCTGGCGAAGCATCTCAATATTGAAATTGGCCTTAACCTGCGTAGCGATCGCTGGGCGGGCGTCGATTTCTGGGAGCAGCAGGCGCAGCATGTCAGCTTTGATGATTTGCTGCGGCGCGCCGAGGTGATCACCGTCGGCATTGACGGCGGCGGTCTTGATGACCTGCTGGGCTTCGCTGCTGTCGGACGTGACGCTGAAACGCGGGAGTGGCTCTGCTGGTGCCATGCCTGGGCGCATGAGATAGCCATCCGGCGGCGTAAGAGCGAAGAATCCAGGTTCAATGACTTCGTGAGGGCAGGCGACCTGACCATCGTGAAACGCGTCGGCCAGGACACGGAAGAGGTGGCGGAATACGTCCGGCGCATCCACATTGCTGAACTGCTCGACAAGATAGGCATTGACCCGTCAGGCGTCGGCCAAATCCTCGATGCGCTGATTGAGGCTGAAATACCCGCCGATGCGGTGGTTGGCGTAAGCCAGGGCTGGCGTCTTGGCGGTGCGATTAAAACCACCGAACGCAAGCTTGCCGAGGGCGTGCTTATCCATGGCGGGCAACCGATGATGGCCTGGTGTGTGGGTAATGCCCGGGTGGAGCCGAAAGGTAACGCCATCCTCATTACCAAGCAGGCCAGCGGCAAGGGGAAGATTGACCCGCTGATGGCGCTGTTCAACAGCGTTTCGCTCATGGCGCTGAACCCTGAAGCGAAAAAGCAGGATTACCAGGTGCATTTCATATGACAGTTACGTCAGTTAATAACCCGCTCCGGCGGGTTTTTTCGTTTCAGGAGGCAGCTAAATGACGCTTAATCGCGCATGCACCCTCATGACGGTAAAGGCGGTGAACGAGGACGAGCGGATCATTACCGGCATCGCTTCCACACCATCTCCCGACCGTGACGGGGACATTATGGAGCCGGAGGGCGCCAAGTTCCGCAGCGACACGCCGTTCCTCTGGCAGCATGACCGCTCGCAACCCATCGGCACCTGCACCCCGAAAATGGTGAAGGGCGGGCTGGAGATCACAGCAAGACTGGTGAAACCCACCCCGGATATGCCGTCCCAGCTTGTTGCCCGCCTCGATGAGGCCTGGGCATCCATTAAGGCTGGGCTGGTGCGCGGTCTCTCTATCGGCTTCCGGCCGATTGAATATTCCTTCCTGGATGAAGGCGGGATCCGCTTTCTTTCCTGGGACCTTCTTGAAGTCTCGGCAGTGACCATTCCGGCAAACGCCGAATGCTCCATTAACTCCGTTAAATCATTCGACCGCCAGTTACTCGCCGCGGCAGGCAAAGAGAAACCGGTGGTTAAAGCAACACAGTCCGCTGGCGCTACAGCACCCAAAACCATTACCAATAAAGGAAACAGTTCGATGAATATCGCAGAACAAATCAAAAGCTTTGAAGCGAAGCGTTCGGCGCTGGCGGCGTCTCTCTCCGACATCATGGCTAAAGCCGCTGAAGCCGGGCGTACGCTTGATTCGGAAGAAGAAGAAAGCTACGACAACACCTCAGCCGAAATCAAATCCGTGGATGCGCACCTGAAGCGCCTTCGTGACATGGAAAGTAACCTTGCTGCGACTGCCAAACCGGTAAGCAAAGCGGCGGGCGGCGATGTAAATGTCGTAACGACCAACGCGCCGGGCATCATCCGCGTAGAGCAGAAGCTGGAAAAAGGCATCGCCTTTGCCCGCTTCGCCAAGGCGCTGGCCGCCGCGAACGGCAGCCGCTCCGAGGCGCTGGAGATTGCGCGTAAGCAATATCCGGACGATGCGAAACTGCATCATGTCCTGAAGGCGGCCGTCGGCGCTGGCACCACTACCGATCCGAAATGGGCTGGCGCGCTGGTTGAATACCAGGAATACGCACAGGATTTCGTGGAGTTCCTGCGACCGCAGACCATTATTGGCCGCTTCGGGCAGGGTAACATCCCGGCGCTGCGCCAGGTGCCGTTTAACATCCGCATCCCGGCGCAGACCTCCGGCGGTTCAGCGAACTGGGTAGGGCAGGGCAAGGCGAAGCCGCTGACCAAGTTTGACTTTGAGTCGATCACCTTCAGCTTTGCCAAAGTGGCCGCAATCGCGGTGCTGACCGACGAACTTATCCGCTTCTCCAACCCGGCAGCCGATGCGCTGGTGCGCAATGCTCTGGCCGAAGCGGTTATTGCCCGTCTCGATACTGACTTTATCAACCCGTCCAAGGCGGAAGTCGCCAACGTGTCGCCGGCTTCCGTTACCAACGGCATTACCGCTATCCCGTCCACCGGTAATCCGGACGACGACGCAGCGGCGGCTTTTGGCGTGTTTGTCGCTGCTAACCTGCAACCGAACGGTGCAGTCTGGCTGATGTCCAGCACCACCGCGCTGGCGCTGTCCATGCGTAAAAACGCGCTGGGTCAGAAAGAGTATCCGGAAATGACGCTGCTGGGCGGTACCTTCCAGGGTCTGCCGGTTATCGTCTCCCAGTATGTGGGCAGCCAGCTGGTGCTGGTTAACGCGCCGGATATCTATCTGGCTGACGACGGCGGCGTTGCCGTGGATATGTCCCGCGAGGCCTCGCTCGAAATGCAGAGCGAACCAACCGGCGACAGCGTTAATGGTACGGGCACCGAGCTGGTTTCCATGTTCCAGACCAACAGCGTGGCTATCCGCGCCGAACGCTGGATTAACTGGAAGCGCCGCCGTACCGCTGCCGTCGCCGTGATTTCCGGTGTGAACTACGGCACCACCCAGACCAGCTAACCAACTCAGGAGGGCGGGGGCGACCCCGCCATTTTGCATGGCAAAAATCCGATATCTCCAGCGCACCCACGACTCTAAGCCCGGCGATGAAAAAACCGTGGATGACCAGTGCGCGAGGGTGCTGGTGCTGCTGGGCAAGGCTGAGTACACCGGCGCAAAGCGTGCTGGTGGCGGGAAAAAGAAAAATAATGCGGGGAATGGCTGATGTGGAATCCTTTCCGGAGAAAAGAAAAAGCGCTTCAGCAGCCAACCAGCCGCGGCGGCTGGATGTCTCTTATCCATGAGCCTTTCGCCGGTGCCTGGCAGCGCAATCTGGAGATTAACCAGACGACAGTGCTTTCCTTTCACGCGGTGTTTGCCTGTATATCGCTGATTGCGAGTGATATCGCCAAAATGCCCGTGCGGTTGATGCGCCGCGACTCAAACGGCATCTGGAAAGAAAACAATAACGGCAGCACCTCCAGGATTTACAGGCGCCCGAATGCGTTCCAGAACCGGATGCAGTTTTTCGAATGCTGGCTTAACTCCAAGCTTTGCTACGGGAATACGGTTGTCCTGAAGATCCGTAATAGCCGGGGAGAAATCACAGAGCTGCGCATTCTGGACTGGAACAAGGTTACGCCGCTGGTTGCGGATGACGGTTCCGTTTTTTACCAGATTAACCCCGATAACATGACGGGTGTTGAATCATCAGTGACGGTGCCGGCACGCGAGGTTATCCACGACCGGTTTAACTGCCTATTTCATCCGCTTATCGGTCTTTCACCGATTTATGCTGCCGGCCTGGCAGCGATGCAGGGGCACCATATTCAGGAAAATGCGGCCTTCTTCTTCCGCAACGGCGGCAAGCCCAGCGGGGTTATTGAAGTGCCGGGTAGCATCAGCGAGGAAAATGCCCGCATCCTGAAAAACAACTGGGATACGGGATATACGGGGGAAAACGCCGGTAAAACTGCAATTCTGAGTAATGGCGCCAAGTACAACCCAACGGCTATGACGGCCGCAGATGCTCAGATGGTTGAACAGCTTCAGATGACCGCGAAAATCGTCTGTTCGGTGTTTCACGTTCCCGCTTACAAAGCCGGTATAGGTGAGCTGCCCTCTTACGACAACATCGAGGCGCTGGAGCAGCAGTATTACTCGCAGTGCCTGCAGACGCTTATCGAGTCGATTGAGCTGTTGCTGGATGAAGCGTTTGTTCTGGAGGGTGATACCGGCACCGAATTTGATGTTAACGCGCTGCTGCGAATGGACAGCGAACGGCGTATAAAAACGCTGGGCGAAGGCGTGAAGAACACTATCCTCACGCCAAATGAGGCACGCCGTAGCGAAAATCTGCCGCCCGTTGCTGGCGGTGATGAGCTTTACCTGCAGCAGCAGAACTTCAGCCTTGGCGCGCTGGCCCGCCGCGATGCCTCGGATGATCCATTCGGCAAAAGCAGTTCGTCTGCACCATCGCAACCCGCCAGTGATGAAGGAAAGGCTCTGTCTGACGCTGAACAATCGGCGGCAAAAGCCATGCTCAGAGGATTGCTTACCAAATGAATGATCGTGAATTAACGCTGATAAAGGTGCTCGGTGAGGAGTTCGGGCAGGCTCTCGCCGAAATGCGCGAAGGGTTCACTAAAAGCCTCGATGAGCAGCGCCAGGCATACGATGAAAAACTGAACCTGCTTTCCCGTCAACTGGAAGAAATCAAAAGCGTCCCGGCGCCCGACCTCGCCGCCATGGTGGAAGAGGCTGTGGCCGCCCTGCCAGCGCCTGAACTTCCCCAGCTGCCTGACATTGCCTCCATGGTCACTGAGGCAGTAGCCGCTATTCCGCTTCCGGAGGACGGCAAAAGCCTGACACCCGACGACGTGCAGCCGATGCTGCAGGAGATGGTGGACAAAGCTTTCAGTGCTATGCCGACACCAAAAGACGGCAAGGATTACGATCCGGCGGTACTGAAGCAGGCGGTGGAAGAGGCTGTGAGTGATGCGGTCGCTGCCATTCCGGTACCGCAGGACGGCAAAAGCCTGACGCCCGACGATGTGCAGCCCATGCTGCAGCAACTCGTCGCAGCTTCAATGCCTGTTCTGCCGGATGTCAAAATGCTGGTCAGCGAGGCCGTGGCTGCTTTGCCGACTGCTGCGCCGGGCAGGGATGGCGAAGATGGCCGCGATGCGCTGGCGCTGGAAATTCTGCCATTCATTGATGAAGAGAAAAGCTATCCTCGCGGCGCTTATGCAACACATAACGGCGGCTTGTGGCGTGCCTATGAGAAAACGCACGGCATGCGCGGCTGGGAATGTGTGGTTGACGGTGTGGCGGGCGTGGAGATTGAGCGTTCAGAGCAGCGGCGCTTCACCCTGACGGTTAACCGAGCCAGCGGCAGCAGCGAAACCAAATCGTTTGACGTTCCGGTCATGATTTATAAAGGCGTGTTCAAATCCGGTCAGGAATACCTGCCAGGCGACACAGTAACGTGGGGCGGATCCCTCTGGCACTGCGACGAACAGACGCAGGACAAACCGGGCGAAACGGGCTCTAAAGGCTGGACGCTTGCGACCAAGCGCGGGCGTGACGGGAGGGATAAAACGTGATTGAGCTTGTCACGATTGAGCAGGCAAAAGACCATCTCAGGATTGATGATGATGCAGGTGATGCTGATCTGACACTGAAAATCCAGGCTGGCAGCGCCGCCATTCTCGCTTATGTCCAGGGAAGCCGTGACCGTATTGTCAGCAGTGATGGCGCGCTGATTGATGGTGAGCCGTTGCGGCGAACGCAGACAGCGCTGCTTATGCTTTTGGGCTGGCTGGACCGCAACCGGGGCGGCGAAGAGGAAGAAAAGCTGAAGCAGGGAGAACTGCCGTTCTCCGTAACGATGCTTATCTACGATCTCCGCCGTCCAACCATTATTTAAGGGGTTGTTATGGCGTGTTCCGGATGTGAACGCAGAAGAGAATGGCTGAAAAACTGGATGAGAATTGCCTATGAACGAGCAACAGGTAAACCAGCTGCTGGAAGCAATGGCAGCCCAGACAGCAGCGATGAACCGACTGGCGGAGTCAAACGAGGCTCTGACGGCGGTGATCTACCAGTCAATGGTAGTGGAAGAGAGTGAAGCTGAACTTCCACAGCACACTTACCTTAGCGGCAAGCCCGGGGGGTGAGTATGCAGGCCGGAAAGCTCAACAAGCGCATCACGTTACAGAAGCCGGTTAAGACGCAGAGCCCGGCCACCGGCGCCGTTGTTAATGGCTGGGCTGATGTGGCCGAACTGTGGGCTAACGTTACTGATCTTTCCGCGCGGGATTTTGTGGCCGCAAAGGCAGGTCAGAATGAGGTAACGACGCGGATCACCATCCGCTGGCGTGATGATGTCACGGATAAGCACCGCATTCTTTACCGTGATCGTGTTTACGATATTCAGGGCGTGCTTGAGGACGACAAAAGCGGGCGCGAATATCTGACGCTGCCATGCTCCCGGGGGGTTAACGATGGCTGATGGCATTGATTTCAGCATTACCGGGCTCGATTCGCTGCTGGGTAAGCTGGACAGTATCAGCAATGACCTGCGGCGGCGCGGCGGGCGGGCGGCGCTCCGGCGCGCCGGCAACGTGATTGTCGATAAGGCAAAAGAGAACGCCAGCCGCATCGACGACCCGGAAACCGGGCGCAGCATTGCCGCGAACGTGGCGATGCGCTGGAACGGCAGGCTTTTCAAAACAACCGGTAACCTGGGCTTTCGCATCGGGGTACTGCACGGCGCCGTGCTGAAAAATCATCCTGACCTCAGCGAGAACGCGCCGACCCCACACTGGCGCCTGATTGAGTTCGGTACCGAGAAAATGCGCGCCCAGCCTTTCATGCGCCCGGCGGCGGAAAGCAGTATTAACGAGGTGGTAAATACTTTCGCCACCGAATATGAAAAGGCCATCGACCGCGCCATTAAGCGCGCACAGAAGAAAGGAGTGCCGCCATGATAGCGCCCATCTTTTCCGTCTGCGCTGCCAGCCCGGCGGTAACGGTGTTACTGGGAACGGACCCGGTGCGCCTTTATCCCTTTGGCCTCCAGGATGATGATGTTGTTTATCCCTACGTGGTCTGGCAGAACGTCAGCGGTTCACCGGAGAACTACCTCGCACAGCGACCGGATGTCGATTCGTTCTCTTTACAGATTGACGCCTACGCCGACACGGTGGACGAAGTGATCGCCGTGGCCGCCGCGCTGCGGGATGCCATTGAACCGCATGCCTATATCACGCGCTGGGGCGGACAGGAAAAAGACCCCGAAACCAGGCGCTACCGCTACTCCTTCGACGTTGACTGGATAGTCAAACGTTAATCCCCTTAACACCCCGGCCCTGAGCCGGTTTTTTTATATCCGGAGATTCCCATGTCTGTATTGACACAAGGCACTCAGCTCTTCGTGCTGGCTAAAGGCGCGGTGAGCGAAATTGAATGCATCACCAGTTTTACCCCGGGGAGTAACCCTGCCGACCAGATCGAAGATACCTGTCTTTCTGAAAAGTTTGACCGCACCTACAAACGCGGCTTACGCACGCCCGGCCAGGCAACGGCGACACTGAACGCTGACCCCAAAAACGCCAGTCACATCATGCTTTATAACCTGTCAATTTCTGACGATGAAGAAGATCAGGCGCTGACTTTCGCCATTGGTTGGTCTGACGGTGACTCAGTACCCACAGCGGCCGCCGCTGGTGCAACGGGAGCGGTAGACGGTCTGGCACTGCCGGATGACCGTACCTGGTTCGTATTTAAGGGGTACGTAGCCGATTTCCCTTTCGACTTCGCAGCTAACACTGTCGTTTCCACTTCAGCTTCCATCCAGCGTTCCGGCTCAGCCGTCTGGATCCCAAAAGCGCAGGCAGGCAGTTAATGGGCAGGACTATGGCCCTACGCCGATTCACTTTGATCAGGAGCAGCAATGAAACTCACCCTTGATTCACTGAAACAGGCTGGCGCGTTTACCGGGCGCCCGGTTGAAAAAGAAATTACCTGGAAACAGGGCGGCCAGGAGCTTACCGCAACAGTCTATATTAGGCCGATGGGTTATTACACTGCCATGACAGATGTAATGGCGGCGCAGGGGCATATTGACGGGGTTGCTGGCCGAATTGCCGCTTCCATCTGTGACGAAGAAGGAAAGCCGGTATTCACCCCCGCCGATATTACGGGTGAAGCAGATCCAGAGCGCGGCGCGCTGGACGGGCAGCTCACTATCGCGCTGCTGCTGGCAATCCAGGAGGTTAACGACCTGGGAAAGACGAGCTTACCGGAGAAGACGAAATCTGGTGTGAGCTCGTCCTCAACGGCATCGGTGGCAGGACCATCGCCGAAGCGCAAGAAGCGCTCAGCTTCCGCGAGTTCCAGCTCTGGGTCAAATACCGCAACCAGTACGGAAGCCTGAACCCGATGATGCGCACGGAGTGGGGCGCCGCGCTGGTGGCGTCGGTACTGGCGAACATCAACCGTGGCAAAGATGACCCGGCCTTCAGGCTCAGCGATTTCGCCCCCCATATTCATGAGAAGCCTGTTTCGCTGGAAGAAGCCATGAAGATTTGGATCTAATTTACGCTTTCCATGAAAAAAATGAGCCACGGAACGGCAACCCTACGCAATTTCCCACCGCACTGGTTGATAACTGATCACTTCCTGATACGATGTGACTAATTGTTACTTAGTAAAGAAGTATCCGCCGATGAAAAGTTTAATCTGAAATCTTACCTGGCGGCCATTGAAGTCCTAGACTTTATGCACGCTTCATATAAGTAACTAATTAATCATAAAACCAACCTGTCATCGGCGGGTTATCCAGGAGATTTATCAATTCAATGGGTATGGATATGAAGAAGATTTTAGCTGTGTTGATGGCTACATTAGCTCTGCCAGGGTGCGTGTCTACATCTATTAATGACGTGAGGAACACAGGTGAGCATGTAACGCTTGAGTCAACGCGGAGCGTAGATGAAGTATCTCAGTGCATACTTTATAAGTGGCAAAATAAAAAGGATATTTTTGGTGGGGTTTTTGGAGCCACAATCCAGCCGCTACCCGGTGGTAATACCATTTATGTCGATGGAAATATTTTTATAGCTGACGTTACAAAGAAAAATGAAAACACAACACAAGTACAGCTTCATTTGATAAATCTCAGAAATGGCTGGGTTGAGCTCACTAAAACCTGCCTGTAGAGGAGTCTTATCAGATACAAACTGCAAACCTCGCTTCGGCGGGGTTTTTTTTATGCGTGGAGAATAAGATGGCAGGTAAATCACTCGGCACATTGACAATTGACCTCATCGCTAAGGTGGGCGGTTTTGTTTCAGGCATGGACAAAGCCGAGCGCGCTTCAACAAAATGGCGCAAACAGGTTGAGTCGGATGTTAAAGCCGCTGGTTCTGCCATTGCTGCTATGGTCGCAGCGGCGACCGGCGCTGCAGTTGCCGCTTCTTCTGCGGGCATTGCTTTGCTAAAGTCCACATCTGAGCAAATTACAGAAACAGATCGTTGGGCAAAGTCTCTTCGTTTATCCACTCAGGAATTGATAGCCTGGCAATTCGCGGCAGAAAAAGCCGGTGTTTCCGGAGATCAGATAGCAGATATTTTCAAAGATATCGGTGACAAAATTGGCGATGCTGTTCT
This sequence comes from Cronobacter sakazakii, assembly GCF_000982825.1. Lineage (NCBI taxonomy): Bacteria > Pseudomonadati > Pseudomonadota > Gammaproteobacteria > Enterobacterales > Enterobacteriaceae > Cronobacter > Cronobacter sakazakii. Next base: position 3,621,908 of record NZ_CP011047.1, on the reverse strand, counting down.
GAATAAATCAGGTGAAGCCGTCGATGCTCTTAATGCATTAGGTCTTTCTGCGGAAAAGCTCTCAAAAGTTACTCCCGATAAGCAGCTGTTAGCTATTGGTGAAGCACTCGGGAAAATAAATACAAACGCTGAGAAGACTAATATTCTTGAAAGTCTAGGTAATGATTTATCAAAGTTATTACCTCTTTTTGATAATAACAACCAAAAATTAACTCAATTTATTCAGCTCGCTAAAGATTATGGGATTGCACCAGATTCGAAATCCATTGATGACTTACTGAAAGTGAGCCAAATATTTCAGGACATGGAGGCTCAGGCAAATGGACTGAAGGTTGAGATTGCTTCAGGTCTTGCGAAGGTTGACCTATCACCTCTCCAGAATGGTCTTGATGATCTTAAAAAAACCTTTACCGATCCGGCAGTCCTGCAGGCGTTATCAGATCTGGTTGGCGGTGTTGCTTCTCTTGTGGGCTGGCTTGGCAAAGCAGCATCAGAACTTGGCCGGTTGGTAGAGAATTTCCAGGGCGGGCAGCAGCTTGCGGCCAATGCCTCCCGTGTTGAAATATCCCGGCGTATAAAGAACCTTGAAGCGGACCTGAACGATAAGGGTGTTCTTGCAGATATAAACCGGATCGGAATGGATACAGACTCACGTCGCAAAGAGCTTGATGAATTACGTAAACGGCTCGGCGATATGAAGGATTTTCAGACAACCCTACCTGTCAACACTGCTGGTGTGGTAGGTACAGCCAGTTCTGGCTTTAAGCTTGGTTCAGGGGAAGTCAACGGCAAGCCTGTAACCGACAATTCTGGCAAGAAACTTGAAAATACCTTCAAGGCGACGGAGCAGAATTATCTGCGCCAAATAGCGCTTATTGATACAACCGGTAAAAAATCTTTTGAAGTGACCGAACAGCAGAAACTTCAGTTTGATATTGCTGATGGCAAACTTTCAGGACTTAATGAGACGCAGCGACAGCGGCTCGAGCAGTTAGCTACTGAAGTTGACCGCCTAAATGCTGTCAAAAAGGCTAACGAGGAAAATCTAAAATTGGCTGAGTATGTCGCAAACCTGCAGCGCGAAAATGCTAACGCCTCAGCCTCTCTTAATGCTGATATCATCGGCGCTGGACAGGGTGACAAAGTTCGTGAGCGAATGCGCGAACAGCTCGATATTGAGCGCGAGTTCAATGAAAAGCGCTCTGATTTACAGCAAAGGTACCAGCGCGGAGACATTAAAAACGAGGCGGATTATGACCGTTATAATGCTGAGCTTGATAAGGCACTGTCGCAACGCCTCGAAGATTACCAAAATTATTATCAGCAAATTGACCAATTGAACGCCGACTGGGTGAGCGGTGCGCGGGACGGACTGGCAAACTGGGTTGATGATGCTTCGAATTATTCGCAGCAGGCGGCCAGTGGTGTTCAGAGTGCTCTGTCCGGTATCACAAATAACCTTGTCGATATGCTGAACGATAATAAAGCCAGCTGGAAAGACTGGGGTGTCAGCGTTCTGAAGACGATCGAAAAGGTTGCACTAAATATGGCGTTGGTAAACGGCGTCAGTGCTATCGGTTCGCTGTTCAGTTTCGGCGCGTCTGCGGCAGTCGGCTCAACGCCTTCTGGTGCATATAACTCTGCGGCTGCGGGCATTCAGCTTAACGCCAAAGGCGGCGTTTATGAATCGGCAGATCTGAGTAAATTCAGCAGCAGCATAGTCAGTAGCCCCACTATGTTTGCCTTTGCCAAAGGTGCCGGGCTGATGGGCGAGGCCGGACCGGAAGCCATTATGCCGCTGACCCGCGACGCCACCGGCAGGCTGGGCGTAAAAGCGCTGGGTAGCGGCACGCAGGGCGGCGCGGGCGTCAGCGTCAGCATCGGGACCATTAATTTCACAGGCGGCACAGGTGCTGCGCAGGGCAACCCTAACGCCGCCGGCGCGGTGGCTAACCAGCTCACCGGCGCCATCCTCGATACCATCAACTCGCAGCTGCGCAAGCCCGGCACCCCGTTATGGAACGCCACGCAGGGCAAGCGCTAAAAATCAATTTACCACCCGCTACGGCGGGTTTTTTTATGGGTGAAACATGGCAACCGAAACCTTTACCTGGTGCCCGCGCATTAATGCCGGCGGTGAGGTCACTCACCGCGTCCGCCGCGCGCAGTTCGGCGACGGGTACGCCCAGGCGTCGGGCGACGGCATCAACGCCCGCAGCCAGAAATGGGATCTGGAATTTGTCGGTGATGAAAGCTACATCACCGCGATTATGGACTTCCTCGACAGGCATGGCGGCAGCCGTTCATTCATCTGGCAGGCACCGCTGAAAGGCGCGGGGCTTTACCGCTGTGACGCCTACCGCCCGTCGGCCCCGGGCGGTGGCATTTTCTCTCTCACGGCAACCTTCACACAGGCATTCGCTCCGTAGGTACTTATGGCAATCAGCAATGACGTTCAGAAGCTTGAGCCCGGCGACAGCGTCCGCCTGGTGACCGTCGACGGCTCGGCGTTCGGCGCGGGCGTGCTGCGCTTTCACGCCTGCACCATTCCTCATACGCCGGAAGAAATCGCGGCGAGCGGCGGCGACACCTCAAAGCTTGCCGCTAAATCCATCTGGTTTGATGGCGAGGAGTACGGCGCCTGGCCATTTGAAATTACCGGGCTGGCGTCGTCGAGTGACGGACAGAGCGCGGAGCCGGTGCTGCGCGTCGCTAACCTTGATGGCGTGGTGACCGCGCTCTGCCTGCGCTTTGATGACATGGTACAGGCGAAGGTTACTGTTCTGGATACGTTCGGCCAGTATCTCGATGCGCGCACCTTTCCCGACGGCAACCCGTCTGCCGATCCGGGGCAGTATTTCCGCCAGGTGTTTTACATCGACAGCAAGGCGGCTGAAGACAATGAAGTGGTGGAGTTCCGCCTCTCCAGCCCGATGGACCTGCAGGGACTGCTGATCCCGACGCGGCAAATCACAGCGGTCTGCACCTGGGCCTGCCGCAACAAATACCGCAGCGGTGACGGTTGTACCTACAACGGCCCGCGCATGTTTGATCTGAAAGGTAACCCGGTGACCGACCCGGCACAGGATAAATGCTCGGGCCTGCTGACCGACTGTAAAAAACGCTTTGGTTCGGATGCCCGGCTCGATTTCGGCGGCTTTCCGGGTGCCAGCCTGATCCGGAGGTAACCATGCGCGATAAAACCATTGCCGGTATCCTGGCCCATGCTGCGGCAGAATACCCGCGCGAGTGCTGTGGCGTGGTGGCACAAAAAAGCCGCGTCGAGCGGTATTTCCCGTGCCGGAATATCACCGGCGCGCCGGAAGAACAGTTTGAGCTGTCGCCGGAAGATTACGCGGCCGCGGAAGACTGGGGCACCGTTACTGCCATTGTGCATTCCCACCCTGGCGACGGTGCCACCACCCAGCCGAGCGAGCTTGACCAGCTGCAGTGCGATGCTCACGGCATCCCCTGGGTAATCGTGTCGTGGCCGGAAGGCGACCTGCGCACCATCGAGCCCCGCGGCGAACGGCCACTGGAAGGACGCGCCTTTGAGCTGGGTTATGCCGACTGCTGGTCGCTGGTGATGGACTGGCACCGACAGCATGGCGTAACGCTTCGCAACTACAGCGTGGATTATCCGTGGTGGGAGCGGGGCGAAAATCTCTATATGGATAACTGGTATGCCGAGGGGTTCCGCGAGGTCACAGAGCCGCGCCCCGGCGACATGGTGCTGATGCAGGTATCCGCGCCGGTGGTGAATCATGCCGGTATTCTGCTGGAAGGTAACCAGCTGCTGCATCATCTGTACGGCCAGCTCTCCTGCGCAACGCCTTACGGCGGCTATCTGCGCGAGCGCACGATTAAAATAGTCAGACACAAGGATCTGCCATGAACGAACTGAAAACGGTGCGGCTGTACGGCGCGCTTGGCGCGCGGTTCGGTCGCGAGCACCGGCTGGTGATTGCCAGCCCTGCAGAAGCCTGTCGCGCGCTGTCGGTCATTCTTCCGGGTTTTGAGCAGTACATGCAGACAGCGCACCTGCGCGGCCTGCACTTTGCCGTGTTCCGGGGGAAAAAGAACATCGGTCAGGACGAGCTGAAACATAACAGCGGCGAAGAGGATATCCGCATCGCGCCGGTGATTGCCGGAAGCAAACGTGGCGGTGTGCTGCAGACCATTCTCGGTGCCGTGCTGGTGGTGGGGGCGATTGCTCTTGGCCCCGTGGGTATCGGTGCCATCGCAGGCAGCACGGCGATGAGTATTGGCCTTATGGGCGGTTCGATGATGATTGGCGGCGTGGTGCAGATGCTGTCACCGCAGCCCGGCGGGCTGGCATCGCGTCAGGACCCCGATAACGCGCCGAGCTATGCGTTCGGCGGTCCCGTGAATACCACTGCAATGGGTAACCCCGTTGGGCTCCTGTATGGCGAGCGCGAAATCGGCGGCGCGATTGTCTCTGCCGGCATCTACACCAACGACCAGTGAAAACCGGTCTGATAATGGCGCCTGCGGGCGCTTTTTTTATGGGCGCAGTATGGAAAAAATAACCGGTAAAAAGGGTGGCGGTGGTAATTCACGCACACCGCGGGAGTCTCCTGATTCATTACAGTCGATCGCGACGGCCAAAATACTGCTGGCCCTGGGCGAGGGGGAGTTCGCCGGCGGCCTGACGGATAAAGATATTTTCCTCGACGGTACCCCGATCCGCAGCGCCGACGGCACGCTTAATTTTCCCGATGTGAAATGGGAATTTCGTCCGGGTACCCAGACGCAGGATTACATTCCCGGCATACCGTCGGTGGAAAATGAAATCACCATTAACACTCAGCTTAAAGCCACACAGCCGTGGACGCGTGCCATCAGCAACACGCAGCTCTCTGCGGTCCGGGTACGTCTCGGTGTGCCTTCACTGCAGCGCATGAAGGACAACGGGGATGTGGTGGGCTACCGCGTCGAATACAAAATTGAGCTGTCCACAGACGGCGGCGGGTATGTCACAGTGCTGAACAGCGCGTTCGACGGTAAAACCACCTCGCTTTATGAGCGCAGCCATCGCATTGACCTTCCGCCTGCCCGGACCGGCTGGCAGCTTCGTGTGAGCCGGACGACGGCGGACAGCACCTCCAGCCGCATCGTGGATACGACGAACATCGAGGCCTATTCCGAAATCATCGATGCAAAGCTGCGCTATCCGAACACCGCGCTGCTCTTTGTGTCGTTCAACGCGAAGCAGTTCAGCAATATTCCGCAAATCAGCGTGCGCGCCCGCGGGCGGCAAATCCGCGTGCCCACGACATACGATCCGGTGGCGCGCACCTATTCCGGCACCTGGGACGGCTCGTTTAAATGGGCCTGGAGCAACAACCCCGCATGGGTGTTTTACGACCTGGTGCTGAGTGACCGTTTCGGGATCGGAGACCGGCTGGACGCGACGCAGGTGGACAAGTGGGAACTCTACCGTATCGCGCAGTACTGCGATCAGCCCGTGCCGGACGGTACCGGCGGCAGCGGTACCGAGCCGCGTTTTCTCTGCGACGTGTATATCCAGAGCCAGAACGAGGCGTTTACGGTGCTGCGCGACCTGGCGAGCATCTTCCGCGGCATGACCTACTGGGCCGGTAATCAGCTGGCCGCTTTGGCGGATATGCCGCGCGATATGACGTATGTCTACACCCGCGCCAACGTTATTGACGGCAAATTCTCCTACGCCAGCGGCAGCGAGAAGAACCGTTATTCAACGGCGATGGTGAGCTGGTCAAACCCGGAGAACCATTACACCGATGAAGTGGAAGCGGTGATGGAGCCTGATCTGGTGCGGCGCTACGGCGTGCGCCAGACGCAGATCTCCGCCATTGGCTGCACGCGGCGCACCGAGGCCAACCGCCGCGGCCGCTGGGCACTGCTGACAAATGCTAAAGACCGGATGGTGAGTTTCGCCACCGGGCTGGAAGGCATGATCCCGTTGCCGGGCCATATCATCGGCGTGGCGGATCAGTATCTGTCCGGGCGGGTGATGGGCGGGCGTATCAGTCAGGTGAACGGTCGCGCGCTGACGCTCGACCGGGTGCCGGATGCAAAAGCAGGCGACAGGCTTATCGTCAACCTGCCGTCCGGTAAATCACAGGCCCGTACCCTTCAGGCGGTCAGTGGCCGCAACGTCACGGTATCTGCGGTATTCAGCGAAACGCCGGAGCGCGAGGCGGTCTGGTCGGTGGATGCGCAGGATGTCGCGATCCAGCAGTACCGCGTCACGTCCGTTGAAGACAATAACGACGGCACCTGGACCATCAGCGCCGTGCAGCACAACCCGGATAAATATGCCGCCATCGATTCCGGCGCGCGGCTCGATGAGCGTCCGGTATCAGCCATTCCGCCGGGCGTGCAGGCACCGCCAGCCTCCGTGACCCTCAGCAGTTACAGCCGCGTGGTGCAGAACCTCAGCGTGGAAACCCTGCGTGTCGCCTGGCCCGCGGCACCCGGCGCCGTGGCGTATGAATGCCAGTGGCGCAAGGATAACGGCGACTGGGTGAATGTGCCGCGCACAAGCTTGCTCGGCTTTGAGGTGCAGGGTATCTATGCCGGGCGGTACATGGCGCGCGTCAGCGCCGTAAACGCCAGCGATGTCGCCTCGGTCTGGCAGACCAGCGTGGAAGTGACACTGACCGGCAAGGTGGGGCAGCCGCCGGTGCCGCTGAATTTCCGCACGACGCCGATTAACTGGGGGATCCAGCTCGACTGGAACTTCCCTGACGGTGCTGACGACACGCTGATGACCGAAATTCAGTATGCCGCCGCGACCGACGGCAGCGACGCGCTGCTGCTTTCGGATGTGCCGTATCCTGCGCACAGTTTCACGCAGCTTGGCCTGCGTGCCGGGCAGATCTTCTGGTACCGCGCGCGGCTGGTGGACCGCATCGGGAACCAGTCAGCCTGGACTGGCTGGGTGCGGGGTATGGCGAACGACAACGCGGAGGATTACCTGGGTGATATTACCGGGGATTTTCTCACCAGTGCCGACGGTCAGGCGCTGCAGCAGCAAATCGACACTAACATCGAGGCGGTGATGCAGAACGCACTGGCGAACAACGCCACGGTCGATCATCAGTGGAAGCAGTATGGCGAAGTGCGCGCCGATATTCTGATGGTGAAAACCACTATCGCCGACGTTGATAAGGCTCTGGCGGAAATGAGCACTCAGGTCCAGGCGCAGATAGGCAATGTCACGGCCGCGCTGGAAGACAAGCTGACCGCCGTGGTGGACACCAGTGGCGCCACGGCCATTCATACGCTGAAAGCAGGCGTACGGATTAACGGCAACTACTACAGCGCCGGCATGAGCATTGCGGTGCTGGCACAGGCCGGGCAGCCAGTCGTAACGCGTGTTGCGTTTAATGCCGATCAGTTTGTGCTGACCACCGGCAGCGGTGCCAGCCAGTTCTCGCCATTTGCTGTGGTGGGCGGGCAGGTGTTTATGAACTCTGCCTTTATCCAGGATGGGAGCATAGATAATGCTAAAATCGGTAATTACATTCAGTCAAATAATTATGTGGCAGGAGCATCAGGTTGGCTCATCAATAAGGCAGGTAATGCTGAGTTCAATGCCGTTACAGTGCGCGGAACCATTATTGCAACCGAAGGGCGTTTCTCTATGTCAGGTCCCGGAAACAACGTGGTTATTGACGGAGCTGGCGTTACCGTAAATCTGGCGAATGGTGGCCGCATTGTTCTGGGGAGCTGGTAATTATGCCCAGTGGATTACTGATTGACTTAAACGACGGCGGTCCGGTGATGGAAATCACAGCGGGACTTCGTTGTCCCTCCTGGTGCGGGATAGTTGGCGGATCTGGGAATATATATAACGCGCCGGGTTATGTGGCTGGCGCGACCCTGGTTTATGCCCCGTACGAAACTGCCAGAATTTATGACGGCGGAACCAGTCTTGTTCCGACCGTAGGTTGCCTTAGCGGAGCCACTCAGAATGGCGGCAGCATGATTATATCATCATGGTACAGCGTCAAAGGCTACAACGACATCCTCTGGCCCGGAACGATGTGGCAGATAATGCCAGCCTCTCAGTCCGGGCGTACCGGGTTATTTATCTCTGACAGTACTGATTTTACAACTATTACGAATGGCAGCATTGTGGGTCAATGCGCATGGCGCGGGCGAGTCACCTTTACCGGCTCGTGGACACCGCCGAATACCGGCTTTACTCGTGGAACATATCTGGTGTTTGGTAAATGGAGCGCCGATGGTGTGACGGTTGAATATGATGGCACCAGAGTCATCGCCACACTGGAGCGTAACGGCGCAAATGTGAACGCTACAGTCACCATGGACATCGTGATATTTGCGGCGGGTGCGGCACCCGTTGCGGGACCCGGCCTTAACTTTTTTAATGCAGCGGGTCAGTGCACATTCTCTACAACGCGCCGCCCTTTTTTATACAGCAATGCGTATTTCCGTGCATCGAAAACGTCAACGGACATTGGCAACCGTTTCATTATGCTGGGTCGCTATGGCGCGAAGTCTGATATTCAGGGCGGCTGGTGTTACGCGAAATATTGCGGGATCGTCAGAAGCGGAAACGCGGTGCGGATCGGCCGTGGCTACGTCGCTACTTTCTGGACAAGTGAATATCCGGTGATGTTCGATATTGTCAGCTCTACAAATATCTTACTGCTTGAAAGCATGTATTAAGCAGCATCGCTATGGCGGTTTTTTCAGGAGAATACCATGTCGGCAGGCACTCTTACGCTTACAAATAAATCTGCTGCCGTTTCAGGCACAGGAACGTCATTCACAACGGAACTGAAGGCGGGAGACTTCATTGTTGTTAAAATTGGTGGGACTCCTTACACCCTGCCTGTTAAAACAATTACAAGCAATACTCAGCTGACGCTTGTCAGTAATTACACGGGGCCAACTCAAAGTGGAGTCGCCTGGTTTGCCGTTCCTCAGGAAGCACAGAGTTTAATTACCGCGTCACTTGCCTCACAGACCGCCGAAGCCTTACGTGGACTTAACCTGGACAAAACAAACTGGCAGCAAATGTTTTCAGGCGCAGGTAATATTACTGTCACTCTATCAGACGGTAGCTCATGGACTGGCCCATCATTGAATAGCATTAAAGATATGGTTGACGCTCTTTCACCTGTGGGGTCGATGTTAGTGTGGCCTTCTTTAAATCTTCCTGACAACTCAACTCTTGGAATTAAATACCTCAGGTTGAATGGGGCATCATTCGATAAAACGCTATACCCAAAATTAGCTTCTATTTATACGACAGGCGTTCTTCCCGATATGCGTGCTAACGTAGTCAGGGGATTTGATGATGGCAGGGGAGTAGATCAGGGGAGGGCAATGCTTTCGGAACAACTGGACGCAGCTCCTAATATTGTAGGGTCTTTTGCGCCATCGGTTGATTCCAGAGGATTTGGCACAGGCGCGATAACGTGCGCAGGAGGCGTTGCAGCTGCGTACACAATAACGAGTGACACAACTTTCCTTCGTAGCGTGACTGCAACCATTGATGCATCAAAATCAAGTCCTTCTTATGGTCGTGGAAACTCAGCAGAAGTCAGAATGAGAAACATAGTCTGGAATATGATAGTGAGGGCTTCGTAATGGTATTCAATTCAGATGGTTTTGCTGAACAAGATTTCATCCAAAAAGTTTATATTGCAGACATCAGCGGGGAGTACATAGGCACTTCCGAAGTCATGATTAGTAGAGGAACGGGACTTCCTGCTGGCGCATACCTTGACGCGCCGCCGCCTCTGCAAGAGGGCAAGGCGATAATCAGAAATGCGAATGGATCTTCATGGATGATTACCTCAGATTATCGGGGCAAGACGGCCTATTCTACTGACAAAAGCAAGACCATGATTATTAATGAGCCTGGAGACATTCCTGATGGGTTTACTTTGTCTGGTCCTCCTCGGGCATGGGAGTTTTGGGATGGAGAAAAGTGGCTACCCGACGATAAAGCACTCAAAGATATTCAGCAGAAAGAGGCAGTAGAAAGGAAAACGATGCTGATGAATGAAGCAAGCAACGAGATATCACTCCTTCAGGATGCTGTTGATCTTGACATGGCAACAGAAGATGAGACAACAAGACTTTTAGCCTTGAAAAAATTCAGAGTGTTATTAAGTCGTATAGACACGACTTCCGCTCCTGATATCTCATGGCCCATAGCGCCTTGAAAGCAATCTATGTGGCATGCATGGGGCAAAAAATTAGCGCAAAACAACTCAACACCTCGGAAGGTGTCGATTCGTCTTGCGCTTAGCTACAGGTGGGACAGAAGTGAGACACGCAAGGCTTTGCACCGGTTTGCACAGCTTTGCATGTTTTAGCGTCATGGGACGTGTGAGCGCAGGTATGACGCGGTAAGTTATTGTGTTAAAAGGTAGTTATAGGAACTTCTAAGCCGTGGGTCTCACGCGCGTCGTTTGGAGGGCGAAATGACAGGGTTTTTACCATCATTTTGCCATCATTTTACCATAGCCAAATTGCAGGCATAAAAAAACCAACCGCAACGGGTTGGTTTTCTTGGGATTTTTTGGTCGGCACGAGAGGATTTGAACCTCCGACCCCTGACACCCCATGACAGTGCGCTACCAAGCTGCGTTATGTGCCGATTTGTGATACGCAACTGGGAGAAATCAACTATAAGTCAGGACAAAGAGAAAAGCCTTGGTGTAACCCAAGGCTTTAGTTACTTCGGTCTTAACCACGATACTTAGAGACGGGGATTTTGATCGGGAAAGCGGAAAGGCCTTTCTGATGTGCAAAAATCCTTTTACCCTTAACAGTAATGAAAGGGCGATAGATGGTGATGTACTCTTCGTTCGTATTGGTAATACCCATGATTGACTACCTCTTAGTTTTGCTGTTGACAAAACCTAAGGTAAGCGTATACTCATAACCGCCAAGTTTTCGTATTCACTTACGATAGGAGAAGCCAGCGACAGCAGTACGCTGGCTTTTTCGTTATCTTTTTCCATTTTTTCTGAACCATGTTTCAGCGGCTTGCAAGCTAACGCCGAAGGTAAAACTAATTTCGTCTGGCGTCATCCCTTGCTTGACAAGCTTATCATCTATTAAGAAATGGCTAGCAAATACATCCGCCTGCCATTCACTGTCCTCATAGATTTTATGCCCACCAGGCACCTTGCTCCTTGCGTATGCAACTTGATTACGATGCATGACTAAATGACCAAGTTCGTGTGCCACTGTAAAGCGTGCGTGGTTATCACCATCACATAGGGCGTCGTAGACAGATTGCTGAAGAACAATTTTATTCCGATCCGGATAGGTCACTGCATATCGTTTCGGAAGTTCTTGATCCTCGACGATTTCAAGATCGATAGTTTCGGATGCCATTAAGGCCTCAAGAAGCACTTCAAGTCTCAAGTATTCTTGATTTGAAACTTGCAGAGCTTCCCTAAGCCGGTGTGCATACGACTTGATTTTGTCGTGACTTAAAGGTGAAACTCGATGGCCAAGTTCTCGTTTCATTACGGTCATTGTCTAGTCCTTCAGCATTTTGTTAAGTTTATCAAGCTGTTCAGGACTCAGATCTTTAAACTTTCGAGCAAATACAAGCATTAACTCTTTGTTCTGATCCTCTGCATCGGACATATCGACCTTAATGGTCGGCTGAGAAATTGCAGCCTGTCGTTTAAGTTCCTGAGCATCTTCCCCAGTTAGCCCGAAAACAGCTTCTACTGTGTTTACTAAAGTGTCCGGGATAGCCCGTTTACCTAATTCAATGGCAGATAAGTATGCTGAGCTTACTCCCAGCAGGTCTGCCATGTTTTTAAGTACCATACCCCGGTCTATCCTCAGTTTTCTGAGAGTTTTACCAAAGCTAGTTACCATGTTGCGCCTCCTACATATCCTGAGTACTTTATACAACTACATGAAATCAAAATCAACAAAAAATGTAGAATTAATCAAGCTCAACGTGTGTAGATAATCTACATCAGCTTTCATACTAGTGCAAGAGCATGAAAAAAAACACTATATGTTGTATATTTCGGCGAGTTAAGGCATTTGCCGCTCTCTTGCCAAGCCTGAAGTGATTGATGAAAGAATCCCTCCCATTCGTCAAACCAACCTTGAACCACTTAGTGCATGCTGGCGCGGCCGTATGTGAAAGAAGCAAAGTCTGGTTGCTGACGCATATATGCCTTGAAAAGAATACCTTATGCTGGGTTGTTTTCATGCCGCCCATCCCATTGGAGTTATAGGTCCCTAAATCTGTTTTTGGTTTCTCCTTTAGTCATGTTAAAAATCCTTGCTACGTCTGGAAAGAGCCGAAAAACGGTTATCAAAACACAGAAGAGGTTACGAGAAATCAGTGCGTTAAGATATCGATGAAAGGGTGAGCTAAAGTTAAATTTTTTAAAGAATATCTTTTTATATCAATGAGCAATACAGTTTCCTAAGAACTACTGCTGCGTCATATGGGATGGTTCGAAGCCGCTGACCTTATCGTTAAAGGTATGGAAGGCGCTATCAACAACAAGACCGTGACCTATGACTTCGAACGCCTGATGGAAGGCGCTAAGCTGCTGAAATGCTCAGAGTTTGGCGACGCTATTATCGCGAATATGTAATCCAGATTCTGGGTTAGGTAAGAACGGGAGCCGGTTGGTTCCCGTTTTTTTATGTCTGCAAATGCTTCCTCAAAATTTCCTCATTTAGCATGATCGAATAATCGCGTGTATTTCTTCTAAAGAAAAAGAGAGTGCTGCCGTTAAATATTAATTATACGGCCCCCCGCCCGCTGTTCATAAAACACACAATTTAATGTAGCGTAATAAGGATTTTACTATCATGAATTATTCTGTTATTGGTACAGGCACTATTAAAGCTGCGGTACTCTCTACAACGTTACTATTAGCTGGCTGTAGTAATTTATTTCCTAAACCTGCCCTGTATGTTCCCCCGGCGAATACATCCGATGTTGCGAGAATTCGCTTGATGGGCGCGCCTATGAGCTATGCCCTGTATCAGACAGATAGCGAGGGTAAAACAACCGGAGGCTGGGTTCAGGAGCATAGCGCTTACGTCAATATCCTTCTTGGAAATACCCGGGATCTGGGATTCCCCAAACTGAAGAATAAAGATTATAGCGATACTTATTTCGAAACGTACCTGCTTCCGGATCGTGAAACAACGATCCATCACTCTTTATACGGGGGATGCTCGGTTGTTCTGAATATCACGCCAAAGAAAAAGGCATTATATGAGATTCGTTACAGCTATGGAGATAAAACAGGTTACTGCGTCATTTATGCTAAAGAAATAAAATACGACGCTGATATGGGCATTTATTACGAGGATGACGTAGAGTGAAAGTGAAATATTTTCTTTTGCTGATAATCACTACAATCGTGCTGACTGGCTGTGCTGCCAATGTGGATAGAACACGTGCCTCCGATTTAGCTAATTATTCCGAGAAAGACATCCGTAAGAGTATCGTCGTGGGTAAATCCACTAAAAAAGATGTCCTGCTTTTACTTGGTACACCTGCTATTCCAAAAGAGTTTAAAACCGCCAGCCACTGGATTTATGCCTCAAAAGTCGTGGATCGCCGTCTCTATTTCTTTATCCCCATATTCAGGGACAGAGATCAGTTTCTGCTGTTGGAATTCAATAACAACGGTGTAGTGAGTAAATTTCAATACACCGAGAAGTAATTCACAGGCAGGCGTAAGGCCTGCCATATCTTCTTGACGGAGTATGTCACCTTCCACTGCGCTTGCTCAGCAATAGCGTAACGCTCCAGTAAGTAAGCCCGCGCATTCATCTGTTCCCTTTAAAAACGTCTCACACCCGTCTACCGTCATGACATATGCCTGGGGTCTGGCAGCTTACGTTTAAAGGACGCTTCAGAAAGGCTATTCGTCTTGCAACGATGGCATAAACGACGCCAGGTTTTTGCCGCTGAGGCGAGCCGCTTCAAAGTAGAATGATAGCTTGCCGAAAGTTTGCCTGATTCTTACCGCTGTCTGAAAACCGTTACCGGAGGTGCAACATGCTGATGTACACAACGATAGGGACAAACCACCTGGATCGTATGACGGCGTTTTATGATGCCATCTTTGACGTACTGGGAGTCCCACGGATCCCCTCATGGACCGAAGGCTGGGCGACGTGGGGAGAGCCATTAGGTGAGGGATTCAGTTTTTGCATTTGCCCGCCGTTTAACAAGAAACCGGCAACGGCGGGAAATGGCACCATGTTTTCCTTCAAAGCCAGCAGCGCGGAAGCGGTGAGAGAATTCCATGCGGCAGGTCTGCGTCATGGCGGAAGTGATGAAGGAAAGCCCGGCATCAGAGAGATGTATGGGCCGGATTTTTACGTGGCCTATCTTCGTGACCCTGATGGACATAAGCTGGCGTGCGTTTGTTATCCTTTCCACCCGGAAAAGGATAAACCCGCGCAACAGTGAATGTGGCGCTACGGCAAGAATAGCGGGCGGCAAATTGTCTTTTCCCTCAACCAGCCTGAGCCGCAAACTTTGTCAGCGGTATGCCCGGTCTTAACATTACCGTTGCCAGGCAACAGAGGGGGGTTATGTATTACTCAGAAAATGTTTAAGACCATCAATAAAAGCCCGTACCCGAACAGGAAGATGTCTTCGGTTAGGGTAAATGGCATGGATGGCAACGTCTTCGCCCTGTGCTTCGGGCAGCACGTGAATAAGTCGGCCTTGCTGGATATCGTTTTGCACCATGAACGACGGTAGAAAACCAATACCCAGCCCCATTAGCGCGGCTGTGCGAATGGCATCGCCACTGTCAAACCTGACGTGATGGCGGCCGTTCAGCGTGATTTGCTCCTGCTGCGCATCAACCAGAGTCCATGCCGTGGATGCCGCTCCCAGCCCATAAACCAGGCGGCGATGGTTTTTCAGTTCCTCAAGCGATACAGGCTCTCCACACTGACGCAGATAATCCGGCGACGCCAGAAGTAGTGGCCTTGTCCGGTCTATCACCTGCGTAATGTATTGGTAACTCGTGACGCCGCTGCCGACACGAAGCGCAAGATCGAAACCTTCTTCGACAAGATCCACGACCCGATCGCTAAAGCTAACCTCAATACTTACGTCTGGCGAACGGTGTAAAAATTCACGGATAAACGGCAGCACGATCATTTTGCCGTAACCTTCTGAGACGGTCAGTCGGAGGATGCCTTTTGCCAGCGGCGGGTTCTGGCGGATGCTGGATTCGGCGTCTGCTAAATCTTCCAGAATCTGACAGCAGCGATGATAAAACGCGTGGCCCTCCGCCGTGAGAGACAAACTGCGGGTGGTCCGCTGAAAAAGCCGTGTCTCCAGGTAGGCTTCTAAACGTGCCAGCGCTTTACCCGCCGCAGAACGCGTTAGGCCCATTGCCTTACCGCCCGCCACGAAACTCCCGGCTTCCGCCACCGCAACAAAGATACGCAGCGTATGAATGTCCAGCCCGGTCCCGGTTGCGTTTCCCGAAGCGATTTTTCTGCCTGTCATTGGGGAGCCTTTTTCATCAATAGAGTAAATACAATCCCATTGTAGAAATTAAACAACAGAGGTTTCAATGATGCTCCCGAACAATGCCCAGGAGATCCTGGATAAATGGAACCATGTCGCCGGTCCCGTGGTAGAGAAACTGTATGGCCAGTCAGAAGCGGGCTGGCCTGAGGTGCGCGCTCACTATATGCAGGGACTTGAAAAAATTTTTCCTGCTATTAAAGAGGTGTCTTACCGCACCGTTACGTTAGGCAACATACCGGCGATGCTCAGTGAGCCGCAGAAACAGACAGAGAACCGCGTGGTGCTTTACCTTCACGGCGGCGGTTATGTCCATGGCGGCGTTACCGCCTACCGAGGGCTTACGGGCCGCATCGCTGCGGCGCTGCACGCGCGGGTTTATACGCCGGACTACCGCCAGGCGCCTGAATTTCCCTTTCCGACGCCCATTGACGATGCCTTTCGCGCGTATTGCGCCTTGCTTGATAGCGGCATCCCGCCTGAAAACCTCGTACTGGTGGGCGATTCAGCTGGAGGCGCGATGGTGGTGACGATAATGCGCAAGGCGCGTGACGCGGGGCTTCCGCTGCCGGCAGGCGGGGTGGCCATCTCACCCTGGGCCGATCTTACCCATCGCGGTTCATCAGCAACCACGCGTGACGGGATTGATCCGCTCTGTCGCGTCGATTTTCTCAATGCACTGGCACGATGCTTTCTCGCAGGCGAGCTCCCCACCCATCCTGATGCTTCCCCGGTTTACGCGAATGTTCACGGGCTTGCGCCGATCCTCATCCAGATCGGAGAGAACGAGGTCATGCTGAGTGGTGCCTTAACGCTTGCTTCAAATCTGGGGGAGGCGCGCGTGCGCACCACGCTCGAAGTCTGGCCCGGGATGTTTCATGTCTGGCATCTTCTGGCGGGTAACCTGCCGCAAGCCGATCAGGCGCTGCGAAATGCGCTTCGTTTTCTTGAGGATGCTTTTATTAATGCGAAGGACGCGGCGAAATAAGATGAATAATACGGATATGTCAAAAGTGCGCTGAGTATGCGCCTCCAGGCCGTACGAGCCTTGAAAACCGTGGTGTAAGGCCAGACAAAGCGGAGCGAGCGCCTGAAAGCAAAAAGGGCTGAAGCGTCAGCCCTTTGTGTTCATGGTTACGCGTTAAGCGGTTTCAGAACCCAGGCGTGCGGGTCTGTTTGCTCTCCATAAACGTGATGCGCGCCTGGCTCCAGGAAGGGTCGGAGAGTTCGAGCGAGGTATTCGACAGTTCCAGCGTGGCCTGATTCCTGTCATTGCTACAGGCATCGCTCGCCATTTTCCCTGGATTCTTACACCACACCATGGGCGTGGTGTAAGTGCCGTTAGACTGAGGCCCATATTTTTCCAGGGCTGCCTTTTCCATGGCCGTTTTATTATCCGTTGACCACGGCAGTTTATAGGTAATCATGGATACCGCGAGAGGGTGCGCCGGATCTACCGGTACGCGGCCTTCAAAGTGAACCGAAAGCTCCACGCCATCTTTCTCATAGCCGACATACTGTGGCTGCTTATTACCGGTGACGGCATTCATCATCGGGAATTTATCGACGTTCAGCGCGGAGGCTGGCACATGGAAATGTTCCGTGATCGCTTTCACGGCCTGGTCGTAATCCATCCCCGTTTTGACACCGGCGACATCAAAGGTGGTCACATCCACCGCGCGAAGAGTGTCGGCCTGTGCAAGCGGGGCGGCCAGCATTGAAAATACAATAAGGGATGAGCAGCGTTTTAGCATGGCGAACTCCTGTTCTTTAAAAGAATCCCTGCGTATTTACTGACGCAGGGATAACGGCGGAATGACGAACCTTACGCGAACTATTAATAAGATGAAAATATTCCATGCCGGAACGCCCCCCTTAATTTGGGGGGGCGGCGATATTACAACTGGAGGCGCCTGATGATGAATTTTACAATACCGCGCGCCCAGAAATGAAAGATCCAGCAGCAGGGCGTCTGCAACTTTTAGCCCGCTCCACTAATTAACCTGCATTTTTATTTTATTCGCGATGACGGCCTTTAAGCCGTGGTTTGACTATTTATAACAGCGTATTTTTTACAGCAGCCTGACCGACTTATTCAGCCAGTCGGGCAAATTTTGCCGGTACCAGTTGAGATATAAGGGGAGCGACGCTTTTTGTCGCTCATGGAGCAGTATGACCACCTCGGTAACAATCCAGGCTTTAGCGATGGCGATTTCGCGCGCGAGTTCACTCACCGGGTAATGAGATGAGAAGCGGCAGTAACGCCCGGCCATCTGCACAAATACCTGCGCCGTGCCCATGCCTTTAATCAGCGGTGCGAGGTCAATCGCCGGGCTTCCACGCCCGAATCTTTCCCAGTCGAACAGCACCGGTTCACCATTTTCTCTTCTGCCCCAGTTGCCCGCATTGCTGTCGCCGGAAATCAGGCCGGGTTTATCAAACAGCACAGCGCTGTGGCGGTGAAAAGTGCGTAACTGCCTGGCGGCTTGTACAGGGAGTGCCAGGAGGCTGAGCGCGTTTTCAAGCGCAGCACCTGACCAGCCATGAGGGTGATAATGCCAGCCGGGATGAGCCGGATAACCGTGCAGGCGCGCCAGTATCGCAAGAATACGGTCGTCCGCCACGTCGTCCTGGTCAATGGCGTGCGGTATATACTCAAGCGTCAGCTTGCGCCGCTCAGCATCGGCAGCGAACAACGTTGGGGTCAGGATACCGGCATCAGTAAGTTCTTGTGCCGCATCCTGATAGAAAGCGTATTCAACGGCTCCCACCGGGCATTTTTCAATTACCGCGCGGCCTGTTTTATCCGCCGTGAGCGTCACGCGGGCACCGCCCATTTGGGAGAGATCGTCGGCAGACATGCGTTTTTCCTGAAGCATATGCCCGTAAATAATCTCTTTTTTAACATGAAAATAGTGCCAGTGGGATGAGATGCGTCTTATGCAGTCCTGAAACCGAGCGCGGCGCGGCGTAGTGAATAAAGCGCCGGGCGCATCCTGTCGCCCGGCGCTTTATTCAGGAACACATGAATGAGACTGCCTGATGGCGTCGTGTTCCCTGAGACCTAAACCCTATTTTTTTGTCAGCTAACTTTAAAGATATCGACGGTTTGCTTGAGCAGGTGAGACTGCTCTTTCAGCGACATTGCGGCGGAAGAGGCTTCTTCCACGAGCGCCGCGTTCTGCTGCGTGACCGCGTCCATCTGGTTGACCGCAAGGTTAATTTGTTCAATGCCGCGGCTCTGTTCGCCGGTGGACAACGCCAGCTCGGACATAAGCACCGACACCTGATTAACAGAATTGATGATTGCCTTCATGCTTTCGCCCGCGCGGCTGACTTTCTCGCTGCCGGAGGTAATATGCGTGCCGGACTGTTCAATCAGCTCTTTAATCTCTTTGGCGGCCGCGGAAGAGCGCTGCGCCAGGTTGCGCACCTCGCTTGCCACTACCGCGAATCCGCGGCCCTGTTCGCCCGCGCGTGCCGCTTCAACGGCGGCGTTGAGCGCCAGAATATTGGTCTGGAAGGCGATGCCTTCGATGATGCCGGTAATGGAGTCGATACGTCTGGCGCTCGATTCAAGCTCCATCATGGATTCCACGGCTTCTTCCATAATCTGATTGCCCTCCTGCGCCGATTCACGCATTGAACCCGCCAGCAGGTCTGCATTATGCGTATTGTCAGACGTATGCTTCACGGTGGAGGTCAACTGCTCCATGCTGGCCGCGGTTTCGCCAAGAGACGCCGCCTGCTCTTCAGTGCGGGCGGAGAGATCGATATTCCCGGCGGCGATTTCATCAGCGGCATGCGCCACGCTGTCGCTGGAATCGCGGACCTGAATAATAATATTGCGCAGGGACTGGCGCATTTGTTCAAGCGCGGTAAGCATCCTGCCAATTTCATCACCGGAATGCGAAATAATCGGATTCTGTAAATCACCTTCAGCGATTTTCTTGCACTGGGCGTGCGCGATATCCAGTGGTTTAAGGATGCGACGCTGGATAAGAATAAATACCGCAAGCAGAATCAGAATGAAAATAATCGTAAACCCACCCAGCAACGTAAGGCTATATTTAAATTGTTCCTGCGCATCCAGATTAAGGTTATGCGCATAATCTTCCCGGAAAGAGAGGAGTTTCAGCAATTCATTTTCGAACTGATAATCCAGCGCCGGTACGGTAAAGCTTGCAAGCTGGTTAAAGCGCTCTACGTCATTATTGGTTGCGGCCTCGATCATGGGCCGTAAACCATTGTCGAGATAATTCTGCCAGGTCTGTCGATAGGGCGCTAAAATTTCCTCTTCTCCCGGCGTACGAGGCGAAGCCATATAGGAATCAAAAGTTTCCACCGCGTGCTGTAGGAATTCATTCGCGCCCTCCAGTGAGGTTTCCGCCTGTGAGGTTTTGCCTAATGACTGATTAATCATCGCTTCCATCAGGCGCACGCGAACGGTCCGGCTATGGTTAATCGGGTCTACCACGGAAAGCACGACGCGGATTTCTTTATTCACATCATCCAGCGCCTGATTAGGTAATGACTCCAACTTATTGATAGTGTTTTATGTTCAGATAATGCCCGATGACTTTGTCATGCAGCTCCACCGATTTTGAGAACGACAGCGACTTCCGTCCCAGCCGTGCCAGGTGCTGCCTCAGATTCAGGTTATGCCGCTCAATTCGCTGCGTATATCGCTTGCTGATTACGTGCAGCTTTCCCTTCAGGCGGGATTCATACAGCGGCCAGCCATCCGTCATCCATATCACCACGTCAAAGGGTGACAGCAGGCTCATAAGACGCCCCAGCGTCGCCATAGTGCGTTCACCGAATACGTGCGCAACAACCGTCTTCCGGAGCCTGTCATACGCGTAAAACAGCCAGCGCTGGCGCGATTTAGCCCCGACGTATCCCCACTGTTCGTCCATTTCCGCGCAGACGATGACGTCACTGCCCGGCTGTATGCGCGAGGTTACCGACTGCGGCCTGAGTTTTTTAAATGGCGGAAAATCGTGTTGAGGCCAACGCCCATAATGCGGGCGGTTGCCCGGCATCCAACGCCATTCATGGCCATATCAATGATTTTCTGGTGCGTACCGGGTTGAGAAGCGGTGTAAGTGAACTGCAGTTGCCATGTTTTACGGCAGTGAGAGCAGAGATAGCGCTGATGTCCGGCGGTGCTTTTGCCGTTACGCACCACCCCGTCAGTAGCTGAACAGGAGGGACAGCTGATAGAAACAGAAGCCACTGGAGCACCTCAAAAACACCATCATACACTAAATCAGTAAGTTGGCAGCATCACCCCTGATTACTGCGTGTTAACGACCACAGGTTAGAGGCGGAACTGGCGAGAAAAATAACGATTAACGCGCCAAGGGTTATAAATGAAAACAACCTTACTGTCATTGCCATCCTTTTTATATTCACTTTCATACTCAACGATATTTCTCCATCACGCGATATAAACGGTTCATGGCGTTTATCGGCGGCAGAGGATCGGCTTTTAGACAGGGTTAAAGTAAATAAACGCAAAGAAATGCAGATGGACGTGTGATAATGTTAATGAAACAGGTGGCATAAATGTAATAATATTAAAAGCGTAATGCTCATTTTAAAAGGATGTGTTCTGATTTACTTTTCGTTAATTTTATTTTATTGGAATGTGACACGATATTTATGGCGCGGGAGTGTTGGATTAAATAAGGCGGCGAAGCATTAGCATGCTAATAAAATAGCGGTAATTGATTAAAAGCACCAGGAATACCGGCGCTTTTAACCGGATAGTCAAACAGGTTTTAGAGTGGATGCGCTGGAGTCTGCGCGAAGACAAATAAATGATTGCAGGCGGGGCAGATGAGCGTTTTTTGCTTGTTGACGCGGGCGGCGCTGTGTTCAGATTTTTCGTTGCATTTCGGGCAGGTGACGCGGCTTAAGTAACTGTCTTGCGATTTTCTTTTATGAATAGCCATAAGTATCTTCTTTGAATTGTGGAGGGGGCACCTTACACACATTGAGTCGCAATAGCCCGATTTTTCTTTTTTTAATTTACGGCTGCGCTTTTTTTATACCGCGCGATCACGATTCTGGTAGTTTCAGGCTACGTGCCGGTGCGGTAACCTGTTTACCAATAATAAGAGGAATCAGGGATGCGACACCGCTACTTCACATACTGGCGAAATACCTTACGCTGGGGTTATCGTTTAAGCATAAAACAGCTGCTGGCATTTATGGGGTACAGCGTTATCGCTTACAGTTTTTTGCTGGGGTTCTGGCTGGCGCTGTTTCAGGTCGTCGCATTTACGCCGCTGATGGAATACCTCACGGCGGATAGGGTGATAAATTCCTCGATCTGGGTTACACGTGT